>NZ_JBGCCA010000062.1:0-27914 GCF_041261265.1 Streptacidiphilus sp. MAP12-33
CCGGGCGCTTCCTTCGTTTTCTACTCTATCAGAACTTCCGGCCTTCGCTTTTCGCTCCGGCCCGTTCCGACGAGTGAAACTCTAGCTGATTTCTTTGGTCGGAACCAAATCCGTCAACCAGATTCGAAAATTGCAGCACGAATGAACCATTCGTACGATCAGATTCGAGGGGGTTGGCTGCCCCGACACCCGCTCAGCGGGCGGGACAACTTGCTAAACAGTACGGGGGCCCGCAGGTCAAGTCAAATCGACCCGCGAACCCCCGTCACCCGTTCGGGCGATCAGACCTCGACGACCATCGGCAGGATCATCGGCCGGCGACGGTACGTGTCCGAGACCCACTTGCCGAGGGTGCGACGCACCAGTTGCTGGATCTGGCGGGTCTCCAGGACGCCGTCCTGCGCCGAGCGGTTCAGCGCTTCCTGGATCTTCGCAATCGCCGGACCGAAGGCGTCGTCGTCGATGCCGGAGCCGCGGGCCTGGATGTTCGGGCCGCTCAGCACCTTGCCGGTCGAGGAGTCCACGACCATGAAGGTGGTGATGATGCCCTCGTCCCCGAGGATTCGGCGGTCCTTCAGCGAGCCCTCGCCCACCTCGCCGACCGAGAGGCCGTCGACGTAGACGTAGCCCGCCTGCACCTTGCCGACGATGCGCGCGACGCCGTCGACCAGGTCGACGGCCACTCCGTCCTCGGCGATGACGATGCGGTCCTTGCGGATGCCCGTCTTCTGGCCGAGGTCGGAGACGGCACGCAGGTGACGCCACTCGCCGTGGACCGGCATGAGGTTGCGCGGCTTGCAGATGTTGAAGAAGTAGAGCAGCTCGCCGGCCGAGGCGTGGCCGGAGACGTGCACCTTGGCGTTGCCCTTGTGCACGACGTTGGCGCCCCACCGGGTCAGGCCGTTGATCACGCGGTAGACCGCGTTCTCGTTGCCCGGGATCAGCGACGACGCGAGGATGACCGTGTCGCCCTCGACGATGCGGATCTGGTGGTCGCGGTTGGCCATGCGCGACAGCGCGGCCATGGGCTCGCCCTGGGAGCCGGTGCAGATGAGGACGACGTCCTCGTCCGGCAGGTCCTCCAGGGTCTTCACGTCGACGACGAGGCCCCCGGGCACCTTCAGGTACCCGAGGTCCCGCGCGATGCCCATGTTGCGGACCATCGAGCGGCCGACGAAGGCCACCTTGCGCCCGAACTCGTGCGCCGTGTCCAGGACCTGCTGGATGCGGTGCACGTGCGAGGCGAAGCTGGCGACGATGATGCGCTTGTCGGCGCGGTCGAAGACCTGCTGCAGCACCGGGCCGATCTCGCGCTCGGGCGCGATGAAGCCGGGGACCTCGGCGTTGGTCGAGTCGACCAGCAGGAGGTCGATGCCCTCCTCGCCCAGACGGGCGAAGGTCGGCAGGTCGGTGAGGCGGCGGTCCAGCGGCACCTGGTCCATCTTGAAGTCGCCGGTGGCGACGACGAGGCCGGCGGGCGTGCGGATGGCGACCGCCAGCGCGTCCGGGATGGAGTGGTTGACCGCGATGAACTCGCAGTCGAAGGAGCCGATGCGCTCGCGCTGGCCCTCCTTGACCTCCAGCGTGTAGGGCCGGATCCGGTGTTCGGCGAGCTTGGCCTCGATCAGGGCGAGGGTCAGCTTGGAGCCGATCAGCGGGAGGTCCGGCTTCTCGCGCAGCAGGTACGGCACGGCGCCGATGTGGTCCTCGTGGCCGTGCGTGAGGACGATGCCGTCGATGTCGTTCAGGCGGTCCCGGATGGACGAGAAGTCCGGCAGGATCAGGTCGACACCGGGCTGCTCCTCCTCGGGGAAGAGCACGCCGCAGTCGACGATCAGCAGCCGGCCGCCGAACTCGAAGACGGTCATGTTGCGACCGATCTCGCCGAGACCGCCGAGCGGGGTGATGCGCAGCGCGTTCGGCGCCAGCGGCGGCGGGGCGCCCAGATCAGGGTGCGGATGACTCAAAAGGTTCTCCTTTCCGCGCGTACCCGTCGGAGCTTCCTGGCTCTGGTACGCACGGCGTCGTCACTTGTGGTGATGGGTACTGCAGGTCCTGCATCACGTCCCGAGGTCCTGTCGGAGCTCACGGACGTGGACGTCTGTGTTGTCAGAGGTGTACCCCGCCTTCGGCGAGATCCCTCCTCAGTTGCTCGATCTCCGCCTCGGTGGCCTCGACCAGCGGCAGGCGCAGCGGCCCCGCCGGGAGGCCTTGGAGGTTCAGGGCGGCCTTGGTCGTGATGACGCCCTGAGTACGGAACATACCGGTGAAGACCGGCAGCAGTCGCTGGTGTATCTCGGTGGCCTTGGCCATGTCACCGCCGACGAACGCGTCGACCATGGCGCGCAGCTCGGGGGCGACGACGTGGGCGACGACGCTCACGAAGCCGACGGCCCCGACCGAGAGCAGCGGCAGGTTCAGCATGTCGTCGCCGGAGTACCAGGCCAGGCCCGAACGGGCGATGCCCCAGCTGGCGGCGGCGAGGTCGCCCTTGGCGTCCTTGTTGGCGACGATCCGCGGGTGCTCGGCCAACCGGACGATGGTCTCGGTGGCGATGGGCACGCCGGAGCGGCCGGGGATGTCGTAGAGCATGACCGGCAGGCCGGTCGCGTCAGCGACGGCGGTGAAGTGCCGGTACAGGCCCTCCTGCGGGGGCTTGCTGTAGTACGGCGTCACGACCAGCAGGCCGTGGGCGCCGGCCTGCTCCGCCTCACGGGCGAGCTCCAGCGTGTGGTGCGTGTCGTTGGTGCCGACACCCGCGACGACGTGTGCGCGGTCGCCGACCGCCTCCAGAACCGCCCGCACCAGGGCCTGCTTCTCGGCATCGGTGGTGGTCGGGGACTCACCGGTGGTGCCGTTGACGACGAGGCCGTCGTTGCCTGCGTCGACCAGGTGCACGGCCAGCCGCTGGGCGCCTTCGAGGTCGAGGGCGCCCTCGGTGGTGAACGGGGTCACCATCGCGGTCAGCGCCCGGCCGAAGGGGGTCTCGGGGGTGGAGGTCGGAGCCATGAGTCCAACGCTACTCGTTGCGGGCAGGGGCTAGCACAGACGGTCCAGCTGGAGGACAACAGTACCGTCTGGGCAGGCAAGGAGCCCGGTGCCGCCTGCTCGGGGGTTCAAGCGGCACCGGGGCTCGTGTCTTTGAGATTAGGGAACCATGAGATATCCCGCAAATGGGACATACGGGAAATCTTGCCGAACGGGCGAACGAGCCCACCGGACACGGCGGTTACCGGGGCGACGCTACGGCGCGACTCGGCCGTGCGTGTTGAAGGCCTCGTGAGTGAGCGGCATCAGCCCGCCCCACAGGCGCTCCATCTTCTCCGCCACCATCTCGATCTCCCGCTGCGGGAAGCTCGGCACCGTGGCCCGCTCGTCCTTGGTGCGCAGCGACAGGAAGTGCATCAGCGAGCGGGCGTTGCAGGTCGCGTACATCGAGGAGAACAGGCCCACCGGCAGCACCGCGCGGGCGACCTCGCGGGCCACACCGGCCGCCAGCATCTCCTGGTAGCGGGCGTAGGACTGCCGGTAGGAGTCCTCCATCGCCTCGGAGACGGCCTTGTGCTGCTCTGGCGTGCCCTCGAAGAACTCGTACTTGCCCGGACGGCCCTGCTGCACCAGCTTGCGCTCGGCCGAGGGGACGTAGAAGACCGGCTGGAGCTCGCGGTAGCGGCCGCTCTCCTCGTTGTAGGACCAGCCGGCGCGGTGCCGGTGGAACTCGCGGAAGACGAAGATCGGCGCGCTGACGAAGAAGGTCATCGAGTTGTGCTCGAACGGCGTGCCATGCCGGTCCCGCATCAGGAAGTTGATCAGGCCCCGGGAGCGCTCCGGGTCCTTCTGCAGCTCTTCGAGCGACTGCTCGCCCGCCGTCGAGACCCGCGCGGCGAACAGCACGTCGGCGTCCTGGGCGCTGCTGCGCACCAGTTCCACCGTGACGTCGTCACGGAAGGTGGGCTCGGGGGTCTCTTCGGACAAGGGGACGTTCCTTTCGATCATGGGTCGACTCTGGCCCGGCCCGCCGTCGGATGAGAAGAGCCTGCCGATGCTGGTACCGCCGGTACCAGGACGACCGCGCAGTAGCCTATCCAGCGAAGGGAGAGGGATGATGCAGCTGACGGTCCGTGAGGCCGTCGAGGCGGACGCGGCACCGTTGGTGCGGGTCCGCCTCGATGCGTGGCGGGCGGCCTACGCCGGGGTGATCCCACCCGCCTATCTGGACGAACTGGATGCCACGGCGGCCCCGTCACGCCTGGCCGAGTACCTGCGGGAGCTGCCGCGGGGGCGGCACTACCTGGTCGCCGAGCGGGACGACCGGGTCGTCGGCTTCGTGGTCGCCGGCTCCGAACGCCCGAGCGTCGAGTCCGCGCGCGGCGAGCGCGCCGGGATCGGCGAGGTGCACGCGCTCTACGTTCACCCGGATGCCTGGTTCACCGGCACCGGGGCGGCGCTGTTGGACGCGGCGACTCGCCGGCTGGCGGAGGACCGCTTCCACACGCTGACGCTCTGGGTCCTGGAGCGCAACGAGCAGGCCCGCCGCTTCTACGAGCGGCACGGCTGGCAGCCCGACGGCGCCACCGACGAGCTGCTGTTCGGCGGCGCCATGCTCGTCGAGCTGCGCTACGCCCGCCCGGTGCGACGGGTCACACGGCTGCCGCGTGCTCGCTCTGCTGCAGTCTGATCGCCCGCTCCATCGCCTTCCGCGCCCGCGGGGTGTCCCGGGCGTCCGCGTAGGCGACGGCGAGCCGGAACCAGCTGCGCCAGTCCTCCGGCGCGGACTCGGTCTCGGCCTTGCGCCGCGCGAAGACCGCGTCGGCGGAGTCCCGGTCGATACCGCCGCCCGGCGTGTGCTTCAGCTCGTCGACCGGCAGGCCGCCCTCGGCCGCCAGCAGGCGGGAGAGCCGCTGGCTGTCCCGGCCGAAGCGGTAGGTCTTCCAGACGAACCAGAGCGCGATGCCGACCAGGGCCTCGGCGCAGATGCCTATCCCGACCCCGGCCGCCTTGCCGCTGGCCATCAGCTGCCCGCCGGTCGCGGCCACCACGGCCAGGCCGAGCAGCAGCGCCAGCGTGACGACGAAGTACATCACCCGAGCGACCATCGCAGCGTCACTCTCCTTCGGCAAAAAGGAAGTTCTCGAGGCCGAAGGTCAGACCCGGCGCCTCCACGACCTTGCGGGCGCCCAGCAGGATGCCCGGCATGAACGAACTGTGGTGCAACGAGTCGTGGCGAATCGTCAGCGTCTCGCCGACGCCGCCGAAGAGCACCTCCTGGTGCGCCAGCAGGCCGCGCAGGCGGATCGCGTGGACGGGCACCCCGTCGACGTCCGCGCCGCGCGCGCCGGGCAGGCCGTGCGTGGTCGGGTCGTCCTGCGGGGGCAGCCCGGCCTCGGCGCGGGCGGCGGCGATCAGCTGGGCCGTCCGGGTGGCGGTGCCGCTGGGCGCGTCGGCCTTCTTGGTGTGGTGCAGCTCGACGACCTCGACGGACTCGAAGAACCGGGCCGCCTGCTGGGCGAAGCGCATGGTGAGGATCGCGCCGATGGAGAAGTTGGGGGCGATCAGCACGCCGGTGCCGGGCGAGGCCTTCAGCCACTCCCCCAGCTGCGCGAGGCGCTCCTCGTTCCAGCCGGTGGTGCCGACGACGGCGTGGATGCCCTGGGCGGTGCAGTACTCCAGGTTGCGCATCACCGCGTCGGGGTGGGTCAGCTCGACGGCGACCTGGGCACCGGACTCGACCAGGGTCTCCAGCTTGTCGTCGCGGCCGAGCGCGGCGACCAGCTCCATGTCCTCGGCGGCCTGGACGGCCCGGACGGCCTCCGAGCCGATCCGGCCCCTGGCCCCGATGACGGCGACCCGCAGCGGCGTGCTCATTGCAGTGGCTCCTAGCAAATCAAGTGGTCTCAGGCCATGGCCTCGGCGAGGCGCGACGCGCGCTTGCCTGCCACCGGTCCTATCACGGCGAGGGAGGGACGCAGGGATCCGAGCACGTCAGCGGCCACGGCCCGGACGTCGTCCAGGGTGACGGCCGCGATCTTGCCGAGCAGCTCGTCGACGGACAGGTGGGTGCCGTAGGCGAGCTCGGCCTTGCCGACGCGGGACATCAGCGAGCCGGTGTCCTCCATGCCGAGCACGGTCGAGCCGGACATCTGCCCGATCGCCCGCTTGAGCTCCTCGTCGGTGATGCCGCCGGTGGCGACCTTCTCCAGCTCCTCGCGGCAGATCTTGAGGACCTCCTCGACGCGCTTGGGCTGGCAGCCGGCGTAGATGCCGAAGAGCCCGGAGTCGGCGTAGGAGGAGGTGTAGGAGTACACCGAGTAGGCGAGGCCGCGCTTCTCGCGGACCTCCTGGAACAGGCGCGAGCTCATCCCGCCGCCCAGCGCGGAGTTCAGCACGCCGAGCGCCCAGCGCCGGTCGTCGGTGCGGGCGAGCGCGGGCATGCCGAGCACGAGGTGGGCCTGCTCGGTCGGGCGGTCCAGGATCTCGACCTTGCCGGCGGTCTTCAGCGCGCGGCTGCCGCCACGGGGCGCGGCGGGGCCGACGTCCTCGCGGCCCAGCGCGCCGGCCTGCTCGAAGCAGCGCTGCACCTGGCGGACGACCTTGGCGTGGTCGACGTTGCCGGCCGCGGCGACGACGAGGTGTTCGGGCTTGTAGCGGCGCTTGTAGAAGCCGTACACCTGGTCGCGGGTGAGCGCGTTGATGGTGTCGACGGTGCCCAGCACCGGGCGTCCGAGCGGGGACTCGCCGTACAGGGTCCTGGCGAACAGGTCGTGGACGACGTCGCTCGGGTCGTCCTCGGTCATCGCGATCTCTTCGAGCACGACGTCGCGCTCGGTGTCGATGTCCTCCTGCCGGACCAGCGAACCGGTCAGCATGTCGCTGACGACGTCGACGGCGAGCGGCAGGTCGCGGTCGAGCACCCGCGCGTAGTAGCAGGTGTACTCCTTGGCGGTGAACGCGTTCATCTCGCCGCCGACCGCGTCGAGCGCGGAGGAGATGTCGAGCGCGGAGCGCGTCTTCGTGCCCTTGAAGAGCAGGTGCTCCAGGTAGTGCGTGGCGCCGTTGAGCACGGGCGTCTCGTCCCGGGAGCCGACACCGACCCAGATGCCGAAGGCCGCGGAGCGGACGGTGGGCAGGGTCTCGGTCACCACCCGCAGGCCGCCGGGAAGGACGGTCCTGCGGACCGTCCCGGCGCCGTCGACGCCCTTCAGCAGGGTCTTGGTCGTCCCGGGACGCTGGTCCTGGGCGGTTGTCTGCGGCACTGAGAAAGTCCTTGGATGGTTGCGCTGAACGGGCCTGCGGCCCGGCTCGAAGAGCCGGGCCGCAGTGTGCAAGCTACTGCTTACTTGTCCTCGGCGGCGGCCTCGGCCGCCTCCTCGCCCTCGACGACCGGGATCAGCGAGAGCTTGCCGCGCGGGTCGATCTCCGCGATCTCGACCTGGACCTTGGTCCCGATCGCGAGCACGTCCTCGACGTTCTCCACGCGCTTGCCACCGGCGAGCTTGCGGATCTGCGAGATGTGCAGCAGACCGTCCTTGCCCGGCATGAGGGAGACGAACGCGCCGAACGTCGTGGTCTTCACCACGGTGCCCAGGTAGCGCTCGCCGACCTCCGGCATGGTCGGGTTGGCGATCTGGTTGATCGTCGTCCGAGCCGCCTCGGCCGCCGGGCCGTCGGAGGCGCCGATGTAGATCGTGCCGTCGTCCTCGATGGTGATCTCGGCGCCGGTGTCCTCCTGGATCTGGTTGATCATCTTGCCCTTGGGGCCGATGACCTCACCGATCTTGTCCACCGGGATCTTGATCGTGATGATGCGCGGCGCGTTCGGGGACATCTCGTCCGGAACGTCGATCGCCTCGTTCATCACGTCGAGGATGTGCAGACGCGCGTCGTGCGCCTGCTTCAGGGCCGCGGCCAGCACGGAGGCCGGGATGCCGTCGAGCTTCGTGTCCAGCTGGAGGGCCGTGACGAAGGTCTTGGTACCGGCGACCTTGAAGTCCATGTCGCCGAAGGCGTCCTCGGCACCGAGGATGTCGGTCAGCGCGACGTAGTGCGTCTCGCCGTCGACCTCCTGGGAGATCAGACCCATGGCGACACCGGCGACGGCGGCCTTCAGCGGGACACCCGCGTTCAGCAGCGACATCGTCGAGGCGCAGACCGAGCCCATGGACGTCGAGCCGTTGGAGCCCAGCGCCTCGGAGACCTGGCGGATCGCGTAGGGGAACTCCTCGCGGGTCGGCAGGACCGGGAGCAGCGCACGCTCGGCGAGCGCGCCGTGGCCGATCTCGCGACGCTTCGGGGAGCCGACGCGGCCCGTCTCACCGACGGAGTACGGCGGGAAGTTGTAGTTGTGCATGTAGCGCTTGCGCGTCTCCGGCGCCAGCGTGTCCAGCTGCTGCTCCATGCGGAGCATGTTCAGCGTGGTGACACCCAGGATCTGGGTCTCGCCGCGCTCGAACAGGGCCGAGCCGTGGACGCGCGGGACGACCTCGACCTCGGCGGCCAGGGTGCGGATGTCCGTGATGCCACGGCCGTCGATGCGGACCTTCTCCTTGACGATGCGCTGGCGGACCAGCTTCTTCGTCAGCGCGCGGTACGCGGCGGAGATCTCCTTCTCGCGACCCTCGAACTCCGGCAGGAGCTTCTCGGCGGCGAGGTCCTTGACGCGGTCCAGCTCGGCCTCGCGGGCCTGCTTGCCACCGATGGTGAGCGCCTGGGCCAGCTCGTCCTTGACCGCGGCGGTGAGCGCCTCCAGGACGTCGTCCTGGTAGTCGAGGAAGACCGGGAACTCGGCGGTCGCCTTGGCCGAGTGCGCGGCCAGCTCGGCCTGCGCCCGGCACAGCTCCTTGATGAACGGCTTGGAGGCCTCGAGGCCCTGGGCCACGACCTCCTCGGTCGGCGCCACGGCGCCGCCCTTGACCAGCTCGATCGTCTTGGTCGTGGCCTCGGCCTCGACCATCATGATCGCGACGTCGCCGTCCGGCAGCGCGCGGCCGGCGACGACCATGTCGAAGACGGCGTCCTCCAGCTCGCTGTGCGTCGGGAAGGCGACCCACTGGCCGCGGATCAGCGCGACGCGGACGCCGCCGATCGGGCCGGAGAAGGGCAGGCCCGCCAGCTGCGTGGAGGCGGAGGCGGCGTTGATCGCGACCACGTCGTACAGGTGGTCGGGGTTGAGCGCCATGACCGTCACGACGACCTGGATCTCGTTGCGCAGGCCCTTGACGAAGGACGGGCGCAGCGGGCGGTCGATCAGACGGCAGGTGAGGATCGCGTCCTCGGAGGGACGGCCCTCACGGCGGAAGAAGCTGCCGGGGATGCGCCCGGCGGCGTACATCCGCTCCTCGACGTCGACGGTCAGCGGGAAGAAGTCGAAGTGCTCCTTCGGCTGCTTCGACGCGCTGGTCGCGGAGAGGACCATGGTGTCGTCGTCGAGATAGGCCACCGCGGAACCGGCGGCCTGCTTGGCAAGGCGGCCGGTCTCGAAGCGGATGGTGCGGGTGCCGAAGCTGCCGTTGTCGATGACGGCCACGGCCTCGTGCATGGTGTTGTCTTCCACCCGGAAGATCTCCTTCTTTTGTCCTCTAGGTGGAGCGCCCCCGCGCTTGTCCGCAGCTGCGGCCTGGAACTGGCCGGTCTTCGATCGAAGCTGCCGGTCGAAGCTCTCGTGCTTCTCCGGCGGCCACTACCGAGGACCGGCGGCCTGCCTGGCGCTGGCTCGGATGCGTGTGGACGCTCCGCGTCCGGTGTCACACCCCCGTGTGGGATGCGGCACCCTTCTGTCCTTCACACCTTACGCACGGTCTCATTCCCACGCGTGCGCAAGGCTCAACCACGCCATTCGAGGGGTGGTTGCGATACACCGAAGGGCGGCTCCCCCAGATCCCCTGGGAGAAGCCGCCCCCGAGTGGGTCGACTAGCGAGCGGAACCCGCGGCGCCGCGGCGGATGCCGAGGCGGTCCACCAGCGTACGGAAACGCTCGATGTCGGTCTTGGCCAGGTACTGCAGCAGGCGGCGACGCTGGCCGACCAGGAGCAGCAGGCCACGACGCGAGTGGTGGTCGTGCTTGTGGAACTTGAGGTGCTCGGTCAGGTCCGAGATGCGGCGGCTGAGCATCGCGATCTGAACCTCGGGAGAGCCGGTGTCGCCCTCCTTCTGGCCGTACTCGGCGATGATCTGCTTCTTGATGCTCTGGTCGAGGGCCATGCCCACTCCTTCACGATCAGTGTGCCGAGCGTCCCTGGTCTTCATCACAGGGTCCGACGTACTCGGCGGCGGAACGGGGCACGCACGCATGCATGCCCGATCCAGCGGTCAAGCCTACCAGTCAGGAAGTCAAGCCCCGGACCGTGCCGTAGACGTCCAGGACGGCGAGGGCGATCGGGACCAGGGCGGCCAGGGTGAGGCCGTCGACCAGGTCGAGGATGCGGCCCCAGAACGGGGAGACACCCTTCTTCGGCACCACCAGCGCGATGGCCACCAGGACCGCCGCGCCCGCGGCGATGGCGACGGCCATGACCAGGGTGCGGATGTCCACCGCGGAGGTGTCGCGCATGTTGGTGTACAGGAAGAGCGGCATGTGCAGGGCCATGCCGACGATCAGCAGCACCAGGCTGCCCAGGCCCGCCACCAGCAGGCACATGACCTGCGCGGTGTTGGTGAACATCCGCGCCCGCAGCATGGTGGAGACGCCGAGCACGAGTGCGAGCAGCTCCGTCCAGGTGTTGTCGGTGAACGCCAGGACGACGCTGCTGCCCAGCACGACGGCGGCGCAGCCGCCGACCATGCCGACGAGCAGCTCGTGGCCGCGGCGGGCCTGCGTCGCGATGCGGACCAGGTCCAGCGCGGGACGCTCCGCCTCCGCGCCGCGCAGCGTCGACCGCTGCTGCTCCGGGGCGTGGAATCCGACGGGCAGTCGCGCGAAGCGCGAGGACAGCGACGGCAGGAAGCCCACCAGCCCGACCGCGACCACGGCCGCGCCGGCGGCGACCTCGCGGGCGGAGCCGTCGGCGATCACGCCGACCAGCGTGGCCACGGTGCCCACCCCGGCGACGAGCGCGGCGGCGACGAACGGGGCGTCGCCGTTGGGCAGGAGCGCCGCGAGCAGGGTCGCGGCCAGCAGCACGATGATGCAGCCGACCAGGAACTGGATCCGGCCGGGCCCCTCGCCCTGGGCGGGCGCGAGGATCCCGGTGCCGCCGAGCAGGGCCAGCGGCAGCGAGGCCAGCCCGAGGGCGAGCGCGGCCCCCCGGTCGCCGTAGACGCGGGCGCGGACGCCCGCGAGGGCGATCAGGACCGCGGCCGAGAGACCGGCGATGAGGCCGGGCAGGGAGTGCATGTCGTGCTGCAGGTCGGAGAACCACAGCGCGAAAGCGAGCAGGAGCAGCACGGTCGCGCCGCCGATCAGGCCGGCGCCGCGCATCAGGGCGGGGCCCCACTGGCTGCGGTCCTCCCCGACGCCGGAGGCGATCGCGTCCGCGACGTCGTCGTAGACGGCGGGCGCGAGGGACTCGGCGAAGGGCCGCAGGCTCAGCAGGTCGCCGTCGCGGACGTGCTGGGCCTGCAGGGGCAGGCTGCTGTCCAGGACGGTGCCGTCACGCCGCACGAGGTGGAAGCCGGTCGGCGCACCCTCGGCCTGCGTCTGCCCGGAGAGCCGGAGCACCTCGGGGTACACGTCCGCGAGCGGGACGTCCTCCGGCAGCGCGACGTCGATGCGACTGTCCGGTGCGACGACGGTGACCCGGCAGAACCCGGTCGTGGCGCTGGTGCTCACCTGGTGGCCTCCCCCATACCGTGGCTGACAGCGGTTCACCTTATACGCATCGGGAAGTCGTACTTTTCAGGGGCACGGCAACCGGGCCGACCGCAGGAAGGCTTCCGCTGCGGGCGCGAGCACGCCGGGACGGCGCAGCAGCGCCAGCGTCCTGTGCACCGGTGGCACCAACGGCCGGACCACCGAGCCCTCCGGGGCCAGCCCCGCGTGTGTCACCGCGGCCAGCCCGCCCTCCGTGATCAGCGGCCCGACCGCCTCGCGGTACACGGACTCCACCGCGATCACCGGGCTGACCCCGGCTTCGGCGAACAGGCCGTCCGTGAGCGTGCGCCACGCGGTGCCCGGTGCGCCGACGACCAGCGGGACGTCTGCCAGCTCCCGCAACTCCAGCGGTCCCGTCGCGGAGCCCGGCGGCAGGACCGCGACCATCTCCACCTGCCGCAGCGGTTCCACGACCAGCCCGTGAGTCTCCGTCACCGGGAGGTAGGACAGGCCCAGCTGCGCGTCCCCCTCCCGCAGGTCCCGGGTCAGGAACGGAGGCCGCCGCGGTTCGACGAGCCGGACCGTGACCGCCGGATGACGCAGCCGGAAGGCCGCCGTCAGTTCACCCGCCGCGTCCGCCGCCGCCGGCTGGACCACGAGGTCGACCCGACCCGCGACCAACCCCACCACCGAGGCGACCGCCTCCCGTGCGGCGACCAGCTCCAGCGCCACCCGCCGGGCGGGTGCGACCAGGGCCTCGCCCGCGGAGGTGAGGACGACGCCGCGGCCCGCGCGCTGGAACAGCCGGGCGCCCAGCTCGCGCTCCAGCGCGCGGATCGCCTGGGAGAGGGACGGCTGGGCCAGGTGGAGGGCGTCGGCCGCGCGGGTGAAACCGCCGTGTTCGACCACGGCGAGGAAGTAGGAGAGCTGCCGGGCATCCATAGGAGCAGCCTATGGGTCCGGTGCACAGCGGGTATTGGACGGCGTGGTGTTCGCGCGGCGTTACTGGTCCCCATGACGACGGACCCCCGCAAGAACGCCACCGAGGCCACCCGCAAGGCGCACGCCGCGCTCGCCGCGCGGCTCCCGCTAGCCGACGACACCGACTTCGCCCGCGCGGAGCGCGGCCTGCTGCGGCGCACCGGGGAGGTGGCGGTCCTCCCGGCCGAGGCGCCCGAGACGGTCAACCCCTCCCTGTGGCGGCAGGCACGGCTGAACGCGCTGCACGGGCTGTACGAGGTGACCGACGGGGTCTACCAGGTGCGCGGCTACGACCTGGCGAACATCACCTTCGTCCGCGGCGCGGACGGCTGGATCGTCGTCGACCCGCTCACCGCCGCCGAGACGGCCGCCGCCGCGCTGGCGACGCTCCGCGCGCACTTCGCCGACGAGCGGCCCGTCACCGCCGTGATCTACACGCACTGCCATGTGGATCACTTCGCCGGCATCCGCGGTGTCGTCACCGACGAGCAGGTGGCCTCCGGAGCGGTGCGCGTCATCGGGCCGGAGGGCTTCCTGGAGCACGCCGTCTCCGAGAACGTGATCGCCGGGACGGCGATGAGCCGCCGCGCGCTGTACATGTACGGGCTGATGCTGCCGAAGGACGAGCGCGGCCACGTCGACACCGGCCTGGGCCGTCAGGTCGCCGGTGGGACGTGGGGGTTGGTGCCGCCGACGGAGACGGTCCGCGAGACCGGGACGGAGCTGCTGGTCGACGGCGTGCGGATGGTGTTCCAGGTGACGCCGGGCACCGAGGCGCCCGCCGAGATGAACTTCCTGCTGCCGGAGCACCGGGCGCTGTGTCTCGCGGAGAACTGCACCGCCGTCCAGCACAACCTCTACACGCCGCGCGGCGCCGAGGTCCGTGACGCGCTGGCCTGGTCCGGCTACATCGACGAGGCGCTGCGGGTGTACGCGCCGGCCGCCGACGTCGTCTTCGCCTCGCACCACTGGCCGCGCTGGGGCGAGGAGGAGATCGGCCCCTACCTGACCAAGCAGCGCGACGCCTACCGCTACCTGCACGACCAGGCGATGCGGCTGGCCAACGAGGGCCTGGTCGCCGCCGAGATAGCCGAGGAGCTGGAGCTGCCGCCGGGGCTGGCGGACGAGTTCTTCCTGCGCGACTACTACGGCACCGTCAACCACAACGCGAAGGCCGTCTACCAGAAGTACCTGGGCTGGTTCGACGCCAACCCGGCCCATCTGCACCCGCTGCCGCAGGTCGAGGCGGCCCGGCGCTACGTCGCCTACATGGGCGGCGCGGACGCGGTCCTCGCCCGCGCCCGGGAGGACTTCGCCGCCGGCGACTACCGCTGGGTGGCCGAGGTGGTGAACCACGTGGTCTTCGCGGACCCGTCGAACGAGCACGCTCGGCTGCTGCAGGCGGACACCCTGGAGCAGCTGGGCTACCAGGCCGAGTCGGGGCCGTGGCGGGACTTCTACCTGACGGGCGCGCAGGAGCTGCGTCAGGGCACCCCGAACGCGCCGGGTCTGCGCACCCCGCTCCAGCCGGACGTGCTGCGGGGCATGCCGGGCTCGATGCTGCTGGACTTCCTGGCGGTCCGCCTCGACGGCCCGCGGGCCGCCACCCGCGCGCTGGGCCTCACCCTGCGCTTCGCCGACGCGGGCACGGCGCATCACGTCGAGCTCTCCCACGGCACGCTGCACCACGCCCAGGGCACGGACGGGGCGAACGTCGTTTCCCTCGACCGGGCGACGTTGGCCCGTCTCGCCGACGATCCGTCACTGCTGGAGGCGGCGCTCGCGGACGGCTCGGTCACCGCGTCCGCCCAGGGCACGGACGACCTGCGGGAACTCCTATCGCTTCTGGTCACGTTCGATCTCTTCTTCCCCGTGATCGAGCCATGACCGGTTGCCGATAGGATCGCCGCCTGCGGACAGCGGTGCCACGGGGGCGGCAGTGATCGCCCCCATGGTCACCGGGGGACTTTGGGACGAGGCTGGTGCCGAGTTGAGTGTGGTGACCGTCAAGCGACCGCCGCGGGCTTACCCGTCGGCGGTGCCGAACGAGGAGCTCCACCTGGAGCCGCCGCCGGAGCTGCCCCGGGACGCCAACGGGGCCTGGTGGCAGGCGATGCTGCCGATGCTCGCGACGGCCGGTTCCGCGGCGTTCTTCTTCATGCCCGGCATGGCCACGATGATGAAGGTCATGGGCGGCATGATGGTCGCCTCGACCGTGGCCATGGCCGTCGCGCAGCTGAACCAGCAGCGCAAGGGCGGTGGCGGCAGCATCGACGACGAGCGCGCCGACTACCTGAAGTACCTCGGGCAGCTGCGCCGTCAGATCCGCAAGGTGGCGCAGCTCCAGCGCGACGCGCAGCTGTACACGCACCCGCAGCCGGACCAGCTCTGGTCCGTGGTGGCCGAGGGCCGCCGGCTGTGGGAGCGGCGGCCCATGGACAGCGACTTCGTGCAGGTCCGCGTCGGCACCGGCCCGCAGCAGCTGGCCTCGCGGATCGTCGCGCCGCAGACCGCCCCGGTCGACGAGCTGGAGCCGCTGACGGCGGACGCGATGCGCTCGTTCATCAAGAGCCACAGCACGCTGCCGGACCTGCCGCTGGCGGTCTCGCTGCGCGCCTTCTACCACCTGACGGTCTCCGGCGACCCGGACACCGTCTACGGACAGCTGCGCGCGATCCTCTCCCAGCTCACCACCCTGCACTCGCCCGACGACCTGGTCCTGGGCATCGCGGCGGCGCCGGGCGCGCTGCCGGAGTGGGAGTGGACCAAGTGGCTCCCGCACACCCAGCACTGGCGGGAGACCGACGGCGCCGGTTCGCTGCGCATGCTCTGCACCTCGCTGGACGAGCTGGAGGAGCTGCTCGACGACGAGCTCGCGGGCCGCGCCCGGTTCCACCGCGACGCACAGCCGGTGCCGGACCAGTCCCACATCGTGGTGATCCTGGACGGTGCCCAGATCGGCGTCGACTCGGTGCTGGCGAGCGGTGAGGGCCTGCAGGGCGTCACGGTGATCGAGGTCGTGCCCGGCGACCTGGACGAGGTCCGGGGCCAGCTGTCGATCACGGCCACCCCTAAGGAGATGACGCTGCGCTCCGCGTCCGGCGCCTCCTACACGGGAGTCCCGGACGTGCTGTCGGCCTGGCAGGCGGAGGCGCTGGCGCGTCAGCTCGCACCGCTGCGGATCTCGCAGGGCGGCGACGACGAGCCGCTGCTGGCGAACCTGGACTTCACCGACCTCATGGGCGTCGGCGACGCCGCCTCCGTGGACACCGCCCGCACCTGGCGTACCCGCCCGGTCCACGAGCGGCTGCGCGTCCCGATCGGTCTGGGCGCCGGCGGCGAGCCGGTGATCCTGGACCTCAAGGAGGCCGCGCTGGAGGGCATGGGCCCGCACGGCCTGTGCGTCGGCGCGACCGGTTCCGGCAAGTCGGAGTTGCTGCGCACCCTCGTGCTGGGTCTCGCGCTCACGCACTCCTCCGAGACGCTGAACTTCGTCCTCGCCGACTTCAAGGGTGGTGCGACGTTCGCCGGGATGGCGGACATGCCGCACACCTCGGCGATCATCACCAACCTGGCCGAGGAGCTCACCCTCGTCGACCGCATGCGCGACTCGATCACCGGTGAGCTCAACCGCCGCCAGGAGCTGCTGCGGGCGGCGGGCAACTACGCGAACATCCACGACTACGAGCGGGCCCGCGCGGCCGGCGCTCCGCTGGACCCGCTGCCCTCGCTGCTGCTGATCATCGACGAGTTCAGCGAGCTGCTGACCGCCAAGCCCGACTTCATCGACATGTTCATCCAGATCGGCCGCATCGGCCGCTCGCTGGGTGTGCACCTGCTGCTCGCCTCGCAGCGTCTGGAGGAGGGCAAGCTCCGCGGCCTGGACACCTACCTCTCCTACCGCATCGGTCTGCGCACCTTCTCCGCCGCCGAGTCGCGCGCGGCGCTGGGCGTCCCGGACGCTTACCACCTGCCGCCGGTGCCGGGTGTCGGCTACCTGAAGTTCGGCACCGACGTGATGGCGCAGTTCAAGGCCGCCTACGTGTCCGGCCCCTACCGCTCGGGCGGCGTGCAGGTCTCCTCGGGCGGCGTGCGGCGGGCACGCCCCGTGCTCTTCACGGGCTCGCCGGTGGCGCTGCCGCCGGCCCCGCAGGAGGAGACGCCGGTCGTCGTGGCGCCCCGGCAGGACGACGCGCTGGTCGACACCGTGCTCGACGTGATCGTCGACCGGCTGGAGGGCCAGGGCCCGCCGGCCCACCAGGTCTGGCTGCCGCCGCTGGCCGACGCACCGTCCGTCGACCAGCTCTACGGCCGCCTCGCGGTCAGCCCCGAGCGCGGTCTGCACGCCCCCGACTACGCCGCGCCGGGCCGCCTGGTCGTACCGGTCGGTCTGGTCGACAAGCCCTTCGAGCAGCGCCGCGACCTGATGTACGTGGACTTCTCCGGTGCCGCGGGTCACGGTCTGATCGTCGGCGGTCCGCTGACCGGCAAGTCGACGCTGCTGCGCACCGCGATGACCTCGTTCGCGATGACCCACACCGCCGCCGAGGTGCAGTTCTACTGCCTCGACTTCGGTGGTGGCGGTCTGATCGGCATGCAGGGCCTGCCGCATGTCGGCGGGGTCGCCGGGCGTCTGGACGGCGACAAGGTGCGCCGCATGATCTCCGAGGTCAACGGCGTGCTCGGCCGCCGCGAGGAGCTGTTCCGGGCCCAGCAGATCGACTCGGTCGCGACCTTCCGCAACCGCCGCAAGCAGGGCATGCTCCCCGACGAGCCGCACGGCGACGTCTTCCTCGTCATCGACGGCTGGCTCAGCTTCCGGCAGGAGTTCGAGGCGCTGGAGCCGGTCGTCGCGGACATCGTCCAGCGCGGTCTGGCCTACGGCGTGCACGTGCTGCTGACCGCCAACCGCTACGGCGAGGTGCGCCCGGCGCTGAAGGACCTGCTGCAGACCCGCGTCGAGCTGAAGCTCGGCGACTCGATGGAGTCCGAGATCGACCGCAAGGTCGCCCAGAACGTGCCGACCGGCGCGCCCGGTCGCGGTCTGACCGGCGACAAGCTGCACTTCCTGGCCGGCCTGCCGCGCCTGGACGGTTCCGGCGGCATCGAGGACCTCTCCGACGCGGTGGCCGAGATGGTCAGGGCCACCACCGAGAACTGGCAGGGCCCGCGCGCCCCGCAGGTGCGGATGCTGCCGGAGCTGCTGCCGCTGGAGCAGCTGCCCAAGCCGTTCGAGACGCCGGAGCTCGGCATCGCGATCGGTGTGGACGAGAACGCGCTGGCGCCGGTGTACCTGAACTTCGACACCGACCCGCACTTCATCGTCTTCGGTGACGGCGAGACCGGTAAGACGGCGCTGCTGCGCCTGCTGGTCAAGGGCATCACCGAGCGGTACACCCCGGAGCAGGCGCTGATCGTGCTCGGCGACTACCGCCGCTCGCTGCTGGGCACCGTCACCACCCCGCACCTGCTGGAGTACGCGGCGGCCCAGCCGGCGCTGCAGGCGTTCCTCGGGGACGTGCGGGGCTCGATGGAGCGCCGCATCCCGGGCAAGGACGTCACCCAGGAGCAGCTGCGCGACCGCAGCTGGTGGAGCGGCCCGGAGCTGTTCCTGGTGATCGACGACTACGACCTGGTCGCCACCTCCACCGGCAACCCGCTCCAGCAGCTGCTGGAGGTGCTGCCGTTCGCCAAGGACATCGGCCTGCACATCATCATCGCCCGCCGCTCCGGCGGTGCCGGGCGCGCGCTGTTCGAGCCGGTCATGCAGCGGCTCAAGGAGCTGGGCGCGCAGGGCATCGTGCTGTCGGGCGACCGAGACGAGGGCGTGCTGCTGGGCAACGTCCGCCCGCAGATCCTGCCGCCGGGCCGAGGCGTGCTGGTCACCCGCCGCAGGGGCTCGTTCACGGTCCAGACGGGGTGGCTGCCGCCGCAGTAGATACCGCATGCCGGATCGTTATGCGGACAGTTTCGTCCGCACACCGCGCGATCCGTAGCAGGCCGCGGGGCCGCTGAGTGCTTGGTCACTCGGCGGCCCCGTTGCCGTTGCGTGACCAATCGATCGTGATGGCATGATCATCAAGGCCGTGTAGCATCGATATGAAGGCTGTATTGCACATCGATCTTTGAAGCAAAGGCATTGTGTGATGCAGGACATATAGGACAACTCGCTGACTGGATTTCAGATCAGTTGTGCTACCCGCTGGCCGCAACGGAATCCGAAGCAAAACCTGCCTTGACGCCTCGTTAACGGCAGGGTTCCATGGCTGAGCCGGGAGCGACTGACACGAGCATCAGCGAGAGCGCCAGGAGGCGATAGCGCTCCCCCAGCAAACCCTTTGTTGTGCGAGCCGGAACGGAACGCCCATGACCGACATCCTGCGCCGTCCTGAGGACGGTGCCGCGACGTCCGCGACCTCGATCGAGGCCGCGGAGCCGCAGAAGCTCAAGCGTTCCATCGGCGTCGTCGGCGGGACCCTGCTGACCCTGTCGTGCCTGACGCCGGCGTCCTCGCTGTTCGTGATCGTGCCGGCGTCCTTCGCCGCCCTGGGCACGGGCACCGCGCTCGCCCTGGTCATCGCGATCGTCCTGTGTATCGGCGTGGCCTGGTGCTACTCCGAGCTCGGGACGCTGGTCCCCAGCGCCGGTGGCGAGTACGCCATGGCCGGTCACACCGTCGGCCGGTTCACCGGCTGGCTCGCCTTCATCCAGGCCCTGCTGGTCGTCCTGATCGTGCCGCCGGTGATCGCGCTCGGCACCGCTCAGTACCTGGCCCCGATCGTCCACGTGGACCCGAAGGTCATGGGCGCGATCGTGATGATCGCCGCGACCGTCATGGGTCTGCTGGACCTGCGGGCGAACGCCTGGATCACCGGCATCTTCCTGGTGCTGGAGGTCATCGCCGCCAGCCTGGTCGCCGTCCTCGGCTTCGCGCACACCCACCGCTCGGCGTCGGTCCTGATCCACCCCGAGCTGCCCGGAACGCACGGCGGGGTGAGCCCCGTCACCGCGGCCACGATCATCGCCGGTCTGGCGGCCGCGCTCTTCATCACCCAGGGCTTCTCGACCGCGGTCTACCTGGCCGAGGAGATGGAGCGCCCGCACCGCACCGTGCCGCGCACCGTCCTGTGGACGCTGGGCATCGGCTCCGCGGTCATCCTGATCCCCGTCATCGCGATCACGCTGGGCGCCAACAGCCTGGACGACCTCGCGGGCGGCGACATCTCCAGCATGGTCACCCAGTGGAGCAACTCCGCCGTCGGCACGTTCGTCAGCCTCTGCATCGCCCTGGCGATCATCAACGCGGCGATCGTCATGGTCATCCAGAACTCCCGCGTGCTGTACGCCTCGGCCCGTGACAAGGCCTGGCCGGAGCCGGTCAACCGCGCCTTCACCAGCCTGAGCAAGCGCTACGGCTCCCCGTGGATCTCCACCCTCGCGGTCGGCGTCCCCGGAGCGGTCCTCTGCTTCGTCAACCTGGACACCCTGAGCGCGGTCACCGGCGTCTCCGTCGCCCTGCTCTACGGCTGCGTCGCCGTCGCCGCGCTGGGCGCCCGCCGCGGCAAGCACAAGAACGCCAAGGCGTACCGGATGCCGCTGTGGCCGTACGTGCCGATCGCGCTGATCCTGGTGCTGGTCTACGTGGTCACCCAGCAGACGACCACCGCCCTGCTCTACACCGGTGGCATCACCGCCGCCGCGGCCCTGTACTGGGTCTTCTACCTCCGGCCCCGCCCGGAGACCCGCTGGATCATCACGATCCCGGAGGACGAGAAGGACGCCGTCGAGGCGTAACCCCGCACACCACGAGAACGGCCCCCGCGCTCTGCGCGGGGGCCGTTCCGCGTCTGGTGTCCGCTAGGCGCGCGCCTTGCGGCGGGTGTCGCGGATGACCGTGGCGGTGCCGGTGATGAGGATCAGGCCGACCGCGCCGAGGCCCACGGCGAAGAGCGCGGTGCGCTCGTCCCGCTGCTGGGGGGTCTCGCCGAGAGCGAAGGGGCGAGCCTGGACCGGGGCGGCGGCCGCGCCGGTGACCGGGGTGGCGACGGGGCTGTCCGCCGGAGGGGACTGGTCGGTGACGGCCGCGACCGGATCGACCACGCCCCAGCCGATGTACGGGTTCCAGCCCGGGTCCGTGCGGATCGCCGTCTGCTCGATGCGCGTCGCGATCTGCGCCGCCGTCCACTTGGACCTGGGGTACTCCTCGCGCAGCAGCGCCGCGACCCCCGCCACGTACGGAGCGGCGAAGCTCGTGCCGCTGTCGACGCACTGGCCGCCGCCGGGGACGGTGGAGACGATGTCGACGCCGGGGGCCGCGACCATCACCGACCGGCCCGTCTCCGAGAAGCCGTCGGCCCGCTCGTCGTTGCGGTCGGACGCGCCGACCCCGATCACGCCGGGGAGCGCCGCCGGGTACGTCGGCAGGGAGAGGTTCTCGTTGCCGGCCGCCGCGACCACGACGACGCCCGCGGCCACGGCATGCTGGACCGCCACGGCGAGCTTGCTGGTCGCGGTGATGCCCTGGTACGGCTGGCCCTGCTTGGTGGTGAGGTCCTGCGAGATGTTGATCACGTCGGCCTTCTGGCTCACCGCGTACGCGATCGCGGCGGCGAGCGTGTCCTCGGTGGCCCCGCCCTGGCCGTCGTTCTGACGGATCGCGAGGATCGTGGCGCCCGGCGCGATGCCCTCGAAGCCCGTCTTCTTCTCCGGGTCGGGGCGCGCGGCGATGACGCCGGCCACCATCGTGCCGTGGCCCACCTGGTCGGTCGTGGAGCCACCGGTGACGTTGGAACCGCCCTTGAGGAAGTCCTGCCCGGCCCGCACAGCGCCCTTGAGCTGCGGGTTGGCGTCGTCCACACCGGAGTCGATCACGGCGACGGTGACGCCCTTGCCGTCGTACCTGGCGTGCAGCTGGGAGAGCAGGAGACGCTGCAGGGCCCAGGGCTGTCCGGGGATCGAGTCCGCCGGGAAGTGGCACTGTCCGTCCGCGGCCAGCGCGACGACGGCTGGGCCGAGGGGCAGCACGGGCACGGCGGTGCACGCGAGAGCGGCGGCGGCGACCGTCAGCGCCCCGCGGTGGAGCCTGTTCACGCGGTGCTTCTCCCCTTCACGACTCACGACGTCACAGCGGGTGCCACGGACAACGCTGCGCCGACCCGCCCGAGGCGGATCGGCGCAGCGTCACGGCATACGGATCAGTGCCAGATCTGGGCGTTGCGGCTCTCGGTGGCCTGGTAGTTCTGCGCGGCGCTGTCGAGGGCACCGGCGATCTGGACCAGCACGGAGTGCAGGTCGGCCGCGGCCTGGTCCCACTCGCGCTGGCGGGCGTCGTAGCCCTCCTTCGCGGAACCCTCCCAGGACTGGGAGATGCGCTGGACACCCGCGCGCAGGTCGTCGAGCTGACCCTGGACGGTGGACGCCGTCTGGCGGACGTCGGCGGCGGCCTGCGAGACGGTGCCGAAATTGACAAGGATGTGACCCTGGTCGGCCATGATGACTCTCCTCTTCGGGGCAGTACGTGAGCGGTGAACGGCTACTGGCGGAACGGACCCGGCGTCAGCCGAGGGCCGAGGTGATCCGGCTCAGACCGGCGTGCTGCTCCTGCTCCGTCGCGGTGTACTGCGAGGAGGTGTTGTCGATCGCGTCCTTGATCTCGCCCAGCACGCGGTTGAGCTTGGCCGCGTCCTGGTTCCACTTGTCCTGCAGCTGGTGGTAGGAGGACGCAGCGGTGCCCTGCCAACCGTTGGTGATACCGCTGACCACGTTGTTCAGACGGTTCAGCTCCTGCTGGATCTGAGCGTTGACCTCGGAGATCCGGGCGGAGAAGGCCCGCATCTCATCGGCGGTAGTCCTGAACTGACCCGACATGTGCACCGTCCCCCATGAGACAGATGGCGACCGGGAGTCGTGCGTCGGACCCCCCGGTCGGCATCACCCGAGCGGTGATGTCCCGTAGAACTCTAGTCCTCTCGCCCGACACACCCAACACCGGCCTGTGGACAATCTGGTCAGGACATCGTCACGAAGTCGTCACCAAGCGGTCCCCGGCCGCCGTCGGGCTGTCATGGCGTCAGGAACCCTGTTCCTGCCGGGCCGCGTCCGTGGTGAGGGACGGTCCGGTCGGCACCAGCTCGGTCCAACCCAGCGGCACCGGGAGCGGACTGACCTGCCCGTAGCCCAGGCGCGCGGCCGGGGTGTCGCTCTGGCCCGAGCCCCCGGCGGAGCTGCCGTCCGCGCCCGTGGCGCCCGCGGCACCCGCCTGGCCCGACTGGCCCGCCGCGGCGCTGCTGCTGTTCCCGTCGCTGTTCATCTGCAGCGGGTAGCGCAGCCCGGTGTCGGTAAGCAGGAACATCTTGCCGCCGCCGCCCGCCGCGCCGGCGACGGCCTGGAGCAGCAGACCGGTGCCCGGCGTCACGTAGACCCCGGCCGTGCCGGAGGTCTGCGCCCCACCCACCGGGTAGTCCTGGCCGAGCCAGACGCCCAGCTGCGGACCGCTCTGGCCCATCTGCCCGCCGTAGACCGCGCAGGCGGCCACGGCTCCGTTCGCGTCCCCGGTGTTGGCCTGCGAGACCTCCTGCCTGGGCCAGTTGAGGTCCGCCGCGAACGGGGCCACCACGTTGGAGTTCAGCAGCTTGAACTGGTTGGCGTCGTACTCGGCCTCGGTGCCGTGCATCGCCTCGACCAGGCGCCGGGCGAAGTCGCTGATCCGGTGGGGGCCGTCCTGCATCAGCACGTAGTGCACGGTCGTGCCGTTGTCGGCGACCTTGAGCAGGTCACCGATCCGGTACTGGTTCCCGCCCAGGTCCGAGCCGGCGTACGCGGTGCCGAAGCCCGTCAGCAGCCGGCGCGGCAGAGAAACGGGGCTGCCCGGCGTCAGCGCCTTCAGCCACTGGGTGGTGACCTGCTGCGGCATGCCGGCCGAGACGCCGAACACCGCCGTGGCCAGCAGGCGACCGTCCTTGTCGTTCTTCTCCGGCAGGAGCTGGTGGTAGAGGCCGGAGGCGTCCACGAGGTAGGAGAGGCCGTCCGGCGTCTGCACGTACAGCGCCTGGTTCGACGGGAGCAGCTTGCCCGAGGACACCAGCCCGGCCTGCGCACCGCCCAGCACGAACAGGCGCTGACCCACGGTCGCGGTCGGGTCCCCGCTCGAACGGTCGCACGCCGCCCAGGTCTTGGCCGCGCCCGCGTCCGCCGCCGTGGGCAGGCTGTCGGGGGCGTAGGGGATGCCGACCGTCGCACCGCGGGCCACCGACGGCGAGTTGAGGGCCGAGTCGTCGATGTACTCGACACCGGAGCCGCTGCTCAGCAGCAGCCGGGCCGAGGACATGTTCAGCACCGGGTGCAGCACGCCGTTCAGCATCACGTAACGGGTCGTCGTCTGCTTGTCGACGATGACCGCGTTCGCCTTGTCCCAGCCCTTGGGCGCGGAGGGGCGCAGCATGCCGTAGGCACCGAACCCCGCCACCGCCAGGGCTCCCAGTACCAGGCTCGGCACGATCGCCCGCACCGCGCGTGGGGCGTCCTCGACGCTCCCCCCGCCGGTCGGCCGCAGGAACGCGGCCACCGTGCGCTTGCGTGCGAACGTGTATGCGCTGAGCTCATCTCGGCGTGAAGCCATCCCGCTGCTCTCCCCCGTCCTCGGACGTCCTCGGCGTACTCCCGGGCACGGTCCCACGGGCACCGCGCACGTGCGGTACGTACGGTACGGGTACCGTGTTGCGCTCAGCCAACCGGACCGGGGTTCGACCGACCGGCCCCGGGTCCCGCCGCGGCACGCGGTTTGGCTTCGGAGTGCTTTTCCGGAAAGCTGCACTCGCGACACAGCTGACGACTCGAAGGGGTGCTCGGGGGATGCCCAGTCAGACCGCCACGCGCCACGCACCGCCTGCGCCCACCGGGCCGCGAGGCGGCGCGCCGGACGCGCGGCCCTCGACCGCACCTGGCTCGGCCACCCCGCGGGTCCGCCCGCGCCCCGGCCTGCTCGGACCGGTCCGCCTGACCCATGTGATCCTCGTCGAGGCCATCGCCGCGGCGCTGCTGCTGGGCTGGACCCACGGCCGGATCACCCTCGTCGTCGGCGGCGTGGTCGGGGTGCTGCTGCTGGTTCCGGTGCTGCTGCGGTTCGGCGGGCTCACCCTCGTCGACATGCTGCGCGCCCGCGCCGCCTTCCGCCGTCGCGCCCGCCGCGCCGCACTCGCCCCGCAGGGCCCCGACGTCGACCCGGCGCTGGCGCCGGTACTGGAGTGCGAGCCCGCGCTGCGCGTCGTCGCGCACACCGTCGAGGCCGACGGCGGCACCGGGCCGTCGCGCCGCGAGCGCCGTGAGATCGGCATGGTCGGCGACGGCACCTTCCTCAGCGCGCTGATCCAGGTCGAGACCCCGGACCGCCCGCTGCGCCCGCAGGCGGACGCGTTCCCGCTGCCACTGCGTCTCCTCGCGGACGGCCTGCGCGCGGACGACGTGGTGCTCGACTCGGTCCAGCTGCTCCAGTACGCGCAGCCCGCGCCCGCCCCGCACCTGCCCGAGACGGCCCTGGCCGCCCGCGCCTACCGCGAGCTCCCGGACGGCTCCACCACCCCCGGCCTGCGGCTGACCTGGGTCGCCGTCCGGCTCGACCCGGAGCGCTGCCGCAGCGCGATCGCCGCGCGGGGCGGCGGCGAGACGGGCGCCCGCAAGGCGCTGCAGCGCGGCGTCGACCAACTCGCCTCCCGGCTGATGCAGTCCGGGCTGCGCGCCACGGTCCTCGACGCGAGCCAGGTCACCGCCGCGATCGGCACCGCCACCTGCCCCAACCCCGTCGCCGTCACCCGCGGCGGCTCCGGCTCCCCCGCGTCCGGCGCGGGCGCGCCCCGCCGCAGCGCGGAGACCACCAAGGCGTGGAAGTGCGACGACCGTTGGCACCGCAGCTACTGGATCGGCCGCTGGCCGGCCCTACGCGGAGACGGCACCGCACAGCTGGTCCACCTGCTCACCAACACGCCCGCGCTGGGCAGTTGCTTCTCGCTGACGCTGCGCGCGGCCGGTGCGGGCGCGGTCGCGCTGGAGGGCCACGTCCGGGTCACGGTCCGCGGCGAGAGCGAACTGGCGACGACCGGCCGCCAGCTGGAGACCCGCGCGCGCAGCGCCGGAATCTCGCTGGTCGGGCTGGACTTGGAACAGGTACCGGGCGTCCTCGCGACGCTGCCGCTCGGGGGGACTCGCTGATGGCCATCTCCACGCCCCGCAACTCCGCGTCCGCGTCGGGTTCCGCTTCCGGTTCCGGTTCCGCAGGCCAGGGCGGCTCGGGCCTGCTCGGCCGCGCCCTCGCCGGCTTCGGCCTGCCCGGCCCGCGCCGGGAACAGCACGTCCTGAGCGCGGACCAGCTCGGCGCCGTCAATCTGCCTGTCGGCGGCGACGGCGTCCTGGTGGGCACCGAGGGCGACGGCAAGCCGGCGGTCCTCGGCCTGTTCCGCCCGCGCCCGTACCACGTCGTCCTGGTCGGCGGCGTGTGGACGGCCCAGCTGATCGCGCTGCGCGCGGCGGCGACCGGCGCCCGCGTCGCCGTCGAGACCGGCCGCGGCCAGGCCTGGGGCCCCGTCGCGCAGGCGGCGGGCGGCGGGCAGCCGTGCATGACCGTGCACCCCCTCGGCCGCCTCGGGCCTCAGGGCGCCTCCGTCGCCGGCCCCGTGCTGGTCATCCGCGACGCGGGCCCCCGGCCCGCCCGCACCCGCCTGTCGGCCGCACCCTGGCAGGCGATGCTGACCCTCCTCCCCTACCTCGCCGACGGCGCGGACCGTCTGCTCTCCCAGGCGGACCTGGTCGGCGTCCAGCGTGTGGCGCCGCAGGAGGCGTCCCAGATCGCGCACGTCCTCGACCTGCCCGCGCAGGAGGAGGCCGCCCTCCCCAACCTCGGTGACGGCGTGACCCTGTGGACCAACCGCCGCTCCCGTGCCTTCGTCCAGGGCGGCCCCACCTCCTCCGAGGCCCAGGTCCTGGGCCAGGCCCGCCGCGTGGACTAGCTTCCCGCCCGCCCGGGACGGGGCTCCCGGGTGGTCCGGACCGGCGGCTAGTCTGGGAGTCCGCGAGGCGAACGAAAGGCGAGTTACTGTGACGAGCGATCGCGACGACGTCTACGTCGGCGACCAGGCGCCTGACGAGGACGAGGAGTGGTCGGACGCACCTGACTACACGCCTCCCGCCTGGTACATGCAGAACGCCCCCCAAGTGGGCGGCCAGGCCCCGCCGGCCGTCCCCCATCAGGGCGGCTACCCGCCGCCGCCGTCCCCGCCCGCGGGTGAACCCGGCGCGCAGCACGGCGCGTTCGCGCCCCCGCAGATGAGCGGCGTCCCGCTGGGCCCGCCGTCTCCCGCGTTCCCGGCCCCCGGCCCCCCGCATGCCGGTGGCTTCGCACCGGCGGCGGGCGCCGGGCCCTTCCCGCCCGCGCCGGTCGCGCCGGTCGCGCCGCAGGCGCCCGGCTACCCGGCCGCGACCCCGGCCTCGGCCCCGGAGAGCGGGGCGGCTGCCGCCGTGGTCGTCGGCCCGGCCGCGGGCGACACGGCCTTCCCGAGCGCGCCGTCCGAGACCGCGCCGCAGCCCGGCCCGACGCCGAGCACGCCCGAGGTCCTCCCGCAGTCACCGGCGCCGAACGCCCCGACGCCCGCCGCCGTCCCGGCCCCGACCCCGGGCACCCCGGCCGAGGGCAGCGTGCCTCCGTTCCCCGCGCCCGCCGCCCCGGCCGACGCCGGCATCCCGCCGTTCCCAGCCCCGGGCGCACCCGCAGCGTTCCCTCCCCCCGCCGCAGCCGCCGAAGGCAGCGTGCCGCCGTTCCCCGCGCCCGCCGCCCCGGCCGACGCCGGCATCCCGCCGTTCCCCGCCCCATCTGAGGGCGGCGTGCCGCCGTTCCCGGCGCCCGGCGCCCCCGCGCCGTTCGCGCCTGCGGGTGCACCGGCCGAAGGCGGCATCCCGCCGTTCCCCGCCCCGGGCGAGGACAGCGTCCCGCCCTTCCCGGCACCCGGCGCACCCGCGCCGTTCGCAAGCCCCGGCACCGCGCCGCCCCCCTTCCCCGCGCCCGCCGAAGGCGGCGTGCCGGGGTTCCCGTCCACGGCTGAGGGCGGCGTCCCGCCCTTCCCGGCACCCGGCGCACCCGCGCCGTTCGCAAGCCCCGGCACCGCGCCGCCCCCCTTCCCCGCGCCCGCCGAAGGCGGCGTG
>NZ_JBGCCA010000063.1:0-22343 GCF_041261265.1 Streptacidiphilus sp. MAP12-33
AGCAGAAGCAGAAGCAGAAGCAGAAGCAGAAGCGGGCAGAGACGGAGACGGAGACGGGCCGGCAATCATCACATCCACCCCAACCCGACCACCCGTGGGGGCTCGGACAACCGCGGCAGCAGCTGGTGCAGGACCGTGCGGGCGAGGTCGTCGGGGGTGGCGGTGTCGGTGTCCAGGACCAGCCAGGCCGGGTCAGCGCCGACCCGGTCCAAGGTGAGCGCGTCCAGGGCGGCGACGGTGTCCGGACTCTGGCGCAGGAACAGGTTGAGGCCGTGCTTGGGCGGAGCGCCGCTGTCGCGGCGGGCGGCGCGCCGGGCGCGGGTCGCGGTGCGGCAGGTCAGGTAGACCTGGGTGGTGAAGGCGGGGGCGGAAGCGGACACCCAGGCGTCGTCGAGCAGGCCACTGCGGGGGGTGAACAAGTCGTTGAAGGACCGTTGGGTAAGCCAATACCGATCCTGGACCACCAGTGGACGCAGCAGGCGGGCATCGTCCTGGGCGGCGTAGAGGTGAGCGTCGGTGAGCAGTTGCGCGGAGCGGACGGTGTTGAAGGTGCGCCAGGCCCGCGGCGTGGGCGCCGGGCCCGGACCGTCGTCGAAGACCGCGAGGGCTGTCGTCATCATGGCGGCAAGCAGTGGCACCCCCTGGCACAGGACGGCGTGCGAGGGCCGGGCGGCCAGGCCACGGTCGGCCAGGGCCCGGGCGAGGTGGCGGGCCAGGGTGGTCTTGCCGCTGTACTCGAGGCCCTCGATGACAACGCCGGGCACCAGAAGGCGGCTCATGCCGTGGTCCATGTGGCGCGCAGTAGTTCGGCGTGCCGGCGCAGCGCCAGATGGTCCAGGGGGAAGGCAGCACACCGGGGAACGGCGTCGAGTGCGAACCAGCGGGCAGGCTGGCCCTGTTCCGCGCGTACCGGAGCGGCCGGATCGGCGGTGAAAGCGTAGGCCAGGCCATAAGCGCGTTCGGTGGCGCCCGGCGTGGCCGGCCCCAGCACCACAGCCGCCACGATGCCCGAAACCGGGCCAGGAACTACCGTCCCGGCCCTCACCCTGCCGGAAACCGTACCGGCCACCGTGATGCCAGTAGTTCCAGTGGTGGCAGTAACGCTGGTGGTGCCGGTGCCGGTGCCGGTGCCGGTGGCGGTGGTGCCAGTGGCCGGTACCGGGGTGACAGTCAGGCCTGTCTCCTCCGTCACCTCGCGCAGCGCTCCGGCCAAGGGCTCCTCCCCCGCCCACAGGCGACCGCCCGGACTCAGCCAGCCGAAACGGGGATGACGCACCAGCAGCGTTCGGGTCAGCTCCGGGTCGTAGACCCAGCCGGCGACCACCACCTCGCCCGCCTCGCCGCTCCCGCAGGCAGCCGCGGCAAGACGCCGCCGTGACCGGTAGGGGTCGGCCAGGGCACGGTCCGCCGCATCGGCGAGGGCCGGGCAGAACGCCGGCAGCAACTGGCGGCGGCTCACGACCGTACCCCGATCCGGGCGACGGCCACCGGGACCGCTCGCACAGCCGTCGTCTCGGCGGCCGGCACAGCCATGCCAGGAACCGCTCGCACAGCAGCAACCGGAGCAACAACCGGAACGGCAACCGGGACGGCAGCCCCAGCCGGAGTCGCAGCCGGGATCCCAGCCCGGGACGCTGCCCCGGTGGGGGCGTAGCGGTTACGCAGGGATACGGCCAGTTCGACAACGGCCACCGGGTCCGGGCCCGCCGCGGTCTCCTCGGCCAACATCAACCCGTCCACCCCCTGCTCCAGCAAATCGCAAACCGTGGCCAGTTCCGAACGATGCGGGAGCCAGCCCCGACCCGCGCTGGTAAGCAACTGGGTACCAACCACAACCGGGCAACCGGCACGCCGACAACCCTCCAAAACCGCCCGGACCGCCGCGTGGAACTCCAACGGGCCGGCATCGAGCAGCAAGTCACCACGCCCCAGCAGGACCCCGTCAGCAACAGAGGCAATAGCCGTGGTATGCCGCGCCCCCTCAAGCGTCTCGATCTTCGCAAACAACTGCGGCAAGGGGGTGGTGCCGTGAGTGGCAGCCCGCATCAGCGTACGGGCGCGGGTGATCTGGGCGGCGGACTGGGCGAAGGAAACCACGACCGCGTCGAAGACGCCGGCGCGGGCGGCGTCGGCCAGGCCCGCCTCATCGTCAGCGGTGAGCTCGCCCGCACCGGGCAACGCACCCGGCAGAACCAGGCCGCGCCGGATGCCCAGCACCCCGCGGGTCAGCGGGGTGACCTGGGCCCAGCCCGGGCCGGTGCAGGTCACCCGGAGCGCGTCCTCGCCGTCGCCGACCAGGAGGACGTCGCCCGGCCGGGCGCGGCCAAGGAGGTCGGCACCGTTCAGGGCGATGACCGGTCCGCCCACCCCGGCAGGGGTTCCGGTGGCACCGGGGGTGGTCAGCCAGAGGTGGTCCAGGCCGGCGAGGGGCAGCATCGTGTCGTTGCCCAGGCGGGTCTTGGCGCCCGGCAGGTCCAGCCACAGCCGCAGACCCGCGGCCCAGGGCTGGGCACGCAGTTCGCGGGCCCGGGCGATCAGCGCCGCGACGGGCGTCTTGGAGGCGGGCAGGCGCAGCACGTTCGCGCCCGCGTCGACCATGCCCGCCAGCAGACCCGGGGTGTCCAGGGCCGGGCCGAGGGTGGCCACGATGGACGTCATCGGCCGGCCGCCGCAAGAACCGGGAACAACGGACCCAGAGGGGTGGTCCCGTAGCGGGCGGCAAGTTCGGCCGCCAGTTGCACCGCGCGGACCGGGCGTTCCCCCACAGTGGTCTCCGCCGCGAGCATCAGCCCGTCGACACCCTTTTCCAGCAGGTGGGACAGGTAAGCCAGTTCGGAGCGGTTGGGCAGCCAGCCCTGGGAGAGGCTGGAAAGCAGTTGGGTACCGACCACGACCGGACAGCCGGCCTGCTGGGCCTTCTTCAGCAGGGTTTTGCCCAGGTCGTAGAAATCCGTCTCGCCGGCGTCCAACAGCAGGTCGCCGCGTCCCAGCAGCAAAGCGTCAGCGGCGGGCAGAATCGCATCGCTGTTGACGATCCCGGCACGGGTCTCAACCTTCGCGACCAGCGCCAGCTGGGCGGGAAGCCAGGCACGGACCTGGTTGAGGACGTCCGCGTCCTCAACAAACGAAACAATCACGCCGGTCAAGCCGAGCGGCGCCAGTTCGGTCACCAGTTCGCGCTCGCCACCGGCCAGGGAACGGGCGAGGGCGGGGCGCCCCAGAACGGCAACGCCCTTACGACGTCCCACCGCACCACGAGTGAGGGGCTGGGCGACCAGGTGGCCGGCGGTGACCTGCACGACGCGGGCCGCGTCCTCGCCGTCGCCGAAGACCAGCACGTCGCCGGGCTGGACCGGGCCCAGGCCCGGTCCGGTGACGCCGACCCGCGCCTGTTGGCCGTCGCGGTGGACGGGGGCGGGGGTGAAGTCGATCCGCAGCTGCGTGATGCCGTCCAGGTCGAGCCAGTCGTCGTTGGCCAGCCGGGTCTTGGCGCCGGGCAGGTCCAGCAGCACATCGGCGTGGCGACCGGTGCGCTGCAGTGCCTGGCGGATCGTGCGGAGTTGGCCGGCCAGCTGGGCGGCGTCGAACTTCGACGCGGACAGCCGCAGGCCGCCCACTCCGGCGGCAAGGGCCTGGTCCAGCACGCCGGGCGCGGTCAGGCTGGGCCCGACGGTGGCGATGAGGGAGGTCATGGCGACTCCTGGCGGGTGTGCAGGACGCCGTCGGACCAGATCAGCCGGATCCGGCCCCACTGCATCGCGGAGCGGACGTCGGGGAAGAAGCCGGAGCCGTGGAAGTTGGCGCTGGTGTTGCACAGGACCGGGACGCCGCTGAGGTGCTCGTAGGCGGTCAGCAGCTCGAACAGGACCGGGTCCTGGTCGGCGGCGACGGTCTGCAGGCGGGCGGTCCCGTCCAGGTGGCGCACGGCGGGGACCTTGTCGGCCCACTGGGGGCGGACGGTGTGCTCGAAGAGCATGTACGGGTCGGGGGTGCCCGGTTCGAAGACGTCCGGGGCCCGGTCCTGCAGGCACACCGGTGCGACGGGCCGGTACCACTCGCGGTCCTTGACCTCGTTGAGGACGTCCTTGGTCTTCAGCGACACGGCGGGCGCGAGGATGCTGCGGTGGCCCAGCGCCCGTGGCCCGATCTCGGCGCGGCCGGACAGGAACACCACCGGCTCGTCGCCCTCGTGGAGGATCCGGGCCAGCTCGGTGGGCGTGCACGGGGTCTGCGTCCAGCCGGGCAGGACACCGGAGTCGACCAGTGCCGGGCCGCTGTAGACGTCCCAGTCCAGCACGGAACGTTCCTGCTGGGTCATCATGGCGGCGCAGGCGGTGCCGATCGCGCTGCCGGAGTCGTTGGGGAACGGCGGCACCCACACCTGCTCGAACACGCCGCTGTCGCGCAGCGCGCTGTTCCACTTGATGTTCAGGCCGCAGCCGCCGACGACGACCAGGTTGCGTGCGCCGGGCGCGCCGGCGGTGGCCGTGCGGACGCCTTCGACCAGCAGTTCCTGGAAGGCCTGGTGGATGGAGGCGAGCATGTCCTGGGGGGCGACGTCGTCGAGGGCGATGCGTTCCTTGACGCGGCGCAGGATCTCCACGCCGTTGCCGACCTGGTGGAAGCGGTCGTCGGGGGTGCGGCCGGCCAGCACCTGGGTGAAGGAGTCGGCGATGACCGCGCGGATGTGGGCGACGGCCGCCGGGTCGGCGGTGCCCAGGGCCACATAGGCCATGATCTTGCCGGCCAGGCCCAGGACGTGCGGGTACTCGATCGGGGCGTCGAACGGCTCGAAGAGCTGGCCGAGCTGGAGGTAGGAGTCGCCGATCATCGGGAACAGCGGGCCGTGGCTGGTCACCTGGCGGGTGGCGCCGTCGACGTGGTAGAGGAACGGGAACATCCACCCGTCCCAGGCCAGCACGTAGGAGTCCTGGCCGGCCCGGGCGAAGGGGCTGGCGCAGTATCCGGAGGCGACGTGGCCCGCGTAGTGGGTGAAGCTGAGGTAGGGCAGGTCCTGCACCTGGAACTGCCAGGGCTGCAGCAGGTCCTCGCCGAGCAGTCCGCGGCGGTAGGGGGCCAGTTGCGCCTCGAAGTCCTGCCCGAACCACTTCTGCAGCTTGTGGGTCTTGTACCAGCCGTCGACGACGAAGTGGTCCACGTCCCTTGGCTGGTAGCCGTACTGGGCCAGCAGCTCGAAGACGATCTCGAAGTCCTTGATCTTGGCGTAGCGCTCGTTGTTGCGGAGCTTTTCCATCTCCACCGAGAACACCAGCCGGCCGTCGTCGATCAGTGCCACGCCGCCGTCGTGGGTCGTCTTGATCCCGCAGATCAGCACGGCCGGTTCACCCCTGCTCTGCGGTGTCGGACGCTGCGCCGGCCGCGACGCGGCGGGGGCGGAAGTCGATGACGAAGCTCTCCACGTCCTCGTGGTCGCGCAGGATCTCGCGGGTGATCTCGATCCGCTCGGGGAAGCGCGAGCGGACGCGCACGAGCGGCTGCTCGATCCGGTTCAGGCCGATGACCTTGTTGTCGGCCTCGATCTGGAAGATGAAGTCGTCGGCCCACTCCAGATGGGCGAAGAGCGGGATGTAGCGCTCCATCCGGGTGACCGCTTCCTCGCGGCTGTACCCGATGAACTCGATGGCAGGCATCACGGACTCCTTCGTGGGCGCGTGGGGTTTGTCGTTGGTGTCGGGGAGGGTGGTGCGGGGTCAGGGGGTGGTGCGGGGTCAGGCGGCGTGGGTGGCCGGGACCGGGCCGGGGGCCTGGCGCGGCACGGGTGGGGGCGGGGCCAGGGCGGTGACGGCGGGCAGGCGTTCTCGCACCCAGGCGGCCAGGGCCTGGGCCTGTTCCAGCGCGGCGGTGATCTTGGAAGCGGCGGTGGTGTCGGTCCCGGCCGCCAGCAGCCGCCCGAGCACCGCCGCGCGTGGCGCGCCGATCCGGTCCCGGGCCGCAGCCAGCAGGCCCGGCTGGCGCCAGCGGCAGGGGTCGCTCTCGCCGGCCGCGGCCAGGACCGCGGGCAGCAGCTGGGTGGCCAGCTCGCGCAGCACCCACGCGGCGGCCGCGGTGTCACCGGCGGCCAGCAGGGACACCAGCTCGTGGTGGCGGTCCGTCACCCGGCGCAGGTGGAGGGCGGCCAGGACCTCCGGCAGCCGGTCCAGGCACAGCGTCTCGCGCAGGACCTGGGCCTGCGTGGCCCCCGCCAGCACCACACCCGTGCGCAGCTCGTGCAGCAGCAGACGGTCGCGGTAGGGCAGCGGCGGCAGTTCGGCGCCCATCGAGGGGACGTCGAAGGCGAGCACGGTACGGCGCGGCGCCTGGGCCAGTGAGGTCAGGCGCGCGGAGGGGACGAACCGCACCCGGGCCCGTTCGCCGGACGCGAGCGCGAACTCTCCCCGGCCCGAGCCGGCCACATCGGCCGCCGCCCCACCGGGAGCGCCGGGCCCGGGGCCGATCAGCAGCAGCTCCAACGGCGCGGCTGCGGCGGCACGCGCACCGGCGCCACCGCCGGCCACGACCAGCACGTCCGTGGGCCGCACCGCCGCGACCAGGCCGGCGAGGTGTGCGGGCAGATCACCCGCGAACTGCGGCCACATGACCGACCACCTCGTCCAGTGCTCGCTCCACACCCGCACCGAGGGCGGCCGCCACACCCAGCCGCCGCGTCGCGCCCGCCAGCTCCGGGCCCTGGGCGCGGGCCAGGCCCGCGGCGGTGAAGCCCAGGCTCAGCCGCAGCACCGAACGCCCGAGCGGCTCACCGGCGCGGCGCTCGAACACGAACGCCTCGCCGGGATCGGTCTCGGCCGCGGCCCCCAGGTCTTGTTCCGGCACCAGCGACAGGGCGCTGAGCCCGTAGCGGAGCAGGACCAGCGCGTCCAGCAGCACCAGCCGGTCACGCTCGGCCGCGGTGGGCGAGCGGTCCAGATAGGTGCCCAGGAACTCCTCCGCGAGGCCCGGGCCGAGCGCGAGGGACCGCAGGACGGTCGCGACGTCGAACAGCGGGTCGCCGGGGCCGACGTGGTCGAAGTCGACCAGCCACGCCCGCCCGGCGTCGAAGAGGATGTTCCCGGGGTTGAGGTCGTTGTGGCACAGCACCGGCGCGACAGCCAGCGCGCCCAGCGCACCGCGCAGCGCGTCGTAGCAGGCCAGCGCCTGCCGGTAGTGACCCAGCGCCGGCCACACCGCGCTGCGGCGGCGTACCTGACGGTTCGCGACGCGCTGCTTGGCGGCGTACAGGCGGGCCGGCTCCGGCCACTCCAGGCGGTGCAGCCGGGCCAGCAGCCGGGCCAGCGACAGGGCCTGCGGGCGGGACGCGGGGCGGGCGGGCGTGCCGTCGACGCGGTCCATGACCAGCACCCCCGATCCCTGCAGGGCGCAGCGGACCCGGGGTGCGATCCCGGCGTCCCCGAGCAGCCGCGCGGCGGCGAACTCCACCCGGACCGCCTCGGCGGCGTCCTCGTCCACCGGGCCGTCCTGCGCGATCAGGCGGACCACGCAGCGGTCGCCGGCGTCCGGCCAGGACAGCCCGACGGTCTGCGCCCAGCCCGTCGGGGTGGGCGGGAAGTCCTCCACGACCGGCCGCTCCGCCGGGCGCAGCAGACGCGCCACGGTCTCCAGACGGCCATCCCCGCCGGCCGCCGAGGGCGGCAGGGTGTGCTCCGGCACGTGCTCAAACGAACGCGGCATCCGTCTCGCCTCCCAGCAGCAACTGTCCCGACCACTCCAGAACCCGGTGCTGGCCCACGACGTGCTGGCACGCCGTGGTCAGGTCGCGCAGCGCCCGCTCCAGCGGGGTCCGCGCGCGGAACGTGGCCTGTGTGCCCACCAGGTCGTACAGCTCGGCCACGATGCGCCGTGCGGTGCGGAACGCGTCGTAGCGCGCCAGCGCGGCCTCCGCGCGTTCGCGCGGCGTCGGCTCCTGGCCGGCCTCCATCCGCCGCCACAGCGCCTCGACGGACGCGTAGACCGCCGCGCGGGCGGCCGCGCGCCGCATCACGCACTCGGCCAGGACGGTCTGCACCCGCGCCGAGGACCGCCAGGGCTGCCCCGGACCGTCCTCGCGGTGTTCGGCCAGCGCGAGAGTGAAGTCGATGGCCGTGCGCGCCACACCGAGCGGCACGCCCGGCATCTTGCGCACGATCGCGTCGCAGCGCCGGTACAAAGGCTCGTCGCGCCAGGGCTGCTCGAAGGAGAACGTCTGGTCCGCCGGCACGAACAGGCCCTTCGCGCGGTAGTCGCAGCTGCCGGTGCCGGCCAGGCCGGTGGTGTGCCAGGTGTCCTCGACCTCGAAGCAGGCGGCCGGCGCCAGCACCATCCGCACCACCGGGCGTCCTTCGGTGTCGCGCAGCGGCGCACCGTCGCGGTGCACGGTGCAGCCGCCGGCGATGACGTCCGCGTGGGTGCAGCCGCTGCCGAACCGCCAGTGGCCGTCGACGAGGTAGCCCCCCTCGACCTCGAGCGCGCGTCCGACCGGCGCCACCCAGCCGGCGGTGACCAGGTCCGGGTGGGGGTAGAGCCGCTGCGCGCCGGTGGGCGGCAGGTAGCCGGCGTAGATGCCGGAGTCCATGCCGATCATCGCGCACCAGCCGACGGCGGCGTCCGCCGCCGCCAGCTCCTCGACCAGCTCGATCTGCTGCATCGACGTCAGCCCCGGCCCGCCCTGGGCCTGTGGGAACGCCGCCCGGAAGACCCCGGCGGCCCGCAGTTGCTCCACCACGTCCGCGGGGAGCCGGCGCACCTGCTCGATCTCCTCGCCGCGGGCGGCGAGCTGCGGGGCCAGCGCGCGGACGTTGCGCATCAGCTCGTCGAAGCCCACCGGCGCCGTACCACTCGCGTGCAGGGCCAGGGCGCTCATGCCGCCACCTCCTGCCGCAACCGGGGGCCGGCCAGCAGGTCCAGCACCGCCATGCGCAGGTACAGGGAATCGCGGACCTGGGTGAAGTACAGGCCCTGGGCCAGCTGGTCCACGTCCGGGTGCAGTTCGTCCTTGCGCGGGCCGGGGTGCAGCACCAGTGCCCGCGAACGCGTCGCGCGGATCTTCGCGGCGGTGATCCGGTACTGCTCGGGCGTCACCTGCGCCGCCTCGGTCAGTGAGCGCGGGTCCGCCTCCAGGGACGGGATGTCGATCGGCATCATCTCCACCGCGTCGGCCTCCACGAGAAGCTCCTCGACGCTCCCGCGGAACTCGTACGGCACCGCGTACGCCGCGAGCGCCGCCTCGAGGTCGGCCGGCAGGGCGTGGTGGACGATGCCCGCCGCCGGTGGCGGAAGCAACGGCACACCGGGCGGGACCAGGAACAGCAGCCGGCCCACACCCGACCGTGCCAGCAGCAGCACCAGGGAACGCAGCACCCGCGTGCCGGGGTCGCCCACGACGGCGACGACCGCGCCCGCCACGCCGCCGAGATGACGCCACAGCGTCCACACGTCACTGAGCGCCTGCGTGGGGTGCTCGTTGGATCCGTCGCCGCCGTTGACGACCGGGCACGCCGCCACTCTCGCGGCCCGCACACCCGCGCCGGCGACGAAGTGGCGCAGCACCACCGCGTCGGACAGCTCCGACACCACCTGGACGGTGTCCTCCAGCGACTCCCCGATCCACTCCACCGAACGGCTCGTGCTCGGGTCGGCGAAACCGGTCACCCGCGCGCCCAGGCGCAGCGCGGCGGCCTCGAAGCCCAGCCGGGTCCGGGTACTGGGCTGGAAGAACAACGTCGCCACCACGGCGCCGTCCAGCAGCGTCCGCGCCGAGGACCGGGGGGTCGCGCGCAGCGCCTGCGCACGCTCGAGCAACCGGGACACCTGTGCGGGCGTCAGGTCGGTCACCGAGACCAGGTGGCGGGGGAAGTCAGCGGCCGACGGCATAGCGCCCCCTGGACAAGGTCGCGTTCGGGTCCAGCACGCCGCCCAGCCGCCGCAGCAGTTCCTCCACGCCCGGCTCGCCGCGCAGCGCGGCGGCGGTGTCCATGTGGTCCACGTCCAGGCGGTACGGGGGGAAGCCCGCCGCGGCGAAGCGGACGTGCAGCTCGTCCAGGAGCGTCCGGGCCCGCGCGGCGGCCGCGGCCTCGCGCCGGAACCGGATCGCGACGACCAGGTCGACCCAGGACCCGGGCAGCACGTTCACGGTGTGACCGACGCTCACTCCCGGGCCGGCGTCACCGCGGATGGTGTCCAGCAGCTCCACCGCCGCGGTCACCGCACCCGCGACGGCGGGCAGGACCGGGGTGAAGAACAGCAGTCCCTGCGTTCCCTCGGCGTCCGCCGCCTCGACGGACGCGCCGAAGACGTGGGCGACCATGGCGTCGTTCGCGCTCGGATCCCCGGCGTAGGCCCGCAGCGTGGCCTCCTCCGCCACGGTCGTGCCGGGATCGCCGGGACCGAACCGGCGGCGCCCCTCACCGATCCCCTTGGCCGCCGCGGCACGCCCCAGCTCGGTGAGGGTGGCCTCCACGAGAGCGGGAACACCGGCGACGCAGAGGTAGGCGTGGTAGCCGGCCGGTGCGACACCGCCGTAGGTGGCGGCCGCACCCGCGTTGAAGATCTTGACGACGCCCGTCGTCATCCGGTTGCGGGCGGCCCACCCGACGAAGTCGACCGCGTCGGCCAGCCGTGACGCCGGGAACGAGAGCCGCAGCACCTGCTGCACGGCCGGGCGCGGCACCAGCCGCACCGCCGCGGCGGTGACCACGCCGAACCCGGACTGCACGAACAACTGCGCCAGCCCCGGCCCGACCTGGTGCGGGTAGGGCGCGTTCGCGAGCCCGGCCCGCGGGAACCGGCCCACGTGCACCAGCGAACCGTCCGCGAGGGCCACCTCCAGGCCGAGCAGGTCCCCGGTGCGCTGCCGCCGCAGGCCCACACCGCGGTCCAGGGCGTTGCCGACCACGCTGGTTCCCGCGGCGGAGGCCGTGACGTTGAGCATCCAGTCGGAGCCCGCGACCACACGCGCCAGCTCGCCCTGGGAGACACCGGGTTCGACGACCGCGACGCCGCTGCGCAGGTCCAGCAGCCGGATCATGCGCAAGCGGTGAAGGCGCAGCAACACAGCGCCGTCCGCCACGGGCTCGGCGCCGCCGAAGCCCCAGTTGCGGCCGGTACTGACCGGGTGGAGATGAACACCCGCGCCGTCGCGGCGGTACAACGCGCGCAGCACGGCGCGGACCTGCTCGACGGAACGGGGAGTCAGCGCCGCGGCGGCGCGGCCCCACAGCGCGCCGCCCGCGGTGGGGGTCTGGCGCGGGCCTGTGGGCAGGGCCTGGATCTGGTCCGGTTCGAGGGCGCCGGCGAGCAGCTCCCCCAGGTGGCCGGTGTCGAGGGCGGGATCGGCGTCCAGGACGAGTGACATGGTGGCGAGCACCTCCTCCCGCGCCGTGGCGGCGCACCCTGGCCGAGCCGTCCGCTGCGGCGCGCCGCCACTATGACCCAGGCGCGAACGGGCCATCAACGGACGGTGTTTTCCCTGTTCAACTGCGGGTTGGCACCAGTTGAACGAGCGGTGACACGGCTGATGGCGGCGAGGAGTATGCGGCTGTGCCTGGGTGTCGACGAGGAGCGGGGGCAGGTATGGAGCAGCAACGCACGGATCCCGAGGACTGGCTCGCGCCGCTGCGCCGCCGCGGGCTGGTTCCGGCGGACTGCCTGGCGGGTTTCCTGGTCGGTTCGGCGGCCCGCGGGTGGACGAACGCGCGCAGCGACTACGACATCTATCTGGTGACCGGGTCGGTGTGGCAGACCGAGACCAGCAACCGGATCCCGATGCCGCTGAACCCGCCGCAGACGCACAGCGAGACCTTCTACGAACAGGGCCGCCGCTGGGAGGTGACGTACTGGCTGGAGAGCCAGTTCGACCAGCTGCTGGCCAAGGTCGCCTGGGAGGAGTACGAGCGGGGCTTCGCCGGCGAGGTGCTGACGCCGCGTGAGGAGGTTTCGCTCGGGCGGCTGGCGACGTGCCTGCCGCTGCTGGGCCCGCAGTGGATCGAGTCGGCCCGCGGCAGGCTGGCCGCGTCCGCGTTCCGCTCCTTCGTGGTGGTGCGCTCGCTCGGGCTGGCCGACGACGCCGTCGAGGACGCGCTCGGTCAGCTGGAGTCCGGCAACCCGGAGAGCGCCACCATCTCGGCGCGGCGGGCGTTCGGCCACGCCGTGGACGCGCTGCTGGAGGCGGAGGGCGAGTACGGCAGCCACATGCCCAAGTGGCGTCCGAACCGCCTGCGCGCGATCGCGCCGCCGTTCCTGCGCTTCGAGCAGTACTGGGCGCTGGAGACGATGCGGGACTACGACCCGGACGCGCCCGAGCGCTGGATCAAGGACGTGCTGACGATCTGCCAGGAGATCTCGATGCGGGTGGAGACGACATGACGGCCCCGGCGGTCCTGGACCCGACGGCCACGCCCCGGCGCTGCCTCGGGGTGCGGATCCGGCGGGTCAGGGGGGAACTGCTGCTCGGGGTCGGGCCGCAGTCACTGGCGCTGTCGGACGTCGCCGAGCTGATCTACACGCGGGCCGACGGCTCGCGTTCGCTGCGGTCCATCGCCGAGGAGGTGGCCCGCGAGTACGGCATCGCGCCCGAGGAGGCGCTGGTCGACGTCGGCGACTTCGTCGCCGACCTGGTGGCGCTCGGGGTGGTCACATGCTGACCGCGCCGCGCCCGGGGACGCGGCCACGATGATCCACCTCACCCTGGACGAGGAGAGCCTGAACACCGTGCGGCTGGCGTTCAGCCCGCTGTGGGAGACCGTCGCCAGCATCGCGCTGCTGGCGCGCTACCGCGGCGAGGTGCCCTCGCCGTACACCCGCTGGGCGCGGACCGTGCGCCGCACGATGCCGCCGGAGGTGCTGCGCGGCCTGATGGCGGAGATGAACCGGCCCACCCGCAGGGTCTTCCCGCAGAGCTTCGTGCACCTGCCGGACGCGCGGCGCGCCACGCTCGGCGCCGAGCTGGCGCACCTGCGCGAGCAGGGCGTGGACTCGGCGGAGGCGCTGCACTGCATGGAGCTGCTGGAGCAGTACTGGGAGTGGGCGCTGGCCCCGCACTGGACGGCGATCCGGACCTGCCTGGAGGAGGAGGTGCTGTTCCGCGGCCGGACGCTGGCGACCGTCGGGCCGGACGCGATGCTGGGCGAGCTGGGCGGCCGGGTCGACTGGTCGGGCCCGACCCTGACCGCCCCCTACCGGCGCGATCTGCAGCTGTCCTTGCAGGGGCAGCGGCTGCTGCTGGTCCCGACCGTGTTCACCGGCGGACTGCGGTTGTTCACCACGGCGCACGAGGGGGTGGTGGCGATGGCGTACCAGGCGCGGGCGGTGGGCTTCCTGCAGGCGCCCCCGGCGCGCGAGCCCGCCCGGGAGCGCCGGGACCGGCTCGGCCTGGTGCTGGGGCTGGGGCGCGCCCAGGTGCTGCGGTCCCTGGAGATCCCCAAGACGACCACGATGGTGGCCGGCGCGCTCGGGCTGGCCAAGTCCACCGTCTCGCAGCACCTGTCGGTCCTGGCCGACGCCGGACTGATCTGGCGTCAGCGCCTGGGCGGCCAGGTCTTCTACCAGCTCGACCGCGGCGGGTTCGCGCTGCTGGAGCACCTGGGGCACTGACCTGTTCGAGTTCGAGGAGTTGCGATGGCACCGACAGCGGACGACGACTTCGACACCGACGTGCTGGTGGTCGGCAGCGGGCCGGCCGGAGGCGCGGCCGCCGTGCTGCTGGCCACCTACGGGGTGCGCACCACGATGGTCAGCAAGCACGGCTGGGTGGCGGACACCCCGCGCGCCCACATCACCAACCAGCGCACCATGGAGGTCCTGCGCGACCTCGGCCTGCAGGCCGAGGCGGAGGCGCTCGGCACGCCGCAGCAACTGCTGGGCGAGAGCGTCTTCTGCACCAGTCTGGTGGGCGAGGAGATCGCCCGGATCCGCACCTGGGGCACCGAGGACGAGCGGCTGAGCGAGTACGCCGCCGCGAGCCCGTGCACGGTGATCGACCTGCCGCAGCCCTACCTGGAGCCGCTGCTGGTGGGCCACGCCGCCCGGCGCGGCGCGGCGGTGCGGTTCGACACCGAGTTCCTGGGACTGACCCAGGACGAGCACGGCGTCACCAGCGTGCTGCGGGACCGGCTGCGCGGCGACGAGTTCCAGGTGCGCAGCCGCTACCTGGTGGGTGCGGACGGCGGGCGCAGCCGTGTCGCCGAACAGGTGGGCCTGCCGTTCCGGGGTGAGGAGGGCAGGGGCGGCAGCATGAACATCGTCTTCCGCGCCGACCTGGGCCCGCTGGTGGAGCACCGGCCGGGCGTCCTGTACTGGGTGGTGCGTCCGGGTGAGGGCATCGGCGGGATCGGCATGGGGGCGCTGCGGATGGTGCGCCCCTGGCACACCTGGATGGCCGTGTGGGGCTACGACATCGACGGCCCCGAGCCGGTGCTGGACGAGGGCGAGGCGCGGCGCATCGTGCACCGGATGCTGGGCGACGACCGGATCGAGGTGGAGATCGAGTCGACCTCGCTGTGGACCGTCAACCAGCGCCACGCGACCCGCTACTGCGCCGGACGGGTCTTCTGCGCGGGCGACGCGGTGCACCGGCATCCGCCGTCCAACGGCCTCGGCTCGAACACCTCGATCCAGGACGCCCACAACCTGGCCTGGAAACTGGCCGCGGTGCTACACGGCCAGGCCGGACCGGGCCTGCTGGACACCTACTCGGCCGAGCGGGCGCCGGTGGGCGAGCAGGTCGTGAGCCGGGCCAACCGCAGCACGGCGGAGTTCGTGCCGCTGTTCCGTGCCCTCGGCCTCGGCGACGGGCTGGCGAGCGCCGATCCGGGCGCCGGCCTGCGCCTGGCCCGCGCCGCCGACCGGGCAGGTGCCAGGGCGCGGCGGGAGCTGGCGCAGGCGATGCAGTTCAAGCACTACGAGTTCAGCGCGCACGGGGTGGAGCTGAACCAGCGCTACCGCTCGGCCGCGGTGCTCGAGGAGCCGGGTGCGGAGGAGCGGGAGTGGGCGCGCGATCCGGAGCTGTACGCGCAACCCTGCGCACGGCCGGGCGCGAAGGTCCCGCACGTGTGGCTCGTGGACGGCCGCGGGCACCGGATCTCCACCCTGGACCTGGTGGGCGGTGGCCGGTTCACGGTGCTGACCGGGCTCGCGGGCCACGCGTGGGAGACGGCGGCGGAACGGTGCGAGCGGGAGCTCGGCGTGCCGCTGCGCGTGGTGCGGATCGACGCGGAGGGGGCGCGCGACGCCTACGGCGCCTGGCAGCGCGTCAACGACGACCTGGACGAGGAGGGCTGCCTGCTGGTGCGTCCCGACGGCTTCATCGCCTGGCGTCAGGACGAGCCGGTGGCCGACGCCGCGCAGGCGGCGGCGCAGCTGGCGAAGGCTCTCGCGGCGGTGCTGCACCGCTGAGGCGGGCGGGGCGGCGAGCCGGCCGCGGGCGCCGTCGGCGCCCGCGGCCGCGGCCGTTCACCGCTTGCGGACCAGCGACATGCCGTCCGCCATCGGGACCATGACGACGTCGACGCGGTCGTCCTTGGCCAGGGCGGCGTTGAAGTCGATGACGGCGTGGTCGACCTCGTTGGTCGGGTCAAGGACGCGGCCGCTGCGGAAGACGTTGTCGAAGACCAGCAGGCCGCCCGGACGCAGCCGCCCCAGCAGTTCCTCGTAGTAGTCCCGGTAGCCGGTCTTCTCGGCGTCGACGAAGGCGAAGTCGAACGAGGGGCCGGACGGCAGGGCGCGCAGCGTCGCAAGGGCGGGGGCGATGCGCAGGTCGATGCGGTCCTCGACGCCCGCGGCCCGCCATGCCTCGCTGGCGATGGGCGTCCACTGGTCGCTGATGTCGCAGCAGATCAGGCTGCCGCCCTCGCCGAGCCCGCGGGCGATGGCGAGGGCCGACATGCCGGTGAACGTGCCGACCTCGATCGCGTCACGGGCCCCGGCCAGCCGCACCAGCAGGGTCAGGAACGCGCTCTGCTCGGGCGCGGTGCGCCAGTGGGCGACGTCGGCGAACTGCTCGGTGCGTTCGGCGATGCGCTGCTGGATCGGGTCGACCGGGGCGCTGTGCGCGAGCATGTACGCGTGCAGGTCCGCGGGCATCAGCAGGGTGCTCTGTTTCATGCGTCGTCAGCCTCGCTTCGGGGGAGGGGACATCCCACCTGGTGGGCGTCCGGACGCACCTGATGATGACGCAACGCCCTCAGGCCGCCAATGGTTGTTCGGCGGGCACGGCCTTGGACTGTTCAACCGCCGCGGTCCGCTGCGCCGGCTGCCCGGCGGGCTCGGGGTCGGCGAGGTCGCGGCGGGCGCGGACCGGGCCGGCGGCGAGGATCAGCGGGCCCGCCAGCGCGGCGGCGCAGACGGCCCAGAAGGCGGGCCGCAGGCCGACGGCGGTGGCCAGCACGCCGCTGAGGGCGGCGCCGATCGGCGCGGCGCCCCAGGAGACGAACCGCACCGTGGCCATGACCCGCGACAGCAGCTCCCGCGGGGTCTGCGTCTGGCGGTGGGTGCGGGTGACGATGCTGCCCACGACCACGCCGGCGGCGAAGCCCGCGTTGCCGAGCGCGAAGCACCAGGCGTCACCGAGCCCGGTGGTGAGCGGGGCGAGCAGAGCCAGCAGCCCGCCCCCGAAGCCCGCCAGCAGCAGGGCGCGGGCGGTCCCGACGCGGGCGGCCAGGCGCGGCGCGGCCATCGAGCCGAGCAGCGCGCCGACGCCCTCGGCGGCGACCAGGACACCGATCAGCCCGGCCGGAACATGGGCCTGGCGTACCAGGTAGACGGGAGTGAGACCGGTCAGCGCACCGCAGACGAAGTTGGTGGCGGTGGCCCACAGCATGCACGGCAGCATGACGGGGTGCCGCACGACGAAGGTCCAGCCCTCGCGGATCTGCGCGAACAGGCCGGGCCTGGGGCCGGCGGGGACCTCGGCCCGCGGGGCCTCCGGCAGGGACCCCAGGGTGAGCGCGGAGACCAGGTAGCTGAGCGCGTCCGCCAGCAGCGCGGCGACCGGCCCCAGCAGCTGGACCAGGGCGCCGCCGAGCGAGGGACCACCGGTCTGCGTCACCGCGAGGGTGCCGGACATGAGGCTGTTGCGGGCGTTCAGCTCCTCCTTGTCGACGATCGCCGGCAGGAACGTGGCACTGCCGATGTCGAACAGGACCGTGGACAGGCTGACCACGACGGCCGCGGCGAGCAGGTAGGGGTAGCTGAGCCGGCCGAGCCACCACACCAGCGGGACGGAGCCGATGGCCGCCAGGCGGGCCAGGTCCATCGCCACCTGCAGGCGGCGCAGCGGGAACCGCTGGACGATGACGCCGGCCGGCAGTCCCAGCAGCAGCCAGCCGATCTGGCCGCCCGCCGCGAGCAGGGCGACCTGGGCGACGGAAGCACCCAGCTTGAACACGGCGACCAGCGGCAGCGCGATCACGGTGACGGCCGATCCGGCGCCGCTGACGCTGGTGGCGAACCAGTAGCGGCGGAACATGGCGGCGGCGCGGGCCCTGGCCGCGGCCTCAGGCGCATTCACGGGACTCGTTCTCCTCGGCGTGGTCACGGTGACGGGTGCGGGGCTCGGTGCGGTGGTCGGTGGGCTCGGCCGGGGCGGGCCGGGCGTTCCTGGCGGTGCGGGCGGCGGCGTCGAGCGGCGGGTGGAGTCCGGCGCCGGCGAACGCGTCACGGGTGCGGTCCTCGTCCAGGGCGCCGATCTCGGCGAAGTAGCGCACGGCGGGGCTGGCCGCCTGGGCGACGGAGCGGCTGAGCTCCTCGGCGGGGCAGGACTCGGCGATGACCTGCTCGGTCTCGGCCGCGGTGAGTCCGACCGAGGCGAGACGGACGGCCAGCTGGGCGTAGTCCGGCTCCAGGAAGGAGAAGATGGCGGCCGGGATGTGGGGGCCCACGGCGGAGCGCTCACGGGCCGTCAGGGCGGGCCACAGGTGCTTGAGGACCGAGCGGAAGTAGATGTGGTGGCGGCCCTCGTCCTCGGCGTGGTCGCGGACCAGGTCCCGCACCGGCTGGGCCAGGCGGGTGTCGCGCGGGATGTCGGACAGGATGCCGGAGATCAGCGTCTCGCTGACGATGGCGAACAGCAGCGACTCCAGGCCCCGCAGCTCCGGCGGCAGCACCTCGCGCAGCTCGTCCAGGCGCCGGGCGAAGGCGGGCGGCGTCGGCGAGTCGCGGGAGGAGACGCCGCTGACGACCTCGACCTGGCAGGCGAAGTCGTAGGAGAACTGGGCGTGCCAGGCCTCGTCGGTGACGATCTTGAAGGCGTCGGCGCGCATCTGCTCCGGCAGGTGCAGACCGGACTTCCCGCGCGCGACCGCGGTGGCGACCGGGATCACCGCGAGGCTCTCCAGCTCCACCGTGAAGTTCAGGTAGTCGTAGAGCCGGTAGAGCAGCAGCGTGCGCACGACCTGCTCGCCTCGGGCGGCCACGAGCGGGTGCCCGACCACGGGATGCAGTTCCGGCGGGAAGTAGAGCTCGCTGTCGGCCGCCAGCAGCCGGCGTGGCCGGCGCCGCACGCTCGCCAGCTGCTCCCAGCGTTCGAAGCGGCCCGAGTAGCGCGCGGCCGGCGGCCGCGCGGACACGTCACCGGGGACGAGCTGCTCGAGGGCGAGGCGTTCGTACATGCCGGCACCGTCCCCGGGTCACGAAGCGATCGTCAGGAGCTCGCCGGCGAAGAGCTCGTCGAGGTCCTCGCGGACGTCGTCGAGCCGGTAGCCGGCGCTCGTGGCGGCGCTGTCGAGGGTGGTGGCACCGTCGAGGCGGCGCAGCACGGACAGGACCGGGGTGTCGTCGTCGAAGACGTACTCGATGTGGCCGGCGCTGATCAGGAACCAGGCGGACTGCTCGGCGTCGGTCAGCAGCACGGCCTCGGCGGCGAGCGCGGCGGTGTCCCCGGGGTTCCAGCGGGGGGCGCAGGCGAACAGCTCCGGGGAGGGCGCCTGGTTCTCCTCACGGCCCAGCGCGAGGCCGACCGGGCCGGGCGAGAGGTCCGCCAGGCGCGGCGGCTTGGCGGCGAGGTCGGCCAGCAGGCCCATGTTGACGACCCGCATGAGCAGTTCGACGGCCGGGTCGTCGGTGTCGCCCTCCCCGAAGCCGGCCAGGGTGCGGCGGATCGTGTCGGCGTCGAGGAACAGGTCGGCGTCGGGAGCGGCCAGGGCGCGCTCGATCAGCTCGTGGTCGTTCGCCCGCAACAGCCGCACCAGCATGCGGTAGGCGTGGCGGGTGCCGGAGCCGTAGAAGAACGGGCCCTTGGGGCGTTCGGCGATCCGCCGCGGCAGATGGGGGGCCACGGCCTCGCGCAGGATCCGCTTGTCCCACAGCAGCCGTGGGCGCAGCCGGGGCGGGATGACGGCGGCGATCTCGACGAGGCGGTGGTCCAGGAAGGGGACGCGGGCCTCGATGCCGCTGCCGGCGGCGGTGCGGTCCTCGTGCCAGACGTTGTACTGCTGCGTCTTGACGTACTCGGACTCGAAGTACCGCCGGAACAGGTCGACGTCGCCGGCCGGCGTGCCGGCGAGCGCGCGTTCGGAGATGAACGAGCCGCCGTCGGACCACCAGCGGCCGAGGCCGGGGCGGCGGTCGAGCTCGGTGGCGCGGTGCATGTAGTGCAGCCCGGCCAGGAAGGCGCCCCAGTCCTCGCCTCCGTACACGCCGCGGGAGTAGCCGCCGTTGAACTCGTCGCTGGCGGCACCGAGCAGCATGCCGCGCAGCTCGGGGCGTTCCTGGCGGGCGAAGCGGTGCATCTCGTGCTTGTAGTAGACCTCCGGACCCGTCATGGGGTGCTCGGAGAGCCACAGCAGGCGCACCCACTCCTCGGGCGTCGGGGTGTGGTCGCCCGAGAAGAGGACCTGGTGGTTGGGAACGCCCAGCTTCCCGGCGATGAAGGCCGCGTTCTCGGCGTCGCCGTTCTCGTGGGTGCCGCCGCTGAGCGCGGTGAAGGTGTGGATGCCGTCCAGGTGCGGCGCGGCCAGGGCCAGCACGGCGGAGGAGTCGATGCCGCCGGACAGGAAGAGGCCGAGCTCGGTGTCGGCGGTGGCGCACTCGCGCACGGAGTCGGTCAGGACGGCGCGGTAGCGCTCGACGAACTCCTCGGCGGTGGTGGATTCCTCGAACTCGTCGGGGATTTCCCAGTAGCGGTGCGAGACCGTCTTCCCGGTGGCGAGGTCGATCCGCACGACGGTCGCCGCGGGAACCGTCTCGATTCCCTCGAACCAGGTGCGGACCCCGGGCTCGGAAAAACGCGGGGACGCGGCGACCAGCGCCGCCGAGAGTGCCTTTTCCCAGTCGAATCCGCGAGGGGTGCGCGGGTCGGCGAAAAGGCCCTTGATCTCCGATGACAGGGTGATCCGCTCACGGTCGCGGTGGTAGTAGAGCGGCTTGATCCCGAATCGGTCGCGGGCCAGGATCAACTGGCCGTTGGCCCGGTCGAAGAGGATGACCGCGAACATCCCGCGCACCTCGCGCAGGAAGTCCAGGCCGTGGCGGCGGTAGAGGTGCAGCAGGATCTCGCAGTCCGAGCCGGTCTTCGGCCGCTCGCCGGGGGGAAGCTGTGCGGCGAGCTCCCTGTGGTTGTAGACCTCGCCGTTGGCGATCAGTACCAGGGAGCCGTCGTGGCTGGTGAGGGGCTGCCCACCGTGCTCGGGGTCGACCAGGGAGAGCCGGGTGAAGGCCAGGCCCACCGGGCCGAGCCGGAGCACCTCGCGGTCGTCGGGCCCCCGGTGGTGCAGGATGTCGGCGAGCTCGTTCAGGAGGGCGTCGGTCTCGGGACCGAGGTCGCGCCCGTCGAGTCGGGCGGTGCCGGCGATGCCGCACATGTGGGTTCCTTCAGCCGTGGGACGTGCTCGGGACCGGAAAAACGCATGGGGCGCACCTCCCAGGGGAGAAGGTGCGCCCCATGCCGGGGAATCAGGTCATGGAAATGAGCGCGGTGTTGGTGTCCACCTGCTTCTGAGCCGTCGGCTTGGCGTACTTCTTCATGGCCGTCCTCCCATTTCTTCGGGGGTGTTCCGGGGAATTCCGGTGGTCATTCCTGGGATCGGGGCGGTGGAGTCGTTTCGGGATTTTCTCCCGGAGCTGTCCGGCCCGATGTGGAAAACATTAGACCCGCCTCCCTGGATGACGGAACCGGGTTCGGTCAGTACCGAACACAGGGGCCTTGGAACCCGGGGAACCGCGCCGGCGTCAGCAGGCGCGGGCCGGGTCCACGGAGCCGCTGACGATGACCCAGCCGCCGTCGTAGCGGGCCTGGTAGACGGCCGGGTGGTGGCCCGTGGGGGCACCGGCGACACGGACGCCGGTGGACTTGTGGACCTTGTAGAAGCCGGTCTCGTCGACGCAGTCGGTGATGGTGGCGGTGTAGGGGCTGGCCGACAGGTTCAGGGCGGTCACCGAAGGGTCCAGCAGCGGCTGACCGTGGGTCACCACACCGTCGGCCTGGTAGGTCTGCAGCGCCGAGCGGACGGCGGAGTCGGCCGGGCCGGTGGCGTAGCGGCCGAGCGGGACGTCGGTGAGGCTGCCCTGGGTCCAGGCGCTGACGGCGCTGTTCCAGTAGCCGCGGTAGGCGGCCAGGACCGCCGTGTCGGCGTCCGCGGTGGCGTTGGGCTGCCCGGGTTGGCCGGGGGCGGCCGGCACGCTCTCGGTCGTGCCGGCGGGCGCGTTCTGGGCCGAGGAGAAGCGCGCACAGCCGACCAGGCCGAGCAGGGCCAGTGCCACGGCGGCCGTGCCGCAGGCGGCGCGGCGGACGGCGTGCGGGCGGGCGGCGGACGGACCGGCGGCGCGGGCGGGGCGGACGTGCATGGTCTTCTCCTCAGCGGGGGTGCGGGTGACGGCCCGGACGGCGGGCCACTTCCGAGACTGACGTGCTCATGGCGGATTTGTCAGCCTCGGCCGGCGGCGAGCAGGACCTCGATCGGCCGGCTGCCGCGCCGTCCCCTCAAGACTCCTGCGGCGCCCGGATGCCCTGCGTCCGTCGCCAGAGGTAACTTCTGACCGCACGTCATCACCGCGGACGACGGCCGTAGGCCGGGAGGACGAGGGGACGTCTCAGGGTCCACGCCGCGTTCAGCTCTCGTTCCTCGACACGGGGACAGGGCCGGTGACAGCCTCGCTGACGTGACGGTGACTTTGGAGAATCTGGAGACCCTGGAGCGCCCGCTCCCCGACGACGGCCGCTCCTGGCTGTCCCTTCCCGCGGCGCAGCAGCCTGAATGGCCGGATTCCGAGGCTCTGCGCAAGGTGCTTGCGGACCTCGCTTCCTATCCGCCGCTGGTCTTTGCCGGCGAGTGCGACCAGCTGCGCGCCCGGCTTGGGGCTGTCGCGCGCGGTGAGGCGTTCTTGCTGCAGGGCGGCGACTGCGCCGAGGCCTTCGACGCCGT
>NZ_JBGCCA010000064.1:0-21849 GCF_041261265.1 Streptacidiphilus sp. MAP12-33
TTCCGCGCCGACCCGGACGTCACCGCGGCCCTCACCGCCGCCCGCCTGCCCGACCTCGCCCTCCCCACCGCCGCCGACGGCCTGACCGGCCTCCTCACCGACCGCGCCGCGTTCGAGGACTTCGACATCGACACGGCCGCCGCCCGCGGCATGGCCTTCGAGGCACTGGACCAGCTCGCCATGGAACACCTCCTCGGCGCCCGCTGAGCACGGCGCGGCCGCCGGCCGGCGTCCCGGGTGACGTCGGCCGGGGGTGGGCGGGTGTACGGGCGCAGCCCCTGATTTGCCCAGGAGGCAAGACGGTTGCCAGGTGCTTCAACCTTTTGTCTATGCTCGGCTGGTCCTGCCCCGACCTGCCCGGAGCCCGCATCATGCCCCCGTCCTCCTCGAAGAGACTGCCGCACTCACTGCACGCCCTCCAAGCCGCCGTGTTCGCCTCGGTCGCGCTGTCCGTCCTGGTCGGGGTCGGTGTGCTGCTCCACCAGCCCCTGCTGATACCGCCCCTGGCGGCCAGCGCGGCCCTCGTGCACGGCGCGCCCGGACTGCCCCTCTCGCAGCCCCGGAACCTCGTCGGAGGGCAGCTGCTCTGCGCCCTCATCGGGTTCGGCACCCTGGCCGTCACCGGGCCCAGCGCCTGGGGCGCGGCCGTGGCGGCCGGGCTCTCGCTCGGAGCGATGCTGCTGACCCACCTGTCCCACTCCCCGGCGGCCGCCACCGCGGTGATCGTGGTGCTCCAGGCCCCGCACCCGGTCCCCTTCCTGCCCCTGCTGGCGCTGGGCACCGTTCTCCTCGTCGTCGCCGGTCTGCTGCCCGCGCGGATCGGCGCGCACCCGGTCCGCTATCCCGTCACCTGGGGAAGCCATCGCCCCGGAGCGACCGGTCAGCAATGACCGGTCCGGTGACCTGGGCCCGCACCCGGGCGGTCGCCGACCATCGGTGACGTGATCGTCCGTCAGCGAGAGGTGAGGAGTCGGCGTGGCATACCGCTACTGGTGCGGTGAATGCGGCTTCAGGACGCCCTGGCTCTCCCGGTCGCAGGGCGAGCGGAAGCAACTCGACCACTACGCCGCCAGGCATCCGGGCATCGAGCCCGGTGGCCATGTCGAGGCCAACCGGAAGAACCCGGACGGGGGCGTCGGCTGCCTGCCGGCGATGGCCGTCGTCGTCCTGCTGCTGCTCGTCGCCGCCGCCTGGCACCGCTGAGGGACCTGCGCCGGGCCGCCCTGGCGCGCCGGGGCGACCTGCTCCACGCCGCCGGACACGCGGCCGAGGCACGCCTGGCCCGGCAGGAGGCCGACTCCCCGGGCTGACCGCCCCGCCTGCCGCGGGGTGTCGTCACCTGAGCCCGCCGGGGCGAATACGCGCTGGTACTTGCGTGGTCACCGGGGCCCAGGTTATGGATGAGGGGTGCGCAGACGCCACCGCGGGGCCTCGCCGCACCGTGACAGCGGTGCGCCGTCCCAGCCGGGCCCTGGTGGCCGGCCGGGCCGGAGCGGCCTGGGCGGGATGCTCTCCGCCCGCAGCCTGGCCGGCCGGATGTTCCTGACCGGCCTGCTCGTCATCCTGCTGCTGGTCGCCGCGGGCCTGGCCGCCATGGTGCTCCAGGCGCGCTCCAGCGAGGCCACCGACGCCCGCCGCGTCACCCGCGGGGTCGCCGAGGCCTTCGCCAGCGGGCCGGGCATCGTCGCGGCGCTGGAGAGCAGCAACCCCACGGCCGTGCTCCAGCCCCGGGCCCAGGCCGTGCAGCAGGCCACCGGGGTGGACTCGGTGGTGGTGTTCAACACCAAGTACATCCAGCTGACCTCGCCCTATCCGGACTACATCGGCCGCCCCTACCAGGCCACCCCGTTCGTGCAGCAGGACGTGGTACCGAAGCTGCTGGCCGGCCAGACGGTCACCTTCGACGTCAACCAGCAGGGCTACCGGTCCATCGCCACCGCCGTGCCCGTCTTCGACGCGGCTCATCACCCGCTCGGCGTGGTCGTCGTGAACTTCACGGTCGGCCGGGTCAACGCCCTGGTCGACACCCACCTGCCGGTCCTGCTCGGCGGCGCGGCCGGGGCCGTGCTGCTGGCGGCGGCCGGCACGGCGCTGGCCTCGCGCAGGCTGCTGCGGCAGACCCGCGGGCTCGGCCCGACCGAGCTGGCCCGGATGTACGAGCACCACGAGGCCGTGCTGCACGCCGTCCGCGAGGGCGTGCTGATCATCGGCGGCGACGGGCGGCTGACGCTGGTCAACGACGAGGCGCGCCGCCTGCTCGACCTGCCGCCCGACGCCGAACGGCAGCCCGTGGCCGCGCTCGGGCTCGATCCCGCCACCGCCGCGCTGCTCACCTCCCCGGACGAGGTGACCGACGGCATCCACCGGGCCGGGGAGCGGCTGCTCGCCGTGAACAAGCGGCCGACCGCGCCCTACGGCGGCCTGCCCGGCAGCGTCGTCACGCTGCGCGACACCACGGAGCTGCACGACCTCACCGACCGGATCGAGGCGGCCGGTGAGCGGCGGCACCTGCTCTACGAGGCGGGGCTGCGGATCGGCCGCACCCTCGACATGACCCGGACCTGCGAGGAGCTCGCCGAGGTGGCCGTCGGCGGGTTCGCCGACACGGTTTCCGTCGACCTCGTCGACGCGGTCACCCGCGGCGAGGAGCCGCCCCGGACCGCCGCGCTGCTGCGCCGCACCGCGCTGCTCGGCCCGCCCGGGACCGCCGCGCCCGTCGGCGCCACCGTGACGGTCACCGGCGGCAGCCCCCAGGAGCGAGCTGTCTCCGGCACCGAGGCCGTCACCGACGCGCACCACGGCACCCTGACGGTCCCCCTGCGGATGCGGGGCGGACTGCTGGGGCTGGTGCAGTTCCGGCGGGCGCCGGGCAGCCCGCCGTTCGACGCCGACGACGTGCTGCTCGCCCAGGACCTGGCGGCGCGCGCCGCCGTGTCGGTGGACAACGCCCGGCGCTTCACCCGTGAGCACGGCACGGCCGTCGCCCTGCAACGCAGCCTGCTGCCGCGCAGCCTGCCCGAGCGCACCGGGCTCGACGTGGCCCACCGCTACCTGCCCGCCACCGCCGGGGTCGGCGGCGACTGGTTCGACGTCATCGCCCTGCCCGGCTTCCGCACCGCCCTGGTCGTCGGCGACGTGGTCGGCGTCGGCATCAACGCCGCCGTGGCGATGGGGCGGCTGCGGACCGCCATCCGCACCTTCTGCGCGCTCGATCTGCCGCCAGACGAGGTGCTGGGCCGCCTCGACGAGCTCGTCTCGCAGCTCGACGAGGAGTCGACCGACGTCAGCATCACCGGCTCGACGTGCGTCTACGCGGTCTACGACCCGGTCTCCGGGGTCTGCACCGTCTCCCGGGCGGGGCATCCGGCTCCTGTCGTGCTCACCCCCGACGGCCGGATCGACTGCCCCGAGGTGCCCGTCTCCCCGCCGCTCGGCGTCGGCGGGCACCCCTTCGAGACCAGCGAGATCCCGCTGCCGCCCGGGTCCCAGCTGCTGCTCTTCAGCGACGGCCTGGTGGAGTCCCGCGACCAGGACGCGGACCAGGGCCTGGAACGGCTGCGGGCCGGCCTGGAGGGCCGCCCCGGGCTGAGTCCGGAGGAGGTCGGCACGGCCGCGCTCCAGGCCGCACCGGGCCCGCAGCCCACCGACGACATCGCGCTGCTGGTCGCCCGCACCGGCCTGCTGCCCCCCGACCACGTGGCGGAGTGGGAGGTCCCCAGCGACCCGGCCGCGGTCGGTCCGGTGCGCAACGCGTGCGTGAAGCAGCTCGCCGAGTGGGGCCTGGAGGAGATCTCCTTCAACACCGAACTGATCCTCAGCGAGCTGATCACCAACGCGATCCGCTACGGCGTTCCGCCGGTCAGGGTCAGGCTGCTCCGGGACACCACCCTGGTCTGCGAGGTGTCCGACGGCAGCAGCACCGCGCCGCACCTGCGCTGGGCGGCGACCACCGACGAGGGCGGCCGGGGCATCTTCCTCGTGGCCCGGCTCGCGCACCGCTGGGGCACCCGCTACACGGCGAGCGGCAAGGTGATCTGGTCCGAGCAGCCGCTGACCGACACCGCGGCGCCCGAGGGCCTGCTGAGCGCCTTCGAGGACTGGTAGTCGAGGACCGGCCGTCGGTGCCCGCATACCCCCGGCGGGAATGCACGGAGGGCGCGCGGGAGCAGGCCCCCGGGGGCGCGTGCATCGGCCCCGTGTCCGCCCGCAGGTTCCGGGCCGGACGTCCGGGTATCTCCCGGCCGAGGCCGCACCGTCCGGGCGGCCACCACACCTTCGGGGAGTGAACAGGGATGACCGAGATGAACGGGCTGGAGCCGGTCGCCACCTTCTGCGGCAACTGCGACTGCGGCTGCCCGCAGCTGTTCGTGGACGCCGCCGCGCCCGCCGAGCGCAGGGTCGTGCTGACCGACGACTTCGGTCAGCGGATTCAGATGAGCGCCGACCAGTTCGCGTCCCTTCTGGAGGAGGCGAAGGCGGGCCGGCTCGACGTGGCGGCGAAGTCCTGAGCCGACCCTGTTCCGCCGGGTCACGGGCGGTCCCGCCCTCCGGGCCTGCTCGGGACGGCGTCGGGGGAGTAGCGATAGCCGGCGCCGCGCACGGTGGCCAGTGCCGTGCGGTACGGAGCGCCGAGCTTCGTGCGCACCCGGGCGACGTGGACGTCGACGGTGCGGCCGTCACCCGCATCGGGCCCGGGCCAGGCGGCGTCGAGCGGCTGGCGCCGGGTGAAGACCAGGCGCGGGTGCGTCACGAGGTGGGCCAGCAGATCGAACTCACGCCGCGTCAGCCGGACGGGGCGTCCGTCGACGGTGAGCGAGCGGTGGCCGGGGGCCAGGGTGAGCCCTGCCGCGGCGGACCGGTGGCACCGCCCGCCGTCGGCGGCATCCCCGCTGTCCCGGGGACCGCCCGGACCGTGGCGGTCCGCGCTCAGGACTTGCGGGCGACGCCGACGGCGGCGAGGCGGAGCACGGGGTGGTCGGCGGGGGAGGGCGTGTCGGCGTCCGGGCGCCACTCGGGGACGATGACGACGCCGGGGTCGAGGAGTTCGAGACCGTTGAGGAACCCGGCGACCTCGTCGAGGGTGCGGAACTGGCCGCGGCCCACGCCCTGGCGCAGGGCCTCCTCGGCCTCCGCGGTGCCGGCGTCGACGTCGGGGCCCGCCGTGGTGAGGTGGTGCACGAAGACGTAGCTGCCCGGGGGCAGGGCGTCGACGAGGGTGCGGACCACGCCGTAGGGGTCCTCGTCGTCCAGCACGTAGTGCAGGATGCCGCAGAGCAGCAGGCCCACGGGCCGGTCGAGGTCGATGTGCGCGTGGAGCACCGGGTCCGCCAGGAGCTCGGCGGGGTGGCGCAGGTCGCCGTCGACCACCACGGTCTGCTTGTTGTCGGCGAGCAGCGCGCGGGCGTGGGTGAGCACCGCGGGATCGTTGTCGACGTAGACGACGTGCGTCTCCGGGGCGACGCGCTGGGCGACCTGGTGCACGTTCTCGGCCGTCGGCAGGCCCGAGCCGATGTCGACCAGCTGCCGCAGCCCGGCCTCGCGGACCAGGTGGTCGACGACGCGGCGCAGCACCGCGCGCTGCGCCTGGACACCGAGGTGCACCTGCGGAAGCGCGACGGCGATCCGCTCACCCAGGGCCCGGTCGGCGGCGAAGTTGTCCTTGCCGCCCAGGAGGTAGTCGTAGACCCGGGCGATGTTCGGCGGCGGGGTGTTCACGGGAGGATCGTACAGTCGGCCGAACTCCGTCAGCGCAGCAGGAGTTCGGATCCGTCGGGGAGCAACTCGACACCGTTTCTCTTGAGTTCCGCGTGGAGCGGCGATGCGGGGTCCAGCAGCGGGTTGGTGTTGTTGAGATGGGTGTAGACGCGGCGCACCCGCGGATGACGGGCGAGAGCCGCCAGGCTGCCGTCAGTGCCGTCAGTGCCGTCCGTGCCGCAGATCGGCAGGTGGGCCATCGAGCGCTGGGCCGGCGCGCCCGGGGCGCGCACGCCGAGCTCGTCGGCCGTGTGGAAGGTGCCGTCCAGCAGGGCGCAGTCGACGCCGGCGACCAGCGCGTCGAGGCCGGGCGACCAGGCGCCGAAGCAGGGCGCGTACAGCAGCGTGGCGCCGGTGCCGAGGTCCGTCAGACGCAGCGCGGACACCCACAGCCCCTTCGGCGCGGGAGAGTCGACGAACTTCGGTGCCTTGGAGCCCAGTGGATGGACCGTCACCTGGAGCCCGCCGGAGAGGACCTGCGGAACCCCGGGGTGGAGGTGGGTCCAACTCCATGGGGTGTAGCGGTCGATGGCGCTGCGCAGCGGGAGCGCGTCGAGCACGGTCGAGGTGGCGAGGACCGCCAGCGGCGGACCGCCGCGCAGCAGCGGCAGGCCGAGGGTGTGGTCGGCCTCCGCGTCGGTGAGGAGCACGCCGCACAGCGGGGTGTCCCGGGGGCCGGGGCCCGGCGCGAGCCGTGGGGTGGCGAGGAGCTGGGCGCCCAGATCGGGGGACGCGTTCAGCAGCCACCACGAGCGGGAGTCGCCGCTGACCGCGACGCAGTCCTGGGTGCGCGCGGGCAGCAGGCCGGCGCGGGCCCGGCGGCAGAGGACGCAGGCGCAGTTCCACTGCGGGAAGCCGCCTCCCGCGGCGGTGCCCAGCAGGATCACTCGCACGGCGCCACCCTCACGGCGACGCCCGCATCACGGAGGGCGGGCGCGGGTCCGTGCCGGCCTCGGCCAGCACCGCGTCGACCAGTGGGCGGTCCGGGGACAGTCCGCAGACCGGATCGGTCCTGGCGGCGTCGCCGGTGAACTGGAAGGCCTGACAGCGGCAGCCGCCGAAGTCCTCGTGCCGCTGCGGGCAGGAGCGGCAGGGGTCCCGCATCCAGTCCGTGCCGCGGAAGGCGTTGAACGCGGCCGAGTCGTACCAGATCTCCGCCAGCGGGCGGCGGCGCACGTTCTCCACCGGCAGTGTCCGGATCACGGAGGCGGCCGGGCAGGGCAGCACGTCACCGGCCGGGGTGACCGTGAGCTGCCGCCGGGCCCAGCCGTCCATGCACGGCTTGGGGCGGTCCGCGTAGTGGTCGGCGACGACGTGGACGATCTCCGGCCCGCCGTCCGGCGCCGCCGCGTACCGGGCGCGAGCGCGGGCGACGGCCGCGCGGGCGGCCTCCACCTGGGCGCGGCTCGGCAGCAGCGCGGCGCGGTTGCGCAGACCCCAGCCGTAGAACTGGGTGTTGGCCAGCTCGATCCGGTCCGCACCCAGGGAGACCGCGAGGTCCACGATGCGTTCGGCGCGGTCGATGTTGGCCCGGTGCAGCACCACGTTGACGGTCAGCGGCAGGCCCGCGGCCGTGACCGCCTCCGCCGCCGCGAGCTTGGCGGCGTGGACGCGGGCGCCCGCCACCTGGTCGCCCGGGGCGGCTTCGGCGTCCTGGAGGGAGAGCTGCACGTGGTCCACGCCGCGATCGGCCAGCGCCCGGGCCCGCTCGCGGGTCAGCCCGACCCCGCTGGTGACCAGGTTGACGTAGGCGCCGAGCTCCCGGGCGTGCGCGGTGAGTTCGGGCAGGTCCGCGCGGGCGAGCGGTTCGCCGCCCGAGAGGTGGATCTGGACCACGCCCAGGGCGCGCGCCTCGGTGAACACCCTGCGCCACTCGTCCGTGCCCAGCTCGGCGGCGCGGGCGGTGAGTTCGAGCGGGTTGGAGCAGTAGGGGCAGTGCAGCGGGCAGCGGTGGGTCAGTTCGGCGAGCAGCCCGAACGGCGCGGGCACCGCCGCTGCGGCCCCGGCGGCCGGCACCGGGTCAGCCATACGCGACCACGCGACGCTCCGCGAGCCGGGTCAGCAGTTCGTCGACGTCCTGGCGGCTCACCCGGTCGTAGCGTTCCTCAAGGGCCGACACGATCGCGTCCACCGACCGGTGCCCGTCGCACAGCGCGAGCACCGCCGCGGCGGTCGGGTTCAGCACCAGGACGCCCTCCGGCACCAGCGCCAGGTCGGCGGCGCGCGTGGGGTCGTACGCGAGGCGGACGCCGCGCCGCAGGCGGGGCGTCCCCGCGGGTGCCGAGGCCGCCCGCGCGCTCACGGCCGCGCCCGGAGGGCGCCGGCACGGTAGTCCACCGCGTCGAGCACGGCCTGCAGCACGTCGCACTTGAAGGCGAGGGCGGCGACGCAGGCGTCCCGCTCGGCCCGCGTGGTGGCGTGCCGGACCACCAGGTCCAGCGTGGCCGCCCCCTCCGCGTCGACCACGTCGATCCGGGCGGTGAAGTACGCCAGGCCCTCCTCGGCGATCCACGGGTAGTGCGTGCGCAGGCGGCCGAGGCGGAAGCGCAGCAGCCCGGGGGAGAAGAGCTCCGTCAGCCCGGAGGCGACCGCCTCCAGCCAGGGGCGCTGCCGGGCGAAGGTGACGTAGGCGTCGACGGCGAACCGCACGCCGGGCAGCACGTGCTCCTCCGAGAGCACCTCCGCGCGGCTGAGCCCGACGGCCTCGGCCAGCCGCAGCCACTTCTCCGCGCCGCCTGCCTGGGCCTGCGCGCCGTCGTGGTAGACGATGCGCGGCAGCCACTGCCGACGGACCTCGGGGAGCGGGCAGTTGGCGAGGATCGCGGCGTCCTTCTGCGGGATGCAGCGCTGGTAGTACCAGCGGTTCGCGGCCCACAGACGCAGCTCGTCCTTGCCGAGCAGGCCCTGGTGCAGCCGGCTGTGGAAGGGGTGGCCGTCCCAGTAGCGGGGTTCCAGCGCGTGCAGCGCGGCGCGGAACTCCGCGTCGTCGAGGACGGGCGCCCCCTCCGGGGCGCTGGTGAGGACCGGACCCGTCACTGTGCGGACCCGCTCAGTCGCGGGCGGCGTAGGCGGTGACCTCCATGGCCGTGTCGAACGCCGCGAAGTCCGGGCGGACCCACGCGGCCCGGGCGGGCGGCAGGGCGGCGCTCCCGTGTGCGTCGTGCCGGGCGGCGCTGTTCTCGGCAGCACTGGTGTCGGCGGCGCTGTTCTCTGCGGCGGTGTTCAGGCAGACGGTACCCACGGGATCACTCCTCGCATCGCGATCGGCGCTCGGCTGACCACCGTGGCATCGCGCGGCGGCCCGCCACAAGAGTGCATCCGGCCGCACCCGCCCGCCCGTTGGACGCGCCCCGGACCGCTGTCCGGAGCCACCCGCTCGGCCCAGCGGGCCTGGCGGAGGGCGTCGCGGATCGTCCCGGCCGGCGGTGAGGCCCGGCGGCCCCCACCCCCGGCCGGGACGATCCGCGACGCGCGCGTCCGGTCGGGCGGCCTCAGATCTGCTTGAGGTCGGCCGTCAGGGTGGCGATGTCGATGCCGTTGACCTGTCCGGCCTCCTGGTACTCCTGCGCCAGTACGGCCCAGGCCTCGTCACCGTAGGTCTGCCACCAGTCCCAGGCCACCTGCTGCACGGCACCCCAGGTGATGACGTAGAGCCAGTGGGCGTCGTAGCCGAGCAGCGGGATGGCGTGGCCGCCCTCGATCGGCTGGGTCTGCCAGTTCGCCTCCAGGGTCCAGGGCTTGCCGTCCTGGAACTGCGTCTGGGCGTTGGCGGGGACCTGGATCCCGGCGTAGACGCCGCCGAAGAGCGCGATGGTCTGCTTGATCGCCTTCTGGGCGTGGACGTTGACGGGTGCGTAGGCGATGACCTTGTTGCCCCACAGGCCCGTGGTCTGCCAGGCGGCCAGCACCTGCGACTCGACGAGCCCGGTGTCCTTGCCGCCGGAGAGCTGGAAGTACTGGTCCACGACCTGCTGTTCGGTGGGCACCTGGTCGCCCTGGCCGGTCTGGGCGTTCCAGGACTGGATCAGGTGCGCCGCGGCGGCCATGGTGCAGTCGCCGTACTGGTCGTTGCCGTCCATCGGCCAGGTGGGAACCTTGGTCGCCCAGTCCACGGCGGCCGGCGGCGCGGGCAGCGGGGCCGACGCGTAGGCCGTGAACTCCTTGAGGCCGACCGGGAACTGGGGCCCGAGCTTGCCGAACTTTCCTGCGACGCGCGCCATCTGCTTCTCCCCTCGGGAGTGGGCGGACGGACCGCCCCCTGTGGTCACTTCTCACCATTCCAGATCAACTCGCCATGTACGAGACATTTGGTGCCACTCGTCCGGGTGAACTCCGGTTCGACGGGCCGTTCCGGGGCAGCGGCGACAGTTGCGGCGTGGCGGGGCGGACGTGTCGTCAGGCCCTCCTAGGGTGGGGACTCGACCGCGAGGAAGGCGGTGGGGCGTGGTGGGGAGAGTGCGGGGTCGGCGTCCGGCCGGTGCGACGGTGGCGCCGGCCGTTGTGTTCGCGCTCGCGCTCACGCTGGCGGGGTGCGCGGGGTCCGGCGCGAAGGCGACGCCGTCGCCGGGAGCGGCAGGTGCGGGCGGCGCGACCCTGTCGGTCGGACCGGGGCCGCAGCGCGCCTACCAGGTGGCCGCGCAACCGCCCATCGGCAGCTGCCACTACCGTCAGGGCGGCGGCGCGCAGCCGCTGCCGGACCGGCGGTGCACCCCGGGGTCGATCAGCCCGGCGGTCACCCAGGTCAACCTGCGGCAGACGCTGTGCCGCCGGGGCGGCTACACGGCCGGGGTGCGTCCGCCGAAGGCGGTCACGGACACCGAGAAACGCCTGAACGCGAAGTCGTACGGCTACACCGGCCGCCTCTCCGACGCCGAGTACGACCACCTGGTCCCCCTCGGGGTGGGCGGCGACCCCAACGACCCACGCAACCTCTGGGTCGAGCCGCCGTCGCCCGGCCACGTGCCGGGATCGGGCCCGGCCAACCCGAAGGACGACGTGGAGTCCGCGCTCCACGACGCCGTCTGCTCCGGGCGGGTGGGCCTGACGGCGGCGCAGACGGCGATCGCCGCGGACTGGACGACCGCGCTGGCCGTCCTGCACGTCACGCCGACGCGGTCGCCTTCCCGGTGACGTTCCCCGGCAGGGTGGGCGGCCGCCAGTCGAAGGTCGGCGCGGCCCCGCGCACCACGGCCGACTCCGGCAGCTGCCCGGCCAGCAGGAACGCGGCGTCCCGCAGCGCGACCCCGGCGCGGGAACGGACCGCGACGGCCCTCGCCACCCGCGCCGAGCGGCGCACGACGTCGGTCGCACGCGGCAGGCGGGCGGCGGAGTAGGCGGAGAGCGCCGCGGCGAGCGAGGCCGTCGTGCCGAGCGCGTGGGCGAGCACGACCGCGTCCTCGATCGCCTGGCAGGCGCCCTGCCCCTGGAACGGCGTCATGGCGTGGGCGGCGTCGCCGACCAGGGCGACCCGGCCGCTGTGGAAGGCGGGCAGCGGGGTCGTCATTTCGTGCACGTCGTTGCGGAGCACCAGCTCGGGGCGGGCGGCGCCCAGCAGGTCCGGCAGAGGCGCGCACCAGTGGCCGAAGCGGCGCAGCAGGTCGGCGCGTTCGTCGCCGTCCTCGGCGCGGGTGCCGGCGGGGGCCACCGCGGCGGCGTAGAGGTAGGTGCGTCCGTGCGGCAGCGGCAGCACCCCCGTCAGCGACCCCGCGCCCCAGACCTCGCCGAGCGGCCCCGGCGCTCGCTCCGGCGTCGGGATGACGGTGCGCCAGGTGGTGAACCCGGAGTAGCGCGGCCCGGGGTGGTCGGGGAAGAGCAGGCCGCGCACGGGCGAGTGGATGCCGTCGGCGGCGACGACCAGCTCGGCGTCGAGCCGGGAACCGTCCGGCCGGGACACGACGGCGGGCCGCCCGGGGTCGGCGGGGTGGGTGGCGGCGTGGCCGGGGTCGCCCGCGTCGAGCACGCGCAGTTCGCTGCCGGTGTGCAGGGCGCCCGGGCGCAGATGGCCGGCCAGCAGCGCGACGAGCTCGGCACGGTGCACGACCGCGAGCGGGTCGCCGAACGTGCGGGCGATCGCCTCGCCGCTGGTCCGCGCGAGCCAGCGGCCGCTCGGGCGGCGCAGCCCGCCCTCCCCCTGGACCGCGGCGACGGCGCGCACCTCGTCGCCGAGGCCGAGCGTGTCCAGCGCCCGCAGGGCGTTCGGGGCGATCCCCAGGCCCGACCCGACCGGTTCCAGTGCGGTCGCGCGTTCGTGCACGTGGACGTCCCACCCCGCCGCCTCCAGGGCGAGCGCGGCGGTGAGGCCGCCGATCCCGGCGCCGATGACGAGCGCCCGCGGGCGCCGCTTGGTCACGCTCATGGCCGTACCCCTCCAGTCCACTACCGATGTAGTGCCAGGCTGCCCTCAGCCTACTACGGATGTAGTACATGGGGGAGAGGGCATGATTCGGACCATGACCTCGCCGCGCGCCCGCCTGATCGCCGACACCGCCGTCGCCCTGCTCGCCGAGCGCGGCCTGCGCGGACTGACTCACCGTGCGGTCGACGAGTCGGCGGGCCTGCCGCCCGGGTCCACCTCCAACGTCGCCCGCACCCGCGCCGCGCTGCTGACCCTGACGCTGGACCGGCTCGCCGAGGTGGAGTCCGCGCCCTTGCAGGGTGGGCCCGCGCGGCCGACCGGCGAGCTCACGCCCGAGGCCGCGCGCGGACTGCTGACCTCGTTCCTCGTCGACGGCGTCGGGGCCGCGCTCACCACTGGCCGCGCGCTCACTCTCGCCCGGTTCGAGCTCGCCCTCGAGGCGGGCCGCGACCTCGAGGTCCGCGCCCGCTACGACGCGCTCGGAGGCAGCTTCCGCGCGATCGCGGCCTCCCTGCTCGCCGCCGCGGGCTGCGCCGACCCCGAGCGTCGCGCGCGCTACCTGATCGCGTGGTGCGACGGCATCCTCTTCAACGCCACCGCCGGGTCCGGCCAGGGCACCCCGCCGAGCGCCGACGAGCTGCGGGAGCAGGCGGAACTGATGCTCCGCACCCTGCTGGGGCCCTGATCCCGGCCGGGCGCAGTACGGTCGAACGGTGATCCTCCCCAAGGAACGGGACCCCCGGTTCATCACCGTCCGCCGCGGCGGGACGCTCAGCGACGCCGACCACCGGCTCCTGGCTCTGTGGGCGGCGGACTGCGCGGAGCACGTGCTGCCGCTGTTCGAGTCGGCGCAGCCGGCGGACCCGCGGCCCCGCCAGGCGGTCGAGCAGGTCCGGGCGTGGACGCGGGGCGAGATCCAGATGTCCGACTCCCGCGCCGCGGGCGGCCACGCCATGGCCGCCGCACGGGTGTTGACCGGCGCGCCACGTCACGCGGCGTTCGCGGCCGGTCAGGCCGCGGTCGTGGCGCACGTCGCCGCGCATGAGCTGGGTGCCGCGGCCTACGCGATCAAGGCGGTCCGCGCGGCGGCGCCTCCGGGTGCGGCCGAGGACGCGGGACGGCGCGAGTGCCACTGGCAGCGGGAGCGGCTCCCGGCGGCGATCCGCGCCCTGGTCCTGGACGACCAGCGCCTGCGCAACGAGATCTGCTGGTCGGTCTTCGACTGCTGACGCTGACGCCGACGCAGGCAACGCTGCCGCGCCCGGCTCACGGGCGCGGGCGGGCGCGGGCGGCGAGCAGGGCGATGTCGTCCTCGGCCTCGCTCGGGGTGGAGCTGTGGAGCACCGCGTCGAGGAGGTCGTCGAGGTCGCCCGCGGCCGGGAGCGGGAGGCGGGCCAGCCGCTCCAGGGAGGCGTCGATGTCCTCGTGCCGGCGCTCGACGAGCCCGTCGGTGTAGAGCAGCAGCACCGCGCCCGGCCGCAGGTCGCGCACCAGTTGCTGGTACCCGCCGACGCCCGTGCCGAGCGGCGGCCCGCTCGGGACCGGGACCAGCTCGGTCGCTCCGGAGGGTTCGACCAGCGCGGGTGGCAGGTGGCCGGCGCTGGCGAAGGTGACCCGGTTGCGCGGCGGGTCGACCAGGGCGAGCAGGCAGGTGGCCGGCCGGGATGCCTCGTTCTCGGAGATCATGGCGTCGAGCTGGCGCAGGATGCGGTGCGGCGGCAGGTCCATCACCGCGACGTAGCGCAGCATCGACCGATAGGTGCTCATGTCCACGGCCGCCTCCACGCCGTGACCCATGACGTCGCCGATCACCAGCAGCGTGCGGCCGAAGGGCAGCCGGACGCTCTCGTACCAGTCCCCGCCGACCACGGAGCTGCTGCCGGAGGGCAGGTAGCGGCAGGCGATCTCCATGTTCGGGTGGGGGTTGGCCGGTTCGGCCAGGAGGGCGCGCTGGAGCTCCAGGGCTATGCCCTGGGACCGCATGTAGCGGCGCGCGTTGTCGATGCTGAGTGCGGCGCGGCCCGCCAGGTCCTCGATCAGGGCGAGGTCCTCGCCCGCGTACTCGGTCCCGCTGTCGGCGGGGGCCGCGAGCGCGAGGGTCAGTGCCCCGATGAGGTGGCCGCGCGCGGCCAGGGGGACGGCGACGACGGAGGTCACCCCGGCGGCGCGGTAGACCTCCAGGGTTGCCGTGTCGGAGATGGGCACGGTGCCCGGTTCGTCGTCGGCCGCCAGGTCGAGGACGATCGGCTTGCCCGCGAGCAGGCTCCGCGCGACCAGCGAGCCCTCGCGGTGCCGCACGGACTCGCCGGGGTGGGCGAGGGTCGCGAGGTGCTGGTGCAGCTCGGGCCGCCCGGCGACGGCGGCGCGGATCAGCCGCAGCGATCCGAGCGGCACCCCGACCCGGTGCTCCGGCACGCCCGGCGGCAGGACGTCGACGGTGGCGAGGTCAGCCAGTCCCGGCACGGTGAAGCGCGCCAGCTCGGCGCAGGTGGTGTCGGTGTCCAGCGTGGTCCCGATCCGCTCCCCGGCAGCGGTCAGCGTGGCCAGCCTCCGCCTCGCCCGCGCCTCGCCGTCCGACGGCGCAACGGCGAACCGGCCCGCTCCCACCTCCCCGCCGGACCCCACGCCGGACTCCGGCCCGCGCCGCTCAGCGCTCCGCCCTGCGGCTGGGGCCGGCCCGGCGTCCGGGCCCCCGTCCGGCTCCGGCCTCTGTTCGAGGCCTCGCCTCGCGGCCGGGCCCGGTGTCAGCCCCTGCCCGCGGCCTTGCTCTCCGAACTGGCCCTGGCCCGTGCCGGGCTCCTGGGGCGCGGGTTCTTCCCCCGCCGCGGCCTGGTCCGTCCCCGGGGTGGGCTGCCCGGCGAGGAGGGCGACGAGGAGGAGCGTCGGGCCGGTGGGCGGGGTGGGTTCCGGGGCGCGGCGGCTGCGCGCGGGGGAGTGGGTGCCCGGAAGGGCCGAGAGTGTCGCGGCCTGGTCGCGCCCGGGCGCGGGTTCCGGGTCGAGGCGCTGGAGGCGCAGGCGGACGCGCTCGTCGGGCGGGCCCACGACCTGTTCGCGCATCGCGCCGTCCGCCAGGACCTCCGCGGCGAGCCGCGCGGTGCTCTCGTCGAGAGCGCCGCCGGTCAGCCGCAGGAAGGCGTCGTTGGCGTAGCGCCGGCGCAGCTCGGCGTCGAACAGGGCGACGCCCACGGGCAGCTCGGCGAGCAGGCGCGACGGCGGCAGGCCGGCCGTGTCGGCCATGGCTGAGGCCGCCGCGTCCAGGGCTGCCGCGGCGGTGTCCCGCTTCGGGGCCTCCGCGCCCACGTTCTCCCCTCGTCCCCCGCTCGGCAGAGTCAATCCATGATCACCCAGAGCCGAGGGCGATGCACCCGCTTCGGCTCGGGTGGTCCATCTTGCCCGAGTGCGCGTGCGAATCGCGCCCGGAGCCGGTGAACCTGTGAGTGGAATCGCGGCGGGAGCGCGAGGGAGAGAATCAGGTAAAGAACCTTTACGGGAATCACCGGAGCTTGTCATGATTCCGTCCCGTGAATACCCGTCACAAGCGCCGGTACCGGCGCCCCCTCACCCTCATCGCCGCCGCGGCCCTCGTCGCCGGGGCGGGGGCCTTCGCGACCGCGGAGGCCGGCACCCTGGCGACCGCCAGGGCCGCCACCACCGCCACCACCCGTGCCGGGACGGACTGGATCTCCTGGACCGGCGGAAAGCTCGCCTACGGGCACGACGCGCAGGGCGACCGCGTCCCCGACTACTCCTCCGCCGGATACGAGGGCGGTGGCGTCGCGCTGCCCCTCGCCCCGGTCAGGGAACGCGTCGGCGTGCCCAGTGGCAAGGACGACACGGCCAGGATCCAGGCCGCGATCGACGCGGCCTCCCGGCTGCCGGTCGGCAGCGGCGGCCTGCGTGGCGCCGTCCTGCTCGCGCCGGGGGCCTACCGCATCGACGGAACCCTGCACATCGACGCCTCCGGCGTGGTCCTGCGCGGTTCCGGCAGTGGCACCGGCGGCACCCGCCTGGTCGCCCACGGCGCCACCGCCCGCACCCTGCTCACCGTCGGCGGCAGCTCCCACTACACCGCCGTCGGCGCCCCGACCCGGGTCAGTGACACCTACGTGCCGGTCGGCGCGACCACGCTCGACGTCGCGAGCGCGGCCGGGCTGCGGGTCGGCTCGCAGATCGTCGTGCAACGCCCGACCACCCAGGTGTGGATCGACGCCATCGGCATGCACGGTCTGTGGTCCCCGAACTGGAGTCTCTACTCCGAGCGCCGCATCGTCTCGGTCACGGGCCACCGGCTGACCGTGGACGCGCCGCTGACCACCGCGCTGGAGGCGAAGTACACGCAGGCCACGGTCTACCGCTACACCTTCCCGCGGATCGACCACGTGGGCATCGAGTCGCTGAGTGCCGACGGCGCGGCGATGGCCGCCGACCCGCACTACGCCACGGACTTCTACAACTCCAGCCTGTCCGCCTTCGGTGCGGTCCAGGACTCCTGGGTGCACGACGTGACCGGCCACCACTTCGGCCAGGACGGGGTCACCCGCCTCGGCGGGCAGAGCCGCCGGATCAGCGTGCTGCACACCGCGACGCTGGACATGCTGGTCAACGACGCGACCTCGGCCCGCTCGGACGGCTACACCCTGGAGGGCCAGCAGAACCTGATCCAGGACTGCCTGGTGACCGCGACGAAGATCCACGCCTTCACCACCGAGGCCCACCAGTCCGGCCCGAACGTCTACTCGCGCTGCACCGCCAGGCTCACCGGCACCGCCTACGACGCGGGCGGTCACCAGCGCTGGGGCAGCGGCACGCTGTACGACCAGGTCACCGTGGACGGCACGCTGCTGCTGGTGAACAACGGCAGCCGTGGCACCGGCCACGGCTGGTCGGACGCCAACAGCACTGCGTGGAACTGCGTCACCACTGGCGGCTACGAGATCCAGCAGCCGCCGGGAGCGCACAACTGGGCGTTCGGCTGCACCGGAGCGCTGCTCCCCGGCTCGAACGGCGAGGTGGTCAGCGGCGGCCGCGCCGTGCTGCCCGCGAGCCTCTACGCGGAGCAGCTGCGCGAACGCGGGCTCTGACCCGGCCGGCTCGATCCTCGCGGCGCGCGTCAGGCCTTGAGCTTGGCCCAGACGGTCTCCAGGGCGTCGATGTCGGCGTCGTCGAGCCGCTGGTCGAAGACCTCGGCCAGCGCCGCCCGGCGGGTCGCGTTCGCCTCGGCGAAGGCGGCGCGGCCCTCCGGGGTCAGCGCGATCTCCACGGACCGCGCGTCGTGCGGAGCGGCCGTGCGGGCGACCAGCCCGCGGGCCTGGAGCGCGTCCACGACGCGGGACACCTGGGGGCGGCTGAGCAGTGTCTTCGCGCCCAGCGCGGAGGCGGGTACCGGCTCCGGGTTGCCGCTCAGCCAGAGCATCACCTCGAACCAGGACAGCGGCAGCTCGTGCGCGCGGAGCAGTGCCCGGTCGACGTGCGCGGACAGCGTGGTGCCGGCCCAGATGAGACCGTAGAAAGCGTGGTCGCGGGCGGAGAGGTCGCCCATGGTCGGCTCGGCGCGGGTCATAACGACAGCTTATCGACCGGATGCGGTTGCGTGCGCGTGCACAGAAGTCGTACAGTGTGTGCGCACGCACAGAAAAGGAGTTCGTCATGTCCACCGACGCACGCGTTGTCCTCATCACCGGCACCTCCTCGGGGATCGGCCTGGCCGCGTCCGTCGCGGCGGCGCAGGCCGGCTGGCACGTGGTCGCCACCATGCGCGACACGGCCAAGTCCGGCGCGCTCACCGCCGCCGCGCAGGCGGCGGGCGTCGCCGAGCGGGTGGAGGTGCGGCGGCTCGACGTCACCGACCCCGCGTCCGTCGCGTCCTGCCTGGCCGAGGTGCTGGACGCGCACGGCCGCCTGGACGCGGTGGTCAACAACGCGGGCGCGGGTGTCGTCGGCACGGTCGAGCGGGCGGGCACGGAGATCTTCCGCACCGCGATGGAGGTCAACTTCTTCGGCGTCGTCGAGCTGACGGGCGCGGCCATGCCGCACCTGCGCGAGACGGGCGGGCGGGTCGTCACCGTCACCAGCGTGGGCGGTGTCGTCGGCCAGCCCTTCAACGAGGCGTACTGCGCGGCCAAGTTCGCCGCCGAGGGCTTCCTGGAGTCGCTGGCACCGGTCACCGCCTCGGTGGGCGTGCGGGTCTGTGTCGTGGAGCCGGGCGCGGTGGCCAGCGAGTTCGTGGCGAGTCAGGGCCTGGACATCCCCGCCCTGGTGGCCGCCGCCGGCCCCTACGGTCCCGCGCTCGCGTCCTATGCCGCCCGCACGCAGGCCGCCTTCGCGGGCGCCCAGTCCGCGGCGGACGCGGCGGCCACGATCGTCACCGCCCTGGACGCGGCGGAGCCGCCGTTCCGGCTCCAGACGAGCGAGACGGCCCGGTCCTTCGTCGCCACCAAGCTCGCCGACCTGGACGGTGCGGCCGTGCAGAAGATGACCTCCGCCTGGGTCGGCCGCTAGGCGGGAGGGACGGGAGTGACGGGGGTGACATGGGCGGCGACGACGCGCCACCCGCTCCCGTCCGTGCGGACCCAGGTGCGGGTGTAGCGCAGCCGCGCGCTGAACTCCTGCCCGTCCACGGTTCCGGCGAGGGTGCCGAGGAACCAGGTGACGCCGGTGGCGCCCACGACCAGGACGTCCAGGGCCTCCTCCTCGACACGGGTGAGGCGCTGCCGACCGGTCCGGTGCAGCTCCAGGTCGTCGGACTTGCGGCAGAGCTGCCCGTCGGGGCCGGTGAAGACCAGGCGGTCGTCGAGCAGCGCGTCCAGCGTCGCGACGTCGGCGGCGAGTTGAGCCGCCTGAAGTCGGCGCTCGGTGGAGCGGAGGTCGTCCTGATCGGTCGTCATGGGCAGCACGCTACGCGCGCCTAACCGCCCCGCAGGTTCGGTTTGCCGAGAAAGCGCCTGAGCTGCTGCCAGGGCCAGGCGTTGATCACGTCCTCGGGCCCCAGCCAGGCCCGCTGGGCCGTGCCGACGCCGAAGCACGGGTTCGCCAGCTGGACCGTCGAGTGGGCGTCGCTGTCGATCGAGAACCGCACGCCCGCCGCCTTCGCCGCGCGCACGTGGTCGTCGTCGAGGTCCATGCGGCCGGGGGCCGCGTTGATCTCCAGGGCCGTGCCGGTCCGCGCCGCCGCTGCGAAGACCGCGGGCCAGTCGGCGTCGATGGGTGCCCTGCGCCCGACCCGGCGGGCGCTCGGGTGGCCGATGACGTGGACGTGGGGGTTCTCGCAGGCGCGGATCAGCCGCCTGGTCTGCGTGGCGCGGTCCGCGCCGAAGTGGGAGTGCACCGAGGCGACGCAGACGTCGAAACCGGCGAGGAAATCCGCCGGCCAGTCCACCGAGCCGTCCGGGCCGATGTTCAGCTCGGTGCCGTGCAGCAGCCGCATCCGGCCGTAGGCGCGGGCGTCGGCGAGCTCGCGCAGCCGCGCCCGCTGGGCCAGCATCTTCTCGTCCGTCATGCGCTGCATGACCAGGTCCGGGGCGTGGTCGGTCACGGCGTAGTACGCGTAGCCGCGGGCCTTCGCGGTGGCGAGCATGTCCTCCAGGGAGGCGACGCCGTCGGTGAGGTCGGTGTGGGTGTGCAGGTCGCCGCGCAGGTCGCGCTCGGTCACCAGGGTCGGCAGCTCGTCCGCCGCCGCGGCCTCCACCTCGCCGCGGTCCTCGCGCAGCGTGGGCGGGATCCAGGCCAGGCCCAGCGCCGCGTAGACGTCCTCCTCCGTGGCGGAGGCGAGGTTCGCCCCCGACTCGGCGTCGAAGAGCCCGTACTCGGACAGCTTGAGCCCGGCCCGCACGGCCCGCGTCCGCAGCTTGATGTTGTGGGCCTTGGAACCCGTGAAGTAGACCAGCGCCGCACCCCACGCCTCGGGGGCGACCACCCGCAGGTCGATCTGCAGGCCCGCGCGGGTGCGGACGGACGTCTTCGTCGGCCCGCCGACGATCACCTCGGCGACGGCGGGCAGGGCGGCGAAGGCGTCCATCAGCGGCGCCGAGTCGTGGGCCGCGGCCAGGATGTCCAGGTCGCCGACGCTGTCGCGCAGGCGACGCAGCGATCCGGCCCAGGTGCAGCGCAGGCAGCCGTGGACGGCCGTGAGGGCGGCCGTGATCTCCTCGGCCAGCGCGGTGGCCGTGCCCAGGTCGGCCCGGCCCGCGGCCTGCTCCAGTACCTCCAGGCCGTGCCGGATGTTCTCCTCGGTTCGGCCGCCGAACCCCGGCAGGTCCTGGAGCCGACCGGCCTCGGCGGCGGCGCGCAGCTCGTCGACCGTCGAGACGCCAAGGTCCTGGTGCAGGGTCAGGGCGCGCTTGGGCCCGACGCCGGGAACCTTCATCATCGCGCGGACCCCGGGTGGGATCTTCGCGCGCAGCTTCTCCACCGATTCGAGCGTGCCGGTGCGTCGGACCTCGTCGACCTTGCCCACCGTCGACTTGCCGACGCCCGGGATCTCCAGGATCGCCTTCGGATCCATGTCGGCGAGGTCCGCCGGCCAGCCGCCGATCGCCCGTGCGGACTTCTCGGCCGAGCGGGCCCGGAAGGCGTCCCCGCCGGTGAGGGTCAGCAGGTCGGCGTACTCCTCCAGCAGGGCCTGGACCTGGTCGTTGAGCCGCGCCATGGGCTCAGCGTAGGGCGGGGCCCTGCTCTGTGCCCGTTGTGTCGGTCGTGCCCGTTGGCTCGGTCGTGCCCGCCGTGTCGCCCAGCGCCGCGCCGCAGCGCCAGCAGTGCTCGGGGTGCTCGACGTCCTGGACCGCGTCGCACTCCGGGCAGAGCCGGTGCAGCCAGCACGCGGACTCGCCGCCCTCCGGCTCCTGCTGCCCCTGTTCTGCGTTCACGTCTGTCACGTTAGCGCCGGGCACCGACACGATCTACGGTGAGGGCGTGGCTGAAATAGGGCAAACAGGTCAAAAGGCGCGCCCGAGCGGTCGAATGAGTTCGGCCGGAAGCGTGCTCTGGGCATTGCTGCCGCTGTTCACCGTGGGCATGGGCACCGCCGCCGTGATCGGCTGGGCCGCTTGGAGGCTGCGGTCCCGGCTGGTGGGAGTGCTGGCCGGGGGCGCGGCGGCGCTCACCGTCGTCTCGCTGTGGCTGGCCCAGTCGCCCACGGACAGCACGCGCAACTCCGTCGCGGGTGGGCTCATCGCCGTCGGCCTGGTCGGCGGGGGCCTGGTGACCACCTTCGCCCTGCGACCGCGGCTGATCGGCCACGTCGCACCCGACCCGGCCGTCACCGCCGCGCTCGACCGGCGCGCCCGCCGGGCGCAGGCGAGGGAGCTGGCCGAGCGCGATCCCGCGCTCGCCCGGGAGCTGGGCATCGGCAGGCCCGACCTGCCCGGCACCTACGACGACGGCGGTCTCGCCGACGTCAACCACGTGCCCGCGCCCGTCCTGGCCGGCCTCCCGGGGATGACCCCGGAGGCCGCCGCGCGGATCGTCACCACCCGCGGGGAGCGCGGTGGCTTCGACAGCGTGGCCGAGCTGGAGGTCTGGGCCGAGCTTCCGCGCGAGCTGGCCGACGAGCTGGCGGACCGGGTCGTGTTCCTGCCGTAGCCCGCTCTCTGATCTGATCAGTGCTGCTTGTCGGAGTCCGGGATGCCGTTCCTGGTGGCCAGGGCGTAGGCCTGCTCGACGGTGAGGCCCTGGTAGGCCGCGGCCGAGGAGGGGAGGCCGCCGAGGGGGAACGGGGAGGCCTGGGCGCACTTGACCGTGTCGCC
>NZ_JBGCCA010000065.1:0-21535 GCF_041261265.1 Streptacidiphilus sp. MAP12-33
TTCGCAAGCCCCGGCACCGCGCCGCCCCCCTTCCCCGCGCCCGCCGAAGGCGGCGTGCCGGGGTTCCCGTCCACGGCTGAGGGCGGCGTCCCGCCGTTCCCGGCACCCGGCGCACCCACACCGTTCGCAACCCCCGGCACACCCGCCGAAGGCGGCGTCCCGCCGTTCCCGGCACCCGGCGCACCCGCGCCGTTCGCACCTCCCGGCGCGCCCGCCGAAGGCAGCGTGCCGCCGTTCGTGCCGCCGGGGGTTGCCGGGCAGGGGCCCGGTGGGTATCCCGGGGCGCCCGTGCCTGGCTACCCGGGTGCGGAAGGGCCGTACGCCGAGCAGCAGGGTTACCGCCCGGCGACCCCGCCCGGTGTGCCGCCGCAGGCGGACCCGCAGGGGCCCGTGCCGGGCGCCGGTGGGGCGAACCCGTGGGCCGTGCCGCCGCAGGCGCAGGGCTGGGGCGGGGCTCCCGCAGGGCCCGTGGCGCAGGGCGCGCCGCTCGGCTACACCGCCGCCGTCGAGCTGTCCTCGGACCGGCTGCTGAAGAACCAGCCGCCGGAGCGGCGACAGGGCGGCCCGCGCTTCCGGCTGGGCGGCAAGGCCGCCGAGGCGAACCGGGCGCAGCAGCTCGCCGTGATCCGCACACCCGTCATGACCAGCTACAAGATCGCCGTCATCAGCCTCAAGGGCGGCGTCGGCAAGACGACGACCACCACCGCGCTCGGCTCGACCCTGGCGAGCGAGCGGCAGGACAAGGTCATCGCGATCGACGCCAACCCGGACGCGGGCACCCTCGGCCGCCGCGTGCGGCGCGAGACCAGCGCGACGATCCGCGACCTGGTCACCGCGATCCCGCACCTGCGCAGCTACATGGACGTGCGCCGGTACACCTCGCAGGCGACCAGCGGTCTGGAGATCCTGGCCAACGACGTCGACCCGGCGGTCTCGACGACCTTCAACGACGAGGACTACCGACGCGTCATCGGCTTCCTCGGCCAGCAGTACCCGATCATCCTCACGGACTCCGGCACCGGCCTGCTCTACAGCGCCATGCGCGGCGTGCTGGACCTGGCCGACCAGCTGATCGTCGTCTCCACGCCCAGCGTGGACGGCGCGAGCAGTGCCAGCACCACGCTGGACTGGCTGACCGCGCACGGCTACGCGGACCTGGTGCAGCGCAGCATCACAGTCGTCTCCGGCGTCCGCGAGACGTCGAAGATGATCAAGGTGGACGACATCGTGGCGCACTTCCAGACCCGCTGCCGCGGCGTCGTGGTCGTGCCCTTCGACGAGCACCTGGCCGCCGGCGCCGAGGTGGATCTCAACCGGATGAAGCCGAAGACCCGCGAGGCCTACTTCCACCTGGCCGCGATGGTCGCGGCCGACTTCCCCCGGACCCAGCAGCAGCCGATGGGCTGGCAGCAGCCGGGCATGCCGCAGCCCGGTCAGCCGGGGGTGCCGCCGCAGACGTACGACCCGCGCCAGCAGTTCCAGGCGGCCCCGCCCGCCTACCCGGCGGCGCCTCCCGCCCAGCCGGGACCGCAGCCGGGCCAGCAGCCGTACGACCCGCGCCAGCAGTGGGGCTACGGCTACCCGCCGCCGCAGCAGTAGGCAGGAACACGTGAGGGGCGGACCGCCACAGCGGTCCGCCCCTCACGTGTTGGCGAAGACTCAGGACTCGTCGGTCAGCTCACGCGCGCGCTTGACGTCGTCGGCCATCCGGTCGAGCAGCGCGTCGATGGAGTCGAACTTCTCCATGCCACGCAGGTAGGCGAGGAAGTCGACCGCGACGTGCAGCCCGTACAGGTCCAGGCCGACCCGGTCGATGGCATAGGCCTCGACCGTGCGCTCGGTACCGTCGAAGGTGGGGTTGGTGCCCACCGAGATCGCGGCCGGCATCCGCTCCTGATCCACCGTCAACCAGCCCGCGTAGACGCCGTCGGCGGGGATCGCGGTGTGCGGCAGGGTCTCCACGTTCGCGGTGGGGTAGCCGAGCTCGCGTCCGCGCTGCGCGCCGCGCACGACGACGCCCTCGACCTGGTGCGGACGGCCCAGCACCTCGGCGGCGCCGGTGACGTCGCCCTCGGCGATCAGCCGGCGGGCCAGTGTGGAGGAGAACGGCGCGCCGTCGCCGGCCCGGCCGCTGACGCGCAGGTCCAGCACCTCGACGCCGAAGCCCTGACGCCCGCCCAGCTCGGTCAGCAGTTCGACGTTGCCCGCCGCGCGGTGCCCGAAGCGGAAGTTGGGGCCCTCGACGACCAGCTCCGCGTGCAGGCCGTCCACGAGCACCTGCTGGACGAACTCCTGCGCCGACAACTGCGAGAACTCGGCGGTGAACGGCAGCACCAGCACCGCGTCGACGCCCAGCGCGCCCATCAGCCCGGCACGGCGGTGGTGCGGGGCGAGCAGCGGCGGGTGGCTGCCGGGACGCACGACCTCGCTCGGGTGCGGGTCGAAGGTGACCACGACGGACCGTGCGCCGAGCTCGCGGGCGCGGGCCACGGCATGGCCGATGATCAGTTGGTGGCCCTGGTGCACCCCGTCGAAGGACCCGATGGTGACGACGCTGCGTCCCCAGTCCTCCGGTACTTCCGTCAGGCCACGCCAGCGCTGCACCTTGACCGCTCCTCGTCCGTCCTGCGCGTCGCCGCAGGCCCCAGTGGTTCCAACCCCCTATACCTTGCCATGGGCCTGGTCCCCGATCCGCATCGGACTCGTCACAGCCGGATTCACAGCCGGGTTCAACAGCCTCCGCAGCTCCTGGGCGAGGGTGCCCTCCTCCTCGGCGAGCGCTTCCGCGACGCGGCGGCGGACCGGCTCGGGTTGCTCGGCGGCGACGTTCCGGGCGAAGGCCAGCAGGGTCTCCCGCTCGGCGGGACCGTGCGCGAGACGAGCCCGCATCCACGCGCCCACCTGCGCGGCGGCCTCCGGACGGCGCTGGAGGTACTCGCGGACGAGCCGCGCCGCCGCCGCCCTCGCGCGCGGCGCGGGCGTCGGACCGAGCGCCCGCAGGACCGCCGCGGCCTCCTCTCCGGGCTCACGCAGCCGTCCGGCGTAGCCGGACAGGACCAGGGCCGGATCGCCGTCCAACGCGGGGGTGAGCGCGGCGGCGCCGAGCAGCGGGTCACCGGCCAGATAGCGGGCGACGGCGGCCGCGAGGTGCCGCGGTCGCGCCGCCGGGTCGCACACGAGCGCGGCGTAGGCGGCGCCGTGGAGGGCGGGCTCATCGCCGCGCGCGAGCAGCGTCTCGGCGGCGAGCCGCAGCAGCGTCCGCTCGGCGGCCGCCGCACCGGCGGCCCGGTCCGCCAGCAGCGGCAGCACCGACGCCGCGGCGACGTGCCGCTCGGGACGCGGATCGTGGGCCCACCGGTCCACCGCCCGCGCCAGCGCCGACGGCTCCGCCTGGGCGAGCGCCCGTAGCAGCGCGTCCGCGCGGGGATGCGCGGTGTCGACGAGCGACTCGGCCAGCTCGTCCAGGGCGACGGACCGGTGCGCGAAGAGGGTCTCCGCGGCGATCCCGCTGACGCGTTCGTCGGCCAGCCACCCGCACAGCGGCGGCAGCGCCGCCGTCGGCTGCTGCACCAGCACCTCCCCCAGCAGCCGTCCGGGTTCCACCGCCTCGGCCCGCGCCAGCACCCGCAGCACGTCGAGTCGGGCCTCGACGGTCAGCGGCAGGCGTCGCCAGAAGTCCCACGGGAGGAACGGCACGTAGCCGCCGGTCCCGACGGCCTCGGCCCGCCCGGGCACCAGCACAGCGGGCGTGGCCTCACCGGCTGTCCCGATGCCCCGCGACATCCCCTCCCGATCGCCGTCGTGCTGCCCGGCCGCGTCGGCGGCAAGGGTGGTGCCGTAGACGACCCGTGCGGCCAGCGCGCGGAGCAAGGGAGCGAAAGGGCCCGCGTCCGGCAGGCGGTGGAGGGTGCCGGAGAGGAGGCGCTCGGCCCACCAGTGCGCGTCCGAGCCGGGAACGGCCGCGTCCGGGCCGTCCAGGCGCAGCACGAGCCGGCTGAGCAGCGCCTCCAGTGCCTGGGGATCACCCGCTCCCGTCTCGGCGCCCGCGCCGAGCGCGAGCAGGGCCTGCCGGACCACCGCGAGGCGCCAGCGCGGCACGCCACCCCCGACCTGCCGCCCCTGGACGGGCACCGGCGGCGCCCAGCCAAGGGGGCCGCCCCGCCGGTGCGCACCGACCGGACGCGACGACGGCCCCTCCCCCGGGGGTGGCGCGCTGTCGGCCAAGACGACGGTGAGCGCGGCCGGGAGGTCGAGATGGAAGCCCTGCAACCGGTCTCCGAGCGCCCCCGAGGCGAGGCGGTACCCGGTGCCCGCCGCGACGAACAGGCCTTCGCCGATGGCGGCTTGGGCCCACCCGTCGGCCCAGGGGAAGAGCTCGTCGAACTCCCCCGCCGTCAGCCCGCCGTCCGGCGCGCCCAGCATCCGGCGCGCCGCCTCGTGGCACCGCCCGGCCACCCGCGCCGCCAGGCGGCGGACGGCATGGGGCCCCAGGCCGGGCGGAGCGCCCGGACCGCTCAGCCGCTCGGCGATCCGCAGGCAGGCGAGGTCCAGCCAGGCGGACAGCAGCTCCGGCCGCGTCAGCGGCCGGGAGCGCGGCAGCACCAGCGCGGGCTGAGCGTCCGTGATCTCACCGAACAGCCGTAGCGCGAGCGCGTCGCCCGACGCCACCGCCCACGCGGCGGCCCCGCGCGACGAGGCGGCCCCGCCTGCTCCACCCGGCCCAGCGGCGAACCCGGAAGCACCCGCCCCGGCGCGGCTCCCGGCCGCCACGGCCGCCCCCGCGGCACCGTCAGCCATCCCCGTGCCCCCGCCCGCCCAGGCGGAAGGGCCCGCCCCGGCGAGGCTCCCGGCCGCCACCCCCGCGGCACCGTCAGCCATCCCCGTACCCCCGCCCGCCCAGGCGGAAGGGCCCGCCCCGGCGAAGCCCTCGGCCGCCTCGGCACTGTCGTTCGCCCGCACGTCCACACCCGCCCAAACGGACGGACCCACCCCGGTGCGGCTCTCGGCCGCCCCCGCAGCACCGTCAGCCATCCCCGTGCCCCCGCCCGCCCAGGCGGAGCCGGCTGCTGCCGGGGCGACGCGCCTGGCCAGTGCCGACGCCGCGACCGGGTCCAGGGGGCCGAGAACGTGGCAGCCCTGGACGTCGTCCGGGGCGAGGGCGGGGCTGGTGTGCTCCCAGAACTCGGGCAGGCAGCCGACCAGCAGTCGGCACTCGGTGCCGCGCAGGCGCCGCACCGTCTCCGCACACCAGCCGCGCCAGCGGGCGAGCACCTGCGGCGGGGCCTCCTCGGGGCCGTCCAGGACGATCAGCAGGGGTCGGTGCCCGGCGGCCGCCACGCGGGCCGCCCGGCCCGCCAGCGGGGCCGGGGCGGGGTGGCGCAGCAGCGTGTGGACCCGCGCGAGCGCGCGGTCCGCCGCGTCGAGGACGCTCGCGTCCCCGGCGGCCAGATCGGCGCCGCGCAGCCAGAGCGTCGGCAGCCGGTAGGCGGCGCGGGTGCGGTGGAGGGCGAGGGCGGCCAGCTCCGTCGTCCGCCCGCTGCCCGCCTCACCCACGACGGCGAGCACCGGTCGCACCGGATCCCACCCCTGCGCCGCCTCGACCAGCCCGCCGACGCGCGGCACACGCCGCGCCACGGCCTCCGTCGCGGCCGCGTCGATCCCGGCGGCGGCGAGCTCCAGCACGCCCGCGAGGTTGAGCGCGCGGCCGTGGGCCGGAACGGTCTCGGCGTTGCGGGCCAGCAGGTCCGCCAGGGCGGGCTCCGCGGCCACGGCCCCCAGCCGCACCGCCAGGACCGCGCCCCGACGACGGCTGCGCAGCGCGGCCGTCGCGACGCCCACGGCGGCGCCGGTCTCGGCGTCCACGACCGGGCCGCCCGCGGCATGAACGGGCAGGCCGTAGGGGGCCTGTTCAAGGCCGAGCTGCCAGACGTCCGGCAGCAGCCAGAATCGCTCGGACGCCTCGTAGCGGGCGGTGACGAGCCCGGTGACCGCGCCCTGCAGGGCGGCGCCCGGCCCCGCGACGGTCACCAGTCGCGTGGCAGTCCCGTCCGCGAGCGGCCAGGGCCCTCCGGTCGGGACCGCGGCCCGCAGCAGGGCGAGACCGCAGGCCGGCAGCGGCACGATGCCGCTCCCGGCAATCCGGAGGGAACTGCCGTCGGGGTAGCCCAGCAGCAGGCCCGCGAGGCCGTCGACGACCTCGTGTGCGGTCACCAGCGTGCCGTCCCGGTCCACCCCGAAGGCGAGCCCCCGCAGCGTTCCCCGCGTGTCACTGACCCGCACCAGCCCAGGCCCCACCGCCCCGCCCTTCCGCCGTGCGGCGCGCACCCTCGCACCACCCAGCGGAAGGCTGCCCACCGCTTAACGGCTGCCCGCCGCATGCCCTCCCACCCGCCGTCCCCACGCTTCACGCGCTCGCTGGATGGAGTGACAGGGGTTTCGTTGCAACCAGCCAGGGGCGCGGGGAACTGCGCGACAAGCCACCGGCGTGCGGTTGGTCCCGACATGTACAGGGCCAGCCGCCTAGGGTGGGTTTCTCGCGCAGTTCCCCGCGCCCCTGGCTGGTGCAACTACCTGCGGGAGCGAGAAGGTCAGACGAAGACGGCGATGACCTTCGCCTTGCCCGCGTGCTCCTCGATCAGCGCGAGGAAGCGACCCTCCGGGTCGAAGACTGCGATCGGGCCGGTGAGGCCGAGCCCGGGCGCGTCGATACGCACGCCGTTGGCCAGCAGGCGGGCCTGCTTCTCGTCCACGTCCCAGCGGGGGAACGCCGCCGCCGCGGCGTCGGCGATGGGAAGCACCTTCTCCGCGAAGGAGTCCTCCAACTCCTCCAGCGTGTGCGCCAGGTCGAGCCCGTACGCGCCGACACGAGTGCGGCGCAGCGCGGTGAGGTGGCCGCCGACGCCAAGGTCCGCGCCCAGGTCGCGCGCCAGCGCGCGGATGTAGGTGCCGGAGGAGCAGTCGACCGTCACGTCGAGGTCGACGACCGCCGTGCCGTCCTCCGCCACCGCGTCCCTGCGCGCGTGGACCTCGAAGCGGGAGACGGTGACCGGGCGGGCGGCCAGCTCGACCTCCTCGCCCTCGCGCACCCGCGCGTACGAGCGCTTGCCGTCGACCTTGATCGCGCTGACGCTCGACGGGACCTGGAGGATCGCGCCGGTCAGTTTGGCGACGCCGGCGGCGACCGCCTCGTCCGCGACCGTGTCCGCGTCCGCCGCGGTGGACGCGGTGACCTCGCCCTCGGCGTCGTCGGTGATCGTCGTCTGGCCGAGGCGGATCGTCGCCTCGTAGGTCTTCGTCGTCAGCGCCAGGTGGCCCAGCAGCCGGGTGGCCTTCTCGCTGCCGACGACCAGAACGCCCGTCGCCATCGGGTCCAGCGTGCCGGCGTGGCCGACCTTGCGGGTGCCGGCCAGACGGCGGATGCGGGCGACGACGGTGTGGGAGGTGATCCCGGCCGGCTTGTCGACGATGACCAGACCGTCGGGGCCGGTGCCCTTGCGCTTCACGAGGCGTTTCAGTCTTTTCTTCAGGGATCGGTTCAGAGATCGGTTCAGAGATCGGGGGGGACGACCAGCGCGGCCAGCGCACCGCGGAAAGCGGCCACCGTCGCCGGGACGCCCAGGTGGGAGGTGAAGCCGGCCGCGTAGGCGTGGCCGCCGCCGCCGAGCGCGCCGCAGGCCGCGGCGACGTCTACGGCGCCCTTGGCGCGCGAGGAACCGCGCAGGCTGCCGTCCGGGTCCTCCTTGAGGACCAGGGCGACCTCGGCCTCGGCGGCCTTGCGGACCACGTCGATCAGGCCCTCGATCTGCTCCGGCGGGACGCCGTGCGCGAGCAGGTCGGCCCAGGGCACCCACGTCCACACCAGCCCGCGACCACCGGCGGCCGCCGGCTCCAGCTCGGCGCGTTCCAACGCGGCGGCCAGGACCTTGAGGAAGCCGAAGGACTGCGTGTCCCACAGCTGCCGGGAGATGGTGTCGTGCCGGACACCGGCCGCCAGCAGGCGGGAGGCGAACTCGTGGGTGGCGGGCGTGGTCGCCGAATAGCGGAACGAGCCGGTGTCGCTGGCGACGCCCGCGTACAGGCAGGTGGCGATCGGCTCGTCCAGGGGGACGCCGAGCCGCCGCAGCAGCTCGTCCACCAGGACGGCCGTCGCGGGCGCCAGTGGGTCGATCAGGCTGCGGGTGCCGAAGCCCGCGTTGGAGGTGTGGTGGTCGACGACGACCAGCTCCCGCGCGGCCCGCGCCTTGTCCAGCAGCAGGCCGAGCCGACGCGCGTCGGAGACGTCGAAGCTGATCATCAACTCCGGCCGCTCGGGCACGTCCGCGGCAGGGACGATGAGCTCCTGCCCGGGCAGGAAGGAGAGCGAGGCCGGCACGACCTGCGGGTCGTCGCCGAAGGAGACGCGTACCTCGACGCCGCGCTGCCGCAGCGCCAGGCCGACCGCGAGCGCGGAACCCAGCGCGTCACCGTCGGGCATCACATGGGCGACCAGGTCGACGGAGGAGGCGGCGCCGATCGCGTCGAGCACCGCCCGCCAGTCCGCCTCGCTCGGCCGCCGCAGCTCCGCACGCGGAGCGGGCAGCGCAGGGGCCGGGACCCCCACCACACTGGTGGGCGTCCCGGCCACACGGTCCTGCCGGCCGGACACGACTACGCGTCCTCTGCCTCGTCGGCGTTGCCCTCGAGGTCGACGTCGTCGTCCTCGTCGTGCTCACCGGGCTTGCGGTACGGGTCCGCCTCACCGGCGAAGGTCTTGCCGACGGCGACGCTGCGCACCTCGGCGTCCTGGGCCGCCGCCTTGACGAGCAGGTCGTCCAGGTGACGGGCGGTGTCCGGGATCGCGTCCAGGACGAAGGTGAGCGTCGGGGTGAACCGCACGCCCGTCTCGCGCCCGACGGTCGAGCGCAGGACGCCCTTGGCGCTCTCCAGCGCGGCGGCCGAGGCCTCGCGCTCCGTCTCGTCGCCGTGGACGGTGTAGAAGATGGTGGCCTCACGCAGGTCACCGGTCACGCGGGCGTCGGTGATGGTGACGAACCCGAGACGGGGATCCTTGATCCGCCGCTGGAGCGTCTCCGCGACGACCACCCGAATGCGGTCTGCGAGCTTGCGCGCCCTCGCGGTGTCGGTCACTGGTCCTCCTCGTGCTGGTGGGCACCGTGGGAACGGTACCCGCAGACGCCCTCCTTGGGGCGCCCTGTCCGATTGTCCTACTCGTCCTCGTCATCGCGAAGCCTGCGCCTCGCCGACAGCAGCTGCACCTCGGGTCTCCCCGACACCAGCCGCTCGCAGCTGTCCAGGATCTCGACGACGTAGGACGCCTCGCCGGAAACGACGGCCAGGCCGATCTCGGCCCGGCGGTGCAGATCCTGGTTTCCGGTCTCCGCAGCGCACACGCTGTACTTGCGCTGCAGTTCGGCCACGATGGGCCGGACGATCGACCGCTTCTCCTTGAGGGAGTGAATATCACCCAGGAGCAGGTCGAACGAAAGTGTTCCCACGAACATGTGTGACAGGTCACGCCGACCTGTGAGGCCTCGGGGACGGATGTGAACCGCTGTCCTCAACCGTACCGAGCGAGGAGGGGGCCGGTCGACGGAATTGCTTCCGTCTCCCGGCCCCCTCTTCTACCTCAGGGACTTACGAGCGCGGCTTCTCGCGCATCTCGTAGGTCTCGATGGTGTCCTCGACCTTGATGTCGTTGAACGACCCCAGGGTGACACCGGCCTCGAAGCCCTCGCGGACCTCGGTCGCGTCGTCCTTGAAGCGGCGCAGACCCTCGATGGTGAGGTTCTCCGCCACGACCTTGCCGTCGCGGATGAGGCGGGCCTTGGCGTTGCGGCGCAGCAGGCCCTCGCGGACCAGCACACCGGCGATGTTGCCGAACTTGGAGGAGCGGAAGACCTCGCGGATCTCCGCGGAGCCGAGGCGCACCTCCTCGTACTCCGGCTTGAGCAGGCCCTTGAGCGCCGCCTCGATCTCCTCGATCGCCTGGTAGATGACCGAGTAGTAGCGGATGTCGACGCCCTCGCGGTCCGCGGCCGTGCGGGCACGACCCTCGGCCCGGACGTTGAAGCCCAGGATGATGGCGTCGGAGCCCATGGCCAGGTCGACGTCGGACTCGGTGATCGCACCCACACCGCGGTGCAGGATGCGGAGCTCGACCTCCTCGCCCACGTCCAGCTTGAGCAGCGCGTCCTCCAGGGCCTCCACGGAACCGGAGACGTCACCCTTGATGATGAGGTTCAGGTTCTGGATGCCGCCGGCGGCGATGGCCTTGTCCAGGTCCTCGAGCGAGACGCGGACCGGACGACGCGCGAACATGGCGTTGCGGTCGCGGGCCGAGCGCTTCTCGGCGATCTGGCGGGCCGTGCGGTCCTCGTCGACGACGATGAAGCTGTCGCCGGCGCGGGGCACCGAGGTGAGACCGAGCAGCAGGACCGGACGCGAGGGACCGGCCTCCTGCAGGTTGTTGCCGTTCTCGTCGAGCATGGCGCGGACGCGGCCGTAGCTGTCACCGACGACGATCGAGTCACCGACGCGGAGGGTACCGCGCTGGACGAGCAGCGTCGCCATGGCGCCGCGGCCCTTGTCCAGGTGGGCCTCGATCGCGATGCCCTGAGCGTCCTGCTCCGGGTTGGCGCGCAAGTCCAGGCTGGCGTCCGCGGTCAGGACCACGGCCTCCAGCAGGGAGTCGATGTTCAGACCCTGGCGGGCGGAGATGTCGACGAACATGGTGTCGCCGCCGTACTCCTCGGCCACCAGACCGAACTCGGTCAGCTGACCGCGGACCTTGACCGGGTCCGCACCCTCGACGTCGATCTTGTTGACCGCGACGACGATCGGGACACCGGCGGCCTTGGCGTGGTTGAGCGCCTCGACCGTCTGCGGCATGACACCGTCGTTGGCCGCGACCACCAGGATCGCGATGTCGGTGGACTTGGCACCACGGGCACGCATGGCGGTGAACGCCTCGTGACCCGGGGTGTCGAGGAACGTGATCGCACGCTCCTCGCCGTTGACGTCCGTGACGACCTGGTAGGCACCGATGTGCTGGGTGATGCCACCGGCCTCGCCCGCGACCACGTTGGTCTTGCGGATGGCGTCGAGCAGGCGGGTCTTACCGTGGTCGACGTGACCCATGACGGTCACGACCGGCGGACGCGGACGCAGGTCGTCCTCGTCGCCCTCGTTCTCGCCGAAGTCGATGTCGAAGGACTCGAGCAGCTCGCGGTCCTCGTCGTCACGGCTGACGATCTCGAGCGTGAAGCCCATCTCGCCGGCGAGCAGCTGCAGCGTCTCGTCGGAGACCGACTGGGTCGCGGTGACCATCTCGCCGAGGTTGAACATCACGGAGACGAGCGCGGCCGGGTTGGCGTTGATCTTGTCCGCGAAGTCCGTCAGCGACGCGCCACGCGAAAGGCGCACGGTCTCGCCGTGGCCCTTCGGCAGCATCACGCCACCGATGGACGGGGCCTGCATGGCCTCGTACTCCTGGCGCTTCGCACGCTTCGACTTACGGCCACGGGCCGGACGGCCACCGGGGCCACGGCCGAAGGCACCCTGCGTGCCGCCACGGGCACCCGGACCACCGGGACGACCGCCGAAGCCGCCGCCACCCGCCGGACGGGCACCGAAGCCGCCGCCACCGCCGCCGCCACCCGGACGCGGGCCGCCGAAGCCGCCACCCGCCGGACGCGAGCCGGGACCGGCCGGACGACCCTGGAAGCCGGGACGCGCGCCACCGGCGCCGCCACCCGGACGGGCACCCGGACCACCGGGACGCGCGCCGGGACCACCCGGACGCGGGCCGGCCGGACGCTGCGGCATCATGCCCGGGTTCGGGCGCGGCATGCCGCTCGGGGTCGGACGCGGGCCCTGCGGACGCGGCATCCCACCGGGAGCGGGAGCGCCGCCCGGACGCGGGGCACCGGCGCCGGGAGCACCACCGGGACGCGGGGCACCACCGGGACGCGGAGCGCCACCGTCACGGGCACCGCCCGGACGGGGGCCACGGTCGTCGCGGGCGCCACCGGGGGCACCCGGACGCGGCGCGCCACCGGGACGCGGGCCACGGGCGTCGGGGGCACCGGCGCCACGCTCGCCACGCTCCGGACGCTCGCCACGGTCCGGACGCGGGGCGCCCGGACGAGCCATGCCGGTGTTGCTGGACGTGAAGGGGTTGTTGCCCGGGCGCGGCCCGGACGGACGCGCACCCGGCGTGGCCGGACGCGGGGCACCGGGACGCGGCGCGTTGCCGGCCGGACGCGGGGCGGCCGGAGCCGCGGGGGCCTCGGCAGCCGGAGCCGGAGCCGAGAACTCGGCGGCCGGCGCGGCCGGACGCGGAGCCGGACGCGGACCCGGGGTGGCCGCGGGACGCGGCGCCGCGGGCGCGGCCGGGGCAACCGGCGCGGCGGGGGCCGCTGCGACCGGCTTGGGGGCACCCGGCTTGGGAGCCGCGGGCGCGGGGGCGGCCGGGCGCGGGGCACCCGGCTTCGGGCCGGCACCGGCCGGCTTGGGGGCCGCGGACTTCGCCGCGGACTTGGCGGGGGCAGAGCCTCCACCGAACGCAAGCTCGAGCTTGCGAACAACAGGCGCCTCGATGGTCGACGACGCCGAACGGACGAACTCACCGAGCTCTTGGAGCTTGGCCATGACGACCTTGCTCTCAACGCCCAGATCCTTGGCGAGTTCGTATACCCGGACCTTAGCCACTTCGCTCCTTCTAGGTCCGGGTTCTCCGCCGGACCGTCGTTATTGCCTCATGCCGTACTCATCGCGTACTCATCGAGTGCTCATCGCAATCTCGACCTACTTTCGACTTCGCGAGGTACCTGTTACCTGACTTGCTCGGCTTGCCTGCTACTGAGCCTTCGCCCCGAGGAACCGCTCGAGTTCGGCGGTGTCCAGCGGCCCCGGCCGGCGCAACGCCCGCGGGAACGCCCGTCGGCGCACGGCCGACACGAGGCAGCCCGGCTCGGGATGCACATAGGCGCCCCGACCGGGCGACGTGCCGCGAGGATCGGGGACGAGAACGTCCTCGACCGCCGTGACACGCAGCAGATCGTGTTTGGCCGCTCGCTTCCGACAACCCACGCAGGTGCGTTCCGGGCATGCCGCGTTGCGCGTCCGGCCAGACACGTCCAAGTCTACCCCTCTGATGGTCTTCGTTCCGACCCGGTTTATCCGCACGCGGATAACCGCGGTCGACACCCACTGATCAACGCCGTCAGGCGCGGGAACCTTCCCCGGCGCTCTCCGAGCCCTCGGTGTCGGGCCGGATGTCGATCCGCCAGCCCGTCAGGCGCGCGGCGAGGCGGGCGTTCTGGCCCTCCTTGCCGATGGCCAGCGAGAGCTGGTAGTCCGGCACCGTGACACGGGCCGAACGGGTGTCGTAGTCGACGATCTCGACCTTCGTCACCCGAGCGGGGGACAGCGCGTTGGCGACCATCTCCGCCGGGTCGTCCGACCAGTCGACGATGTCGATCTTCTCGCCCATGAGCTCGCCCATGACCTGGCGCACGCGGTGGCCCATCGGGCCGATGCAGGCGCCCTTGGCGTTCAGGCCCGGCTTGTTCGTCCAGACCGCGATCTTGCTGCGGTGACCGGCCTCACGAGCGATCGCGGCGATCTCGACGCTGCCGTCGGCGATCTCCGGGACCTCCAGGGCGAAGAGCTTCCGCACCAGGTTGGGGTGCGTGCGCGAGAGCGTCACGGACGGACCGCGCACGCCCTTCTTGACCGAGACGACGTAGCACTTCAGGCGCAGCCCGTGCTTGTACTCCTCGGTCGGCACCTGCTCCTGCGGCGGCAGGATGGCCTCCATCTTGCCGATGTCGACCAGGATGTTCTTCGGGTCCTTGCCCTGCTGGACCACGCCGGTGACGATGTCGCCCTCGCGGCCGGCGTACTCGCCGAACGTGGTCTCGTCCTCGGCGTCACGCAGACGCTGCAGGATCACCTGCTTGGCGGTGCTCGCCGCGATCCGGCCGAAGCCGGTCGGGGTGTCGTCGAACTCACGCGGGGTCGCGCCGTCCTCGACCTCGTCCGGGTCCTCGGTGGCCCAGACGGTGACGTGGCCGTTCTCGCGGTTCAGCTCGACGCGGGCCTTCGTGCGCGAGCCCTCAGTGCGGTGGTACGCAATGAGGAGGGCCGACTCGATCGCCTGGACCAGCAGGTCGAAGTTGATCTCACGCTCGCGGACCAGTCCACGCAGGGCGCTCATGTCGATGTCCATGGCTACGCCTCCTCTTCTCTCTTAAGTTAGGGACTCACGCCTCGTCGGAGGCGTCGTCCGGCTCGATGTCGATGTCCTCGTCCACAATGTCTTCTTCGGCAGCGGAGTCCTTGCGGTTGAACTCCAGCTGCACGCGCGCCTTGGCGATCTCGGTGAAAGCCAGGCGCCGCTCGGTGACCTTGCCCCGGCCCTTGACCGGCGGGATCTCCAGGAGCACACCCTCGTCGTCCGACTCCAGCACCCGGCCGGTGAGCTCGCCACCGGTGGTGAGCTGGGCCTTGACCAGGCGGGTGACAGCGCGACGCCAGTGGCGCGGCTGGGCCAGCAGGCGCTCGGCGCCCGGGGAGCCGACCTCCAGCCGGTACTCCGCCTCGCCCATCAGGTCGGTGCCGTCCAGGGCCTCGCCGAACTCGCGGCTCAGCTCGGCCACGGTGTCCAGGTCCACCCCGCCGTCGGCGTCGACCACGACCTCCAGCACCCGGCTGCCGCCGATGCGGGCGACCTTGACCTCCTCCAGATCCACACCCGCCGAGGCGGCGAGGGGCTCCAGCAGATCGTGCAGCCGGTCGTTCAGGGTGGTGCTCATCCGAATACTCCTCGGCCGCGTCTGCTGTTGTCAGAAGGTCTGGTCGCCCCCGGGGTCTGATCGCTCCCGAGCGCGCCCCACAGCCTAACCGGTCGGCCCGCCCACCGCCGATTCGGCACAAATCCCCTGCGCCCTCACACACCTTTGGATCACACGGTAACGTCCCTGCTCATGGCCGCCTCCCTTCGCCGCCGCAGCCTGCTCACGGCCGGGCTGCTCGCCTCGCTCGGCACGCTCAGCGCGTGCGGCAGCGACGCCTCCTCCTCGGCCCGCTCCGGGCACGCGTCCGCGAGCCCGCGCCCGACGCCCGTCGACCTCGACACCGCCGCCCGGCAGCAGGTCGGTGCGGCGATGACGACGCTACTCGCGGGGTACGACAGCGCGGCCGCGCACACGGAGCTGCGGCGGGGCCTGGCCACGCAGCTCGCGGCGCTGGGCGCCGGCGGGCACGCCGCGTCCCCCTCGGCGTCGGCTGCGGCTCCGGTCTCCCCGGCATCGGCGTCGGCGTCGGCGTCGGCTCCGGTCTCCGCCTCGCCGACGGCTCCGGCCACGGCCTCCGGGGCCAGGGCGCGCCCGGGTGACGCGGAGCTGGCGAGCGGCGAGGCCGGGCTGGTCTCGCTGTGCGTGACGCAACTGCAGGTCGTCTCCCCCGTGCTGGCGAGACTGCTGGCCTCGATCGGCGCGGGCGCCGCGCAGCGGACCGTCCAGCTGGGCGGCCGGGTGCCGGCCGCCACCGTCCCGAGCCTGGCCCGGCTGCGGCCGACCGCGTCCGAGCTGGACGCCCTGCAGGCGGCGCTGGGCGCCGAGCAGGCGACGGTCTTCGGCTACGGCGTCCTCGGCGCGCTCCTCTCCGGCGGCCGCCGCTCCCAGGCGACCTCGGACTTCGACCTGCACCGCGCCCGCCGGGACACCCTGGAGTCCCTGATCACCGCCTCCGGCGCGACCCCGCAGGCGGCCGCGGCGGCGTACACGCTGCCCTTCGAGGTCACCGACACCGCCTCGGCCCGCCGCCTGGCGGCCCTTCTGGAGTCCCGCCTGGCGGCGGTCTACGCCAACGCCGTCCAGGCCAGCGCCCACGCGTTCCGCGACGAGGCCGCCACCCAACTCCGCCTCACCGCCCTCCGCGCCCAGTCCTGGGGCGCCACCTCCACCCCCTTCCCCGGCCTGCCGGACCACTGAGCCGGACCCCCGGCGCGGGGAACTGCCCATGAACTGCGTGCGCGACAAGCCACCGCGGGCCGTGAGATGCCCGAGCGGACAGGGCCATCTCCCTCGGGTGGGTTGCTCGCGCACGCAGTTCATCGGGCCGAGCCCCGCGCCCCCGGAGGTGCAACCTCGCACAGGTGAATGGTCGACAATGGCAGCACGATCACGACGAAGGGCGAGCATGACGGCACCAGCCATCAGCATTCCCGTACGGCTCCAGGAGACCGTCCGCTGCTGGGCGTCCGACGCCGGGCAGGCGTGGCTCGACACACTGCCGGGGCTCGCCGAGGCGTACCTCGCGCGGTGGGAGCTGACGCTGGAGCGCGTCTGCGAGCCCGGAGGGCAGATCAGCCTGGTCCTGCTCGTGCGCCGCGCGGACGGCTCGCCCGCCGCGCTGAAGCTGGGGTATCCGCACCCGGAGGGCGAGCAGGAGCACGCGGCGCTCGCGCACTGGGACGGCCACGGCGCCGTGCGGATGTACGCCTGCGCGCCCGAGGACGGCGCCATGCTGCTGGAGCGCGCCCAGGGCGACGTCTCCCTGCGCTCGCTGCCCGAGAACAAGGCCATGCTGGAGGCGCTCGGCACGCTGCGCCGGCTCTGGGTCGCGCCGCCCGAGGACCACCCGTTCACCACGGTCGAGGCGTACGTCGGCGGCCTGCGGGAGGAACTGACGCGCCGTCGGGCGATTCCGGCCGCCGCCGACCTGCTGCCGCTCGTCGACGAGGCCCTCGACGTCTCCGCCACCCTGCTGCAGGACAGCGCCGCCCGCGAGGAGCGGCTGCTGCTCCACGGCGACTACCATCACGGCAACGTGCTGTCGGCCGAGCGCGCGCCCTGGCTCGCGATCGACCCCAAGCCGCTCGTCGGCGAACGCGCCTACGACCTCGCCTGGCTCGCCCAGGACCGGCTGGACACCCTGGCCGGCTCCCCGGGCCCGGAGGCCGCCGCCCGTCGCCGGCTTCAGCGGCTCGCCGCCGACGCGGCCGTCGACCCGGAGCGGCTGCGCGGCTGGACCCTCTTCCGCACCGTCGAGGCGGGCCTGTGGAGCCTGGACGTGGGCGACACCAGACACGCGTCGCTCTTCCTCGAATTCGCCGCCAGGCTGTGACCCCCGTCCCCTCCCCTGTCGAAACGCCCGGAGTGATGTACCTGTGGCAGAGCCGCCACGCCGCCGACCTCTGACCGACGACGAGATCGAACGGGCCCCGCGCTTCAGCCCCTACCTGCTGCTGCCGTGGGTCCTGCTGGCCCTCGTGCCGCTCAACTCCGACGTGCTGCACGGCCAGTACCCGAGGCCGATGCTGGCCCTGCTGGTGCTGGGCGTGTTCGCGGTGCTGTACTGCGCGACCGTGCTGACCGCGCTGCGCCCGCGGCTGCACCACACGCGGCTGCCACTGCTGCTGGCCACGCTGCTGGTGCCGGTGACGGCGCTGCTCGCGGGTGCGCTGCCGCACGCGTTCCTGCTGTACCCGCTGCTGGCCGTCGCGCTGGCACTGGTGGCCCCCGGTCGCTGGTACCTGGCGGCGTTGCTGGGCGTCCCGGCCCTGTCGGCCCTGACGCTGTGGATGCGCAGCCAGTACGACGTGATCGTCTACGGTCCGCTGGGGTGCTTCCTGGCCGCGGGGCTGGTGCTGGCGCTGTTCCGGCTGTCGATGGTCACCGAGCAGCTCAGGGAGGCCCGAAGGGCGCACGCGGAGCGGAGCGCGGAACACCGTTCGGACGACGACCGGACGAAATAGCCAGCGGCAGCGCCGCGCCCATCACCGCGTAGGGCAGCACGGTGTTGGGGAACATGACGCGCCGGGCGAGGTCCTGGTAGCCGAGTGACCGGTAGAGCGCCCTTGCGGGCGTCTCCCGGTCCACGGCGGAGAGGATGGTGCGCGGCAGTTCGCTGGCCGCGCACAGGGTCGTGATCAGCGCGCGGCCCAGTCCGAGCCCCTGGTAGCGGGGATGGACGTGCAGCTCGGTGACGGAGAAGGCCTGGTCGAGCCAGGCCGCATGGCCGTTGGCCGCGAGGTAGGGCTCGATGACGGTGCTCCACCAGTAGCCGCGGTCGTTGGGCATGCCGTACCCGAAGCCGACGAGGACCCCGTGGTGCAGGGCCCCGAACGCGCGGACCCCGGCGATCTCGGCGTGCCGCTGGACGATCTGCAGGCGCAGCGCGACCTCCTCCGGCCCGAGGCCGAACGCGACCGCCTGCACGTCCAGTGCGGCGGCCGCGTACACGGCGAGATCGACGGGCTCGATCCTGACTTCGTCCATATGCGGACGCTACCGCCTGGGACGGACGATCAACCATGCGGCCCGGCAGGCGCGCGGCCCGCACCGGCCGGACCGCGGCGGCGGTCAGTGCCTGCGCTGCGGGTGCCGGCGGGCTCCCGTCAGCAGCCGCACCGAACAGCCGAGCAGCAGCACCGCGACCGCCATCCCGGCGAACGGCCACAGCCTCGGGCTCGCCCCGGTGTCGGCGAGCCGCCCATGCGTCGGTGTCGCACGAACCGGCGCCTTGGTGGACGCGGTGACGGACGTGGCGACGGACGCGGTGACGGACGGAGCGGCGATCATCGTCGCGGACCCGATCATCCCGGCACCGCCGGACGCAACCGCGCTGGGCAGAACCGGGCTGGGGCTGGGCACGACGTCTCCGACCAGGGCCAGGCTCGGGCTGTCGGCCGGACCGGCACCTTCGGCCGTCCCCGGCGTGCCGCCCGCGCCCGCGGGCGGCACCAGCTTCGGCGAGGCGGCTCCTGTTCCCGTCGGGGTATCTGAGGCCGGGGCCTCTGACGCAGGAGCACCCGTGCCGGTGGCCGTCGGGGCGCCGGAGGCGGGAGCGGCCGGACCGGTCCCCGTCGCGGACGCCGATGCCGATGCCGACGGCGACGGCGACGGCGACGGCGAGCCCGGACCCGCGGGCGTCGCCGACTGCTGCTGCGGGCAGCCGAGGTTCTGCAAGGACGCGGCCAACCGCTGGCTGAGGAAGTCCGCGAGGTTCTGACCCGTCGTCGGCGAGACAGCGGCCGTGAAGAGTGCCCCGTCGGCGGTGAGGCGTGCGGCACCGCCGCTCGCCAGGCGGGCGCAGTACGTCGGGCCGTCGCCCTGGTCGGTGCCCTTGCCCGCGCCGACCGGGGCCTGGTCGACGCCGACGCGGTACAGGTTCGTCTTGGTGCGGCTCTGCGCGCCGTTCGCGCCGAGCACCATCGGGTCGTTGCGCGGGACCAGGGCGACAGGCGTGCCCTGGTCCGCGGCGGCCTGGAGTTCGTCGAGGGCCAGGGCGGTCGCCCTGTGGCCGGGGTCGGCGAGGTCGGGCGCGGTCCACGGGGTGCAGCCGAGGGCGGGGTCGACGAAGGCGGTCAGCAGCAGGTTGTCGCTGCCGTTGGCCAGGTCCACCGCACCCTGCGGCCCGAGCGCCGCCGTGTCGGCGGCGGTGCGCTGCGCGATGCGGCCGTCGGGGGTGGCCAGGTAGGCGGTGGTGACGTTGTCGCTCTGATCCTGGTCGACGATGCCGAAGTCGCGGGTGGTCGGGCAGGGTGCGCCGTCGCGTCCGACGCCGAGCGGCGGCACCTTGAGCCGCCCGGCCCGCTCCGCGCCGCGCGCGGCGGAGAAGAAGGCGGGGGCGTTGCAGTAGGCGAACTGACCGAAGATCGAGCCGCGCGTGCCGTTGACGCAACGTCCCGCGGCGGTACTCCCACCGAGCGTCAGGTTGTTGCCGTTGAAGCCGAACCAGAGGCCCACCACGGCGTGCGCGGGCAGCTTGGGGACGACCGCCGCGCGGGCGGGCCGGGTGCCGCGGTCGATCACCAGCGGGTCGTAGACGAATACGGCTCCGGTGGCCGGGTTCAGGACGGTGGCCTGGACGAAGGCGGACTGGGCCGCGTCGGCCTCGTGGCAGGGGCCCTTGGCCGCGTCGGTCGCGGTGAGCAGGTAGGGGGAGGCCAGGCCGACCGCGGTGAGCGGGGCAGCCGGGACCTTGAGCGTGCAGTCCGCGTTCGGGACGGCGGGCGGCTGGGCGGCTGGAGCGCCCGGCGGGTTCGGGGCGGTCGCGGCGAGCGCGCTGCCGAGGAGGGCCGCGAGGCCCAGCAGGGCGGTGAGGAGCCCGGCCAGCAGGGGGAGCCGGCGGGACGTCCGGCGGCGGGGGCTGCGGCGTCGAGGGTTGGGTCGGTGAGGTAACACGCGCCGTCCTTCCTTCGGGGGCGTCCCGGGGACGGCGGCGGACGGGGACGGTCACGCGCGGTCGGCGGGACGAGGACGGCGCGAGTGTATGCATGCCGCGCACCCGTACGAGAGGGGCAAATCGACAATCGTCACACAAGCACCACGCGCGTGCACACGACGCTCACATCACACGTCAAAGTCAGAACAGCACGCTCATGAACGCACCGATTTCGGTGAACCCCACCCGACGGTAGGCCGCGCGTGCGACCACGTTGTAGTCGTTCACGTAGAGGCTGGCGACGGGGGCCACCTCGCGCAGCGCGATCTCGGTGACAGTGGCCATCCCGCTCTCGCTGTGGCCGCGACCACGGAACTCGGGGGCCACCCAGACGCCCTGGATCTGGCAGGCGCGCTCGGTCGCCGCACCGATCTCGGCCTTGAAGACCACCTTGTCGCCCTCGAAGCGGGCGAACGCGCGACCGCTGGTGACGAGCTCGGCGACCCGGGCGCGATAGAGCAGGCCACCGTCACCGGCGAGCGGCGAGACGCCGACCTCCTCGGTGAACATCGCCACACAGGCGGGCAGCAGCAGGTCCATCTCGTCGCGGCGCACCCGCCGCACCCGCGGGTCGGGGGCGATCTCGCGGGACGGCTCCCAGGTGGCCATCAACGGCTGCCGGGCGCGGACCTCGCGGGCGGAGCCCCAGTGCGGTTCCAGCAGCGACCACAGCTCGGCCACGGCCGCGGCCGGACCGACGACGGAGGAGCAGCGGCGTCCCTGCTTGCGGGCGCGGTCGGCGAAGGCCTGGACAGCGGCGGAGGACGCGCTCAACGGCACCAGGTTGGCACCGGAGTAGCACAACGCCTCCAGCCTGCCGTGCTCGAAGAAGCCCCACATCTCCCCGCCGAGCCGCCAGGCGTCGAGTCCGGCGACGGCGACCCGGGCCGCCACGAAGGCGTTCTCGATCGGGTCGCGGTCCAGCACCTCGAGCGCGGCCGGCAGGTCCGCAGGCGTCAGCACACGCGTCGTCGCCACAGAACTGCTCAACACGGGGGCACCCTATCTCCTCATACGGCCCTGGCGACCCCCTGAGCCAAGGCGTAAAACAACCAACCTGGGGTCGACGGTGGCCCGGCGGGCCGGGCCACGTCAACCCCAGGTCTGTACTGCGGTCCTGCTCGGTGCTGCTTGGCGCTGCTTGGTGCTGCTCGGTCCTACTCGGCGGCGACGACGGTCGGGGTGCCGGACTCGACCCCGGCCTCCTGCATCTGCTCGGCGAGCTTGAGGGCCTCCTCGATCAGGGTCTCCACGATCTTCGACTCCGGCACGGTCTTGATGACCTCGCCCTTGACGAAGATCT
>NZ_JBGCCA010000066.1:0-21132 GCF_041261265.1 Streptacidiphilus sp. MAP12-33
GGGCTGACGGCGGCGGATCGGGTGTTGCAGAAGACGCCGTTCGGGTTCGACGTGTCGGTGTGGGAGTTCTTCTGGCCGCTGCTGGAGGGTGCCACCCTGGTGGTGGCGAAGCCGGGCGGGCACAAGGACCCGGCCTACCTGGCCGAGCTGATCCGCAGTCAGGGCGTGACCGTCACCCACTTCGTCCCCTCCATGCTGCAGGCGTTCCTGGCCGAACCGGCCGCCGCCGAGTGCACCAGCCTGCGCGCGGTGATGTGCAGCGGCGAAGCGCTCCCCTGGGAGGCGCAGGAACGGTTCTTCCAACTGCTCGGTGAGACGGCCCACCTGCACAACCTCTACGGTCCGACGGAGGCGTCCGTCGACGTCACCGCGTGGCAGTGCGTCCCGTCCGTGGAGAGCGCGCCGGTGCCGATCGGTGCGCCGGTGTTCAACACGCAGACCTATGTGCTGGACGACCGGCTCCGGCCGGTTCCGGTCGGCGTCGGCGGTGACCTGTATCTCGCGGGTGTGCAGTTGGCGCGCGGGTATGTCGGCCGCTTCGGGTTGACGGCGGACCGTTTCGTCGCCAACCCGTTCAGCGCGACAGGTGAGCGGATGTACCGCACCGGCGACCAGGCCCGCTGGACGGCTGACGGCCAGCTGGTCTACCTGGGCCGCAACGACGACCAGGTCAAGATCCGCGGCTTCCGCATCGAACCCGGCGAGGTCCAGGCCGTCATCGCCGCCCACCCGGACGTCGCCCAGGCCGCGGTCATCGCCCGCGAGGACACCCCCGGCGACAAGCGCCTGGTCGCCTACCTCGTCCCCACGCAGCAGAACGACACCTTGATCGACAGCGTCCTGGCGTTCGCCGCGGAGCGGCTGCCGGAGTACATGGTCCCCTCCGCCGTTGTCCTGCTGGACGCACTGCCGACCACGACCAACGGCAAGCTCGACCGCCGCGCCCTCCCGGCGCCGCAGTACGGCGGCGCCGCCGGCTCCGGACGCGGCCCGGCCACCGTCCAGGAGGAACTGCTGTGCGGCGCGTTCGCGCAGGTCCTGGGCCTGCCGAGCGTCGGCGTCGACGACGACTTCTTCACCCTCGGCGGCCACTCCCTCCTCGCCACCCGCCTCGTCTCCCGCATCCGCACCCTCCTCGGGGTCGAACTGCCGCTGCGGACCCTCTTCGAGGCCCGCACCGCCGCCCGCCTGGCCCTGCGCCTCGGCGAGGCAGCCGGACAGGTCCGCACCGCGCTGACCGTGCAGCAGCGGCCCGAGCGGCTGCCGCTCTCCTACGCCCAGCAGCGCCTCTGGTTCGTCGGCCAGTTGGAAGGTCCGAGCGCCACCTACAACAGCTCCGTCCGGATGCGGCTGGCCGGCGAGGTCGACCGCGAGGCACTCGCCGCCGCGCTGCGCGACGTGCTGGAGCGCCACGAGGTGCTGCGCACCGTCTTCGCCGTCGCCGACGGCGAGCCCCACCAGCGGATCCTCACTATGGACGAGCTGGACTGGCAGCTGCACACCGCCGACCCGGCCCAGCCCGGCGCGACCGACTACGCCTTCGACCTCGCTGTCGAGGCCCCCATCCGCGCCTGGCTTCTCTCGACGGCGCCGGACGCGCACGAGCTCGTCATCGTCGTGCACCACATCGCGTGGGACGGCTGGTCGATGACGCCGCTGACCCGCGACGTGCGCGCCGCCTACGCCGCCCGCTGCGCCGGCGAGGCCCCCGTCTGGGAGCCGCTGCCGGTGCAGTACGCGGACTACGCGATCTGGCAGCGCGACCTGCTCGGCGACGACCAGGACCCCGACAGCCTGATCTCCCGCCAGATCGCCTACTGGCGCGAGACCCTCGCCGACGCGCCCGAAGAGCTCGACCTGCCCTTCGACCACCCGCGTCCGGACATGGAGAGCCACCGCGGCCACGCGGCCGAGTTCGGGGTCGACGCCGAGGTCCACGCGCAGCTCGCCGAGCTGGCCCGCGCCGAGGGGGTGACGGTCTTCATGGTGCTCCAGGCCGCCCTCGTGGTCCTGCTGTCCCGGCTCGGCGCCGGCACCGACATCCCCCTGGGCGTGTCGGCGGCCGGACGTACCGACGAGGCCCTGGACGACCTGGTCGGGTTCTTCATCAACACCCTGGTCATGCGCAACGACCTGACCGGCGACCCGACCTTCCGCGAGGTCCTGGACCGGGTGCGGCGCACCGGACTGGACGCCTACCTGCACCAGGACGTGCCGTTCGAGCGCCTGGTCGAGGAACTCGCGCCGACCCGCTCGCTGGCCCGCAACCCGCTCTACCAGGTCCTGCTCGTCATGTCGGCCGGTGTGCGGACCGTCGCCGAGCCCGCCGTCGGGCCGTTCACGGCCCCGCCCGTGCGAGCCTCGGCGGCCAAGTTCGACCTCGACCTCTCCATCGAGGAGTCCGCCGACACCGAGGGACGCCCCGCCGGGCTGAAGTGGATCGTCCGCGGTGCGGCCGACCTGTTCGACGCCGACTCCGTGCAGCGGATCGCCGAGCGCTGGGCCCGCGTCCTCGAACTCGTCGTGGGCGGACCCGAGCTGCGGCTCAACCAGATCGAGGTGCTCACCGACGCCGAGAAGCGGCAGGTGCTGGGGGAGTGGAGCGACGCCGGCCCTGAGACGGTCGCCCAACTGCTCGTCGGCGGTCTGACGCCGGAGGGCGGCCTCTGCGCCGACACCTCCCGCCTCTACGTCCTGGACGAGTACCTCTCGCCGGTCCTGCCCGGCGTCTCCGCCGAGCTCTACGTCTCCGACCCGGGCCTGGACGGCTTCCCCGGCCACCCCGGCTTCGCTGCCGCCCGGTTCGTCGCCGACCCGTTCGTGCCGGACGGACGGCGCATGTACCGCACCGGCGACCTGGCCAAGTGGACCGCCGACGGGCAGCTGGTGCTGCTCGGACGCGCCGACGAGCTCGTCCGGATCCACGGACGCCGGGTCGTCCTCGGCGATGTGCAGAGCGTCCTGGCCGAGCACGCCGCCGTCGGCGAGGTCGCCGTGGTGGCTGTCGAGGACCAGGCGGGCGACAAGCACCTGGTCGCCTACGTCGTCCCGGCCGAGCCGGGCAACGAGCCGGCCGGGCTGGCGCGCACGCTGCGGCGGCTCACCGTGGCCCGCCTGCCCGAGCACCTGGTCCCCTCGGCGGTCGTCGTGCTGGACGCGCTCCCGCTGACCTTCAACGGCGAGCTGGACCGCGATGCCCTGCCGGAGCCCGACCTCACGGCCGACGCGGACACCGGCCGCGGTCCGTCGACCCCGCAGGAGGAGATCCTGTGCGGGGCCTTCGCCCAGATCCTCAAGCGCGACAGCGTCGACGTGGACGACGACTTCTTCACTCTCGGCGGCCACTCGCTCTCCGCGATCCGGCTGCTCAGCCGGGTCCGGGCGCTGCTCGGCGTGGAACTGCCGCTGCGGGCCCTGTTCGAGACGCCGACCGTCGCCGGCCTCGCGGCCCGGTTGCACGGAGCGGGCGAGGCGCGGGCGGCGCTGACCGTCCAGGAGCGGCCCGAGCGGCTGCCGCTCTCCTACGCGCAGCAGCGCCTGTGGTTCATCGGCCAGCTGGAGGGCCCCAGCCCCACCTACAACCTGCCCGTCGTGCTGCCGCTGACGGGCGAGGTCGACCCGGCCGCGCTGGAGGCGGCGCTGCGGGACGTCATCGAGCGTCACGAGGTGCTGCGCACGGTCTTCGCGACCGCCGACGACGAGCCCTACCAGCGCATCCTCACGCTCGACGAGCTCGACTGGCGGCTGACCACTGCCACGGTCGGCGCGGAGGAGCTCCCGCAGGCAGTCGCGGCGGCCAAGAACCACGCCTTCGACCTGGCCGTCGAGGCGCCGATCCGGGCCTGGCTGTTCACCACCGCGGAGCACGAGCAGGTGCTGGTCCTGGTGATCCACCACATCGCCGGTGACGGCTGGTCGATGGGCCCGCTGGCCCGGGACCTGTCCGCCGCCTACTCCGCCCGCCTGGCCGGCCGGACGCCCGCGTGGACACCGCTGCCGGTGCAGTACGCGGACTACGCGCTCTGGCAGCGTCGGGTCCTGGGCGAGGAGAGCGACCCGGAGAGCCTGATCACGCGTCAGGTCGCCTGGTGGCGCGAGACCCTCGCGGGGGCCCCGGAGGAGCTGGAACTGCCCTTCGACCGGCCCAGGCCCGCCGTCCCGAGCCACCGCGGCCACAGCGTCGGGCTCGACGTTCCGGCCGACGTCCACGCCCGGCTGGCCGAGCTGGCCCGCGCCGAGGGCGTGACGCTGTTCATGGTGCTCCAGGCCGCCCTCGCCGTGGTCTTCTCCCGCCTGGGCGCCGGGGACGACATCCCCATCGGCGTCGCGGTCGCGGGCCGCACCGACGAGGCGCTCGACGACCTGGTCGGGTTCTTCGTCAACACCCTGGTGCTGCGCACCGACCTGTCCGGCGACCCGACCTTCCGTGACGCGCTGGCGCGGGTCCGGGAGACGGGCCTCGGCGCCTTCGCCCACCAGGACATCCCCTTCGAGCGTCTGGTCGAGCAGCTGGCGCCGGAACGTTCCCTTGCCCGTGCCCCGCTGTTCCAGGTGCTGCTGACGGTGCAGAACACCGCCCGCTCCTCCGCCGGACTCGAGGGCCTGCGCGCCTCCGGCGCCGCGGACGCCTCAGTCCGCGACAGCGGCGAGGCGGCGGCCAAGTTCGACCTCGACGTCATGGTCAGCGAGGTCTTCGACACCGACGGTCGTCCGGCGGGGTTGCGGGGGACGTTGACGGCGGCGACGGACCTGTTCGACCCGGCGACGGCGGAGTCGCTGTCGCAGCGGTGGGGCCGGGTGCTCGCGGCGGTCTCGGCCGAGCCCGGTGCGCTGGTGCACGGGATCGACGTGCTGTCGGCGGACGAGCGCGAGCGGGTGCTGGTCGCCTGGAACGACACCGTGACCGAGGTGCCCGCCACCTGCGTGCCGGAACTGATCGCGGCCCGCGCCACACAGACGCCCGACGCGCTCGCGGTCGTGAGCGGCGGCGTGGAACTGACCTACGCACAGCTGCACGAGCGCGCCGCGCGGTTGGCGGACCTGCTGGCCCAGCACGGCGTGGGCCCGGAGACGCTGGTCGCGGTCTGCCTGCCGCGCTCGGCGCAGACCGTCGTGGCCCTGCTCGCGGTGTGGCAGGCGGGCGGCGCCTACGTGACGATCGACCCCTCCTACCCGGCCGAGCGGATCTCCTACATCCTCGACGACTCCCGCCCCGTGCTGCTGCTGAGCGACACCGCCACACTGGCCGAACTGCCCGGCACCGCCATGCCGGTGCTGGCCCTGGACGACACCGACGTCGCACGACGCATGGCCGCCGCCGAACCCCGGGCGCCGCGCCACGGCACGACGCCGGACAGCCTCGCCTACGTCATCTACACCTCCGGCTCCACCGGCCGCCCCAAGGGCGTCGCCGTCGCGCACCGGGGCCTGGCCAACCTGGTCTCGGTGTTCGGCCCGATGATGAACGCGGGCCCCGGCACCGGAGTCCTCCAGTTCGCCTCCTTCAGCTTCGACGCCTCCGTCCTCGACCTCACCGTCACCCTCACCTCCGGCGCCACCCTCGTGGTCGTCGCCGAGGAGGAGCGCACCGATCCCCACCTGCTCGCGCAGGTGGTCCGGCGCGGCAACGTCAAGGCCGCCAGTGTCGTCCCGTCGCTGCTACGGGCCCTGGAACCCAGCGACCTGGCAGGCGTGGAGACGCTGCTCGTCGGCGCGGAGGCCATCGACACGACCCAGGCGCGGATCTGGTCCAAGGGCCGCCGCCTGGTCAACACCTACGGCCCGACCGAGGCCACCGTCATGGTCGCCGCCGGAGACGTCGACCCGGACCGGAGCGGACTGGTGCCGTTCGGCGCGCCGATCGGCAACACCCGGATCTACGTCCTGGACGCCCGGCTCGCGCCGGTCGCGCCCGGGGTCGCCGGCGACGTGTACGTGGCAGGCGTGGGCCTGGCCCGGGGTTATGTGAACCGCCCCGCGCAGACGGCCGACCGCTTCGTCGCGGACCCCTACGCCACCGCCGCTGACGGTGCGCGGATGTACCGCACGGGTGACCGGGCCCGCTGGACCGCCGACGGACAACTCGTCTTCGCCGGCCGCGCCGACGAACAAGTCAAGATCCGCGGCTTCCGCATCGAACCCGGCGAAGTCCAAGCAGTCCTCGCCGAACACCCCGGCGTCGCCCAGGCCGCCGTCATCGCCACCGAACTCACCCCCGGCGAACTCGCGCTCGTCGGTTACATCGTCCCGACCCAGAACACCGACACCGACACCGAAGCCCTGCCCGCAGCCCTGCGCGAGTTCGCCGCCGAACTGCTGCCCGACCACATGGTCCCCGCAGCCGTCGTCGTCCTGGACACCATCCCGCTCACCGCCAACGGCAAACTCGACCGCGCCAACCTCCCCACACCGCAGTACGCCTCCGGCGTCGAGCGGCGCGGTCCGTCCAACCCGCGCGAGGCGGGCCTGTGCCAGGCGTTCGCCGAGGTGCTGGGGCTGCCCGACATCGGTGTCGACGACGACTTCTTCACCCTCGGCGGCCACTCGCTGCTGGCCACCCGGCTGGTCAGCAAGGTCCGCGCGCTGATGGGTGTCGAACTTCCGCTGCGGACCCTCTTCGAGGCCCGGACCGTGGCAAAGATCGCAAGTCAACTCGGAGAAAAGAAGTCCGCCCGGCCCGCCCTGAGGCCCATGCGCAAGCAGGAGGAGTCCTGATGTTCCCGTTGTCCTTCGCGCAGCGACGCCTGTGGTTCCTCGGACAGCTCGAAGGCCCAAGTGCCGTCTACAACATCCCGGTCTCTGTGCGTCTGTCGGGCACCGTCGACAAGGCCGCGCTCGCGGCCGCGCTTCGGGACGTGCTGGAACGGCACGAGGTCCTGCGCACCGTGTACACGGTCGTCGACGACGAGCCCTACCAGCAGATCGTCCCCATGGACCGGCTGGACTGGGAGCTGCTCACCGCCGACGTGCCGATCGACGGGCTGGCGGCGGCCGTCGCCGCCACCACCCGTCACGTCCTGGACCTCAGCACCGACCTGCCGATCCGGGCCTGGCTCTTCTCCACCTCCGCCGAGGACCACGTGCTGGTCCTGGTGGTGCACCACATCGCCGCCGACGGCTGGTCGATGGGCCCGCTGGCCCGCGACCTCGCCACCGCCTACGCCGCCCGCGGCGAGGGCCGCGTCCCCGCGTGGGAGCCGCTGCCGGTCCAGTACGCCGACTACGCGCTGTGGCAGCGCGAGCTGCTCGGCGACGAGAACGACCCCGAGAGCGTCTCCAGCCTGCAGACCGCCTACTGGCGCGAGGCCCTGGCCGGGCTGCCGGAGGAGCTGGACCTGCCCTACGACCACGCCCGCCCGGCCGTCGCCCGCTACGACGGCCACGGCGTCCCGCTGGAGCTGTCCGCCGAGGTCCACGCCCAGCTGGTGGAGCTGGCCCAGGCCGAGGGCGTCACCCTCTTCATCGTGCTGCAGGCCGCCCTCGCGGTCCTGCTCTCCCGGCTCGGCGCCGGCACCGACATCCCCGTCGGCTCCGCCACCGCCGGCCGCACCGACGAGGCGCTGGACGACCTCGTCGGCTTCTTCGTCAACAACCTGGTCCTGCGCAACGACCTCGCCGGCGACCCGACCTTCCGCGAGGCCGTCGCCCGCGCCCGGGAGACCGGGCTCGGCGCGTTCGAGAACCAGGACGTGCCGTTCGAGCGCCTGGTGGAGCAGCTGGCCCCGGCCCGCTCGCTGGCACGGCACCCGCTGTTCCAGGTCATGCTGACGGTGCAGAACAACGCCCGCACCTCCGGCGCGCTCGCCGGGCTGAGCAGCGGCGGCCAGGCCTCCGCCGACGTCGCCGCCGAGGTGGCGGCCGGCCTCACCTCCGGTGCGGCCGTCGCCAAGTTCGACCTCGACTTCGCGGTCAGCGAGTCCTTCGACGCCGACGGCCGCCCGGCCGGCCTGCGCGGCCAGCTCACCGCCTCGGCCGCCCTGTTCGAGCTCGCCTCCGCGCAGCGGATCGCCGAGCGCTTCACCCGCGTCGCGACCGCCCTGGCCGCCGACCCGCGGCAGCGGGTCAGCCGTGTCGAGGTACTCGAGGCCGAGGAGCGCGCGCAGCTCCTGGTCGGCTGGAACGACACCGCGGCCGAGACCCCGGACGCCACGGTCACCCAGCTCTTCGAGCGCCGGGCCGCCCGCACACCCGACGCCGTCGCCGTCGACTGTGAGGGCACGACGCTGAGCTACGCCCAGCTCGACGCCCGCAGCAACCGCCTGGCCCGGCTGCTGCTGGAGCGCGGGGTGCGCCCCGGCACCCGGGTCGCACTCGTGCTGCCCCGCAACGCCGACCTGCTCACGGCGCTGCTCGCGGTGATGAAGACCGGCGCCGCCTACGTGCCGCTCGACCCCGACTACCCGGCCGAGCGCATCGCGTACGTGCTCCAGGACGCGGCGCCCGCGCTGCTGCTCGCCGACTCCACCACCGTCGACGGCCTGCCGCAGAACACCGAGGACGGAACCGCCCGGCTGCTGCTGGACACCACGGAGACGGCCGCCGCCCTCGACGCCCGCCACGACGGCCCCCTGGCCGACGCCGAGCGCGGCGCTGCCCTGAACGGCGCGCTGCCCGCCTACGTGCTGCACACCTCCGGCTCGACCGGCCGCCCCAAGGGCGTCGTCGTCCCGCACGCGGCCCTGACCAACTTCCTCACCGACATGGGCCGCCGCTTCCCGCTCGACGAGAACGACAACTGGCTGGCCGTCACCACCATCTCCTTCGACATCGCCGGCCTGGAGCTGTACCTGCCGCTGATCAGCGGCGCCACCGTGGTGCTCGCCCCGCGCCGTACCGTCGTCGACCCGATCGAGCTCGGCTCGCTGCTGCGCCGCAGCGGCGCGACCGTCATGCAGGCGACGCCCTCGCTGTGGCGCGCCCTGCTCGCCGAGGAGGCCACCCGCGCGAGCGCGCTGCCGCCCCTGCGCGTCCTGGTCGGCGGCGAGGCCCTGCCCGCCGACCTCGCCCCGGAGCTCGCCGCGCTCGGCACCGCCACCAACGTCTACGGGCCCACCGAGACCACGATCTGGTCCACCGCCCGCACCCTCGGCCAGGACGAGGGCCACAACCCCTCCATCGGCCGCCCGATCGCCAACACCAGCGTCTACGTCCTGGACAGCGCCCTGCGCCCGGTCCCGGCCGGCGTCACCGGCGACCTCTACATCGCGGGCGACGGCCTCGCCCACGGCTACCTGGACCGGCCCGCGCTGACCTCCGAGCGGTTCACCGCCGACCCGTTCGGCGCGCCCGGCACCCGCATGTACCGCACCGGCGACCTGGCCCGCTGGACCACCGACGGCGAGCTGGCCTTCGTCGGCCGCGCCGACGGCCAGGTCAAGATCCGCGGTCACCGCATCGAGCCCGGCGAGGTCGAGGCCGTGCTGGCCCGTCACCAGGACGTCGCGCAGGCCGTCGTCGTCGCCCGGGAGGACACCCCCGGCGACAAGCGCCTGGTCGCCTACGTCGTCGCCGAGCAGCTCGTCGCCGAGGCCGACCTGCCGGCCTCGCTGCGCCGCTTCGCTGCCGAGCAGCTGCCGGAGTACATGGTCCCCTCTGCCGTCGTCGTCCTGGACGCGATGCCGCTGACCGACAACGGCAAGGTCGACCGCAAGGCCCTGCCCGCCCCCGACTACGCCGCCACGGCGTCGCGCCGCGAGCCGACCACGCTGGCGGAGGAGATCCTCTGCGGGGCCTTCGCCCACGTCCTGGGCCTGGAGAGCGTCGGCGTCGACGACGACTTCTTCTCCCTCGGCGGACACTCTCTGCTCGCCACCCGCCTGGTCTCCCGCATCCGCGCCGTCCTCGGCGTCGAGCTGGAGATCCGGACCCTGTTCGAGGCCCCGACCGTCGCCGGACTCGCCGCGCGCCTCGACGACGCCGCCCGCGCCCGTGTCGCGCTGACCGTGCGGACCCGGCCCGAGCAGGTGCCGCTCTCCTTCGCGCAGCAGCGCCTGTGGTTCATCGACCAGCTGGAGGGCCCGAGCTCCGTCTACAACATCGCCGGCTCGCTGCGGCTCGCCGGCGCCGTCGACCACGAGGCCCTCGAGGCCGCGCTGCTCGACGTCATCGGCCGCCACGAGGTGCTGCGCACCGTCTACGCCGTCGCCGACAGCCGCCCCTACCAGCGCGTTCTCGACCTGGACGGGCTGGACTGGCGGCTTGCGGCCGCCGAGCTGACCGAGTCCGAGCTCCCCGCCGCCGTCGCGGCGACCGCCGGGTACGTCTTCGACCTGGCCGCCGAGATCCCCGTGCGCGCGGCGCTGCTGTCGACCGGCCCGGACAGCCACGTGCTGGTCCTGGTGGTGCACCACATCGCGAGTGACGGCTGGTCGATGGGCCCGCTGGCCCGCGACATCTCCGCCGCCTACGAGGCCCGCTGCGAGGGCCGCGCGCCCGAGTGGACGCCGCTGCCGGTCCAGTACGCCGACTACGCCCTGTGGGAGCGCGAGCTGCTGGGCGAGGGCGACGACCCCGAGAGCCTGCTCGCCCGTCAGGTCGCCTACTGGCGGCAGGCCCTGGCCGGCGCCCCGGAGGAGCTGGAGCTGCCGTTCGACCACGCCCGCCCGCCGGTCCCCAGCCACCGCGGCCACGTCTCCCGCTTCCTCGTCCCGGCGCCGCTCCACGCCCGTCTGGCGGAGCTGGCGCGCGAGGAGGGCGTGACGCTCTTCATGGTGTTGCAGGCCGCGCTCGCGGTGCTGCTGTCCCGGCTCGGCGCCGGTGACGACATCCCCATCGGCTCCGCGATCGCGGGCCGCACCGACGAGGCGTTGCACGACCTGGTCGGCACCTTCGTCAACTCGCTGGTCGTCCGCTCGGACCTGTCCGGCGACCCGACGTTCCGGCAGGTCCTTGCGCGGGTCCGCGCCGCCGGGCTCGGCGCTTTCGCCCACCAGGACGTGCCGTTCGAGCGCCTGGTGGAGGAGCTGGCCCCGACCCGCTCGCTGACCCGAAACCCGATCTTCCAGGTCACCCTGACCCTGCAGAACACCGAACGGGCCTCGCTCGACCTCGGTGGTGTGAAGGTCGGCGGCACCGACGGCACGCTGGGCGAGGCCACGGACGCCAAGGTCGACGTCGACGTCGCCCTCGGCGAGTCCTTCGACGCCGACGGCCGCCCGGCCGGCCTGCGCGGCGCCGTCACCGGCGCCGCCGACCTGTTCGAGCCCGCCTCGGTGGCCCGTCTGGCCGAGCGCTGGGTCGCGGTGCTGGAGACCGTCGTCGACGGCCTGGACCAGCACCTCAGCACCGTGGACGTGCTCAGTGCCGAGGAGCGCGCGCAGGTGCTGGTGGAGTGGAACGACACGGCTGTCGCCGTGTCCGGCACGTCGGTTCCTGAGGTGTTCGCGCAGCGCGTGGCGGAGAACCCGGACGCGCTCGCGGTGGTCGGAGAGGGGGTCGAGGTCTCGTATGCGGAGTTGGATGTCCGGGCGAACCGTCTGGCGCGCTACCTGGTCGCCCAGGGAGTCGGCGCCGAGTCGGTTGTCGCCGTCGCCATGGAGCGCGGCCTTGACCTCGTGGTCGCCCTGCTCGCGGTCTGGAAGGCCGGAGCGGCCTACCTCCCCGTCGACCCCAGCGCGCCGGTGGACCGGATTGCGTTCATGGTGCGCGACAGCGGCGCGGTCATGCTCCTCGGCCTGGACGATGTCGTGGGCGACATGCCCGCGGGGCGCGTCCGCGTGGTCGCACTGGACGACCCGCGGGTCCAGGCGTTCGTGGCCGGTCAGGAGTCGTCGGCGCCGGTGGTGAGGGTGGGTCCGCTGGATCTGGCGTGGGTGATCTACACGTCGGGTTCGACGGGTGTGCCGAAGGGTGTGGGGGTTGCTCACGCGGGTGCGGTGAATCTGGCGGCGGTGCAGGTGGAGCGGTTCGGTGTGGGTGCCGGGTCGCGGGTGCTGCAGTTCGCGTCGGTCGGGTTCGATGCGGCGTCGTGGGAGTTGCTGATGGCGCTGTGCTCGGGTGCGGCGTTGGTGGTGGCTTCGGCGGAGGAGTTGAAGCCGGGAGCCGGGCTGGAGGGGGTCGTTGACCGGTTCGGGGTGACGCATGTGACGTTGCCGCCGGCGGTGCTGGGTGTGCTGGACGCGGGTCGTGACCTTGCGTCGGTGCGGGTGCTGGTGTCGGCGGGTGAGGCGTTGGACGCGGAGCTGGTGGCCTTGTGGGCGCCGGGTCGGGTGTTCGTGAACGCGTACGGTCCGACGGAGACGACGGTGTGCGCGACGATGTCGGGTGCGCTGGTCGGGGATGGTTCGGTGCCGTCGATCGGTGGGCCGAATGCGAACGCGCGGGTGTTTGTGCTGGACGGGTTTCTGCGTCCGGTGGCGCCTGGTGTTGCGGGTGAGTTGTATGTGGCGGGTGTGGGGGTGGCGCGGGGGTATCTGCGCCGCTTTGGCCTGACCGCTGAGCGGTTCGTGGCGAACCCGTTCTCCGACTGTGGTGAGCGGATGTACCGGACCGGTGACCGGGTCGCGTGGAACAGCGTGGGTGAGCTGGTGTACCTGGGTCGTAGTGACGACCAGGTGAAGGTGCGTGGGTTCCGGATCGAGCCGGGTGAGGTGCAGGCCGCGCTGCTGGCCCACCCCGAGATCACCCAGGCGTTCGTGACGGCCCGTGAGGACACCCCCGGCGACAAGCGCCTGGTCGCCTACGTCGTCGCCCCCGACGCGGAGATCCCCGCCGAGGAGCTCGCGAGCGCGGTCCGGGCCTTCGCTTCGGGCCGTCTGCCGGAGTACATGGTTCCGGCGGCGGTGGTGGTGCTGGAGGCGCTGCCGCTGACGATCAACGGCAAGGTCGACCGCAAGGCCCTGCCCGCCCCCGAGCACACCGGCGGCACCGGCCGCGGCCCCGCCAACCGCCAGGAGGAGCTCCTGGTCGAGGCGTTCGCCGACGTGCTGGGCCTGGACCCGGACTCCGTGGGTGTCGAGGACAGCTTCTTCGACCTGGGCGGCCACTCCCTGCTCGCGACCCGCCTGGTCTCCCGCATCCGCGCCACCCTCGGTGTGGAGCTGGAGATGCGGTCGCTGTTCGAGACCCCGACCGTGGCCGGTCTGGCCGTCAAGCTTGCCACCACGCAGACCGCGCGTCCGGCCCTGACGGCGGCGGCTCTGCGTCCGGAGCGGGTGCCGGTCTCCTTCGCGCAGCAGCGCCTGTGGTTCCTGGGCCAGCTCGAGGGCGCCACCGCCACCTACAACGCCCCCGTCGTCCTGCGCCTCGCGGGCGACCTGGACACCGGTGCGCTCGCCGCCGCCCTGCGCGATGTCGTGGCCCGCCACGAGGTCCTGCGCACGATCCTTCCCGCCGAGGACGGCCACCCCTACCAGCACGTGCTCACCCCGGACGAGCTCGACGCACGCGGCTGGGCCCTGCACACCACCACCGTGACCGAGGACGGCCTGCCCGCCGCCCTCGCCCAGGCCGCCGGCCACACCTTCGACCTCACCACCGACGTGCCCGTCGAGGCCTGGCTGTTCAGCCTGAGCGAGAGCGACCACGTGCTGTCGCTGCTGGTCCACCACGTCGCCGGTGACGGCTGGTCGATGGGCCCGCTCGCCCGGGACCTCGCCGCTGCCTACGCCGCCCGCCGCGCGGGCGACGCCCCGACGTGGGCGCCGCTTCCGGTGCAGTACGCGGACTACGCGATCTGGCAGCGCGAGCTGCTCGGCGACGAGAACGACCCCGACAGCCTCGTCGCGCGGCAGACGGCCTACTGGCGCGACGCCCTCGCGGGCGCGCCGGAGGAGCTGGAGCTGCCCTTCGACCACCCCCGCCCCGCCGTCGCCGCCCACCGCGGCCACAGCGTTCCGGTGGAGGTCCCCGCCGAGGTCCACGCGCGCCTGGCCGAGCTGGCCAAGGCCGAGGGCGCGACGCTGTTCATGGTGCTTCAGGCCGCCCTCGCGGTGCTGCTGTCCCGCCTGGGCGCCGGCACCGACATCCCGATCGGCTCCGCCGTCGCGGGTCGCACCGACGAGGCGCTGGACGAGTTGGTCGGCTGCTTCGTCAACACCCTGGTCGTGCGGACGGACCTGTCCGGCGACCCGACCTTCCGTGAGGTGCTGGACCGGGTCCGCGAGACCAGCCTCGGCGCGTTCGCGAACCAGGACGTCCCCTTCGAGCGCCTGGTCGAGCAGCTGGCCCCGGCCCGCTCGCTCGCACGCGCCCCGCTCTTCCAGGTCATGCTGACGCTGCAGAACAACGCCCGCGCCGGCGTCGGCCTGGCCGGCCTGCGCAGCGGGGGAGGGTCCGGCCGGAAGCTGCCGCAGACCCAGCTCGCCGCCAAGTTCGACCTCGACGTGGAGATCGGCGAGTCCTTCGACGCCGACGGCCGCCCGGCCGGCCTGCACGGCATCCTCAACGTCGCCACCGACCTGTTCGAGCCGGCCACCGCCGGGCAGCTCGCCCGGCGCTGGGCGCGGGTCCTCGCGGACGTCTCCGCCGACCCGCAACTGCGCCTCGGCGCCGTCGACGTGCTCGACGCGGACGAGCGTGAGCGGGTCCAGGTCACCTGGAACGACACCGCCGCAGATGTTCCAACCGCCACCGTGCCGCAGTTGATCGAGGCCCAGGTCGCCCGCACCCCGGACGCCGCCGCCCTCGCCTTCGACGGCGGCGAGCTCACCTACGCCGAGCTCGACGCCCGCGCCAACCGCCTCGCCCGCCTGCTGGTGGGCCGCGGCGTCGGCCCCGAGACGCTCGTCGCCGTGGCGATGGAGCGCTCCGTCGAGCTGGTCACCGCGATCCTGGCCGTCTGGAAGGCCGGCGGCGCCTACCTGCCCGTCGACCCCAACTACCCGGCCGAGCGCATCTCGTTCATGCTCGACGACGCCGCGCCGCTGCTGGTCCTCGCCGACACCGCCACCGCCGCCGTCGTCACCGCGGCCCGCGCGACCGCACCGGTCGTCCGCCTGGACGAGGCGCAGTTCGTCACGCAGCTGGCGGCGGTGAGCGACGCCCCGCTGACGGCGGGGGAGCGCACCGAGCCGCTGCCCGCGCACCCGGCCTACGTCATCTACACCTCCGGATCCACCGGCACCCCCAAGGCTGTCGTCTCGCTGCACGCGGGCGCGGTGAACCTGCTCAGCGCCCAGATCGAGCGGTTCGCCGTCACCGCCGACAGCCGCGTGCTGCAGTTCGCGTCCGTCGGCTTCGACGCCGCCACCTCCGAGTTCCTGATGACCTTCACCTCGGGCGCCTGCCTGGTCGTGGCACCGGCCGAACGGCTGCGTCCCGGCCAGGGCCTGGAGGAACTCGTCGACGGGTTCGGCGTCACCCACGCCACGCTGCCGCCGGCCGTGCTCGCGGTGCTCGACCCGGCGCGCCACCTGCGCACCGTCACCGCGATGATCTCCGCAGGGGAGGCGCTGAGCGAGGAGCAGCTGGCGCGCTGGGCGCCCGGCCGCCTCTTCCTCAACGCCTACGGCCCGACCGAGATCACCGTCTGCGCCACCATGTCCGACCCGCTCGCCGCCGGCGACCGTCCCGGCATCGGCCGGCCCAACCTCAACACCCGCGTCCACGTCCTCGACGACACGCTCTCACCGGTCGCGCCGGGCGTCGTGGGCGAACTGTACGTCGCGGGCGCCGGGGTGACCCGCGGTTACCTGCGCCGCCCCGGCATGACCGCTGGGCGCTTCGTCGCCGACCCCTTCGCCGCCGACGGTTCGCGGATGTACCGCACCGGCGACCGCGTCCGGTGGACCGCCGACGGCGACCTGATGTACCTGGGCCGCGCCGACGAGCAGGTCAAGATCCGTGGGTTCCGCATCGAGCCCGGCGAGGTCCAGGCCGTCGTCGCCGCCCACCCGGGCGTCGCCCAGGCCGCCGTGGTCGTGCGCGAGGACGTTCCCGGCGACAAGCGCCTGGTCGCCTACGTCGTGCCGGCCGACGGCACCGAGGCGGCCGACCGGGCCGCACTGCCCGCCGAGGTCCGTGGCTTCGGCGCGGGCCGGCTGCCCGAGTACATGCTCCCCGCGGCCGTCGTCGTGCTCGACGCGATCCCGCTGACCACCAACGGCAAGGTCGACCGCCGTGCCCTGCCGGCCCCCGAGTACGGCGCCGGACGCGGCCCGTCCACCCCGCAGGAGGAGATCCTCTGCGCCGTCTTCGCCGAGGCCCTGGGCCTGCCGAGCGTCGGCGTGGACGACGACTTCTTCGCCCTCGGCGGCCACTCGCTGCTGGCGGTCTCGCTCGTCGAGCGCCTGCGCGCCCGCGGCCTGTCCGTCTCCGTGCGGGCCCTGTTCGAGACGCCGACCGTCGCCGCGCTGGCCGGCACCGTCGCGCCGGAGCGCACCGCCGTTCCCGCCAACGCCATCCCCGCCGACGCCCGGGCGATCACGCCGTCGATGCTGCCGCTGGTCGAGCTGACGCAGGCGGAGATCGACGCCGCTGTCGCGACCGTCGACGGCGGAGCCGCGAACGTCGCCGACATCTACCCGCTGGCCCCCCTCCAGGAGGGCCTGCTCTTCCACCACCTGATGGACGCCGACCGCGGCGCCGACGCCTACGTCTCGCCCGTGGTGCTGGAGTTCGACTCCCGCGAGCGGCTGGAGGAGTTCGCCGCCGCACTTCAGCGGGTGGTCGACCGCCACGACATCTACCGCACCGGTTTCGTCTGGCAGGGCCTGCGCGAGCCCGTCCAGGTGGTGCGCCGCCGGGCCGAACTGCCCGTCGCCGACGTGGCGCTGCCCGCCGGCGTCGCGGACCGCTCCGCCGCCCTGGTCGAGGCCGTCGGCTCCGCGATGGACATCGGCCGCGCCCCGCTGCTGGACATCCACGCCACCCCGGCCGACGGCCGCGACGCCGACGGCGCCTGGCTCGGGCTGCTGCGGATGCACCACCTGGTCCAGGACCACACCGCCCTGGCCGTGCTGATCGGCGAGGTCCGGGCCTTCCTGGCCGGCCGTGGCGAGGAGCTGGCGGCGCCGCTGCCGTTCCGCGAGTTCGTCGCGCAGGCCCGCCATGGCGTCGAGCCCGGCGCGCACGAGGAGTTCTTCGCCCGCCTGCTCGGCGACGTCGACGAGCCCACCGCACCGTTCGGCCTGACCGACGCGCGCGGCGACGGCGCGGGCACCGTCCGCGTCCTGTCCGCTCTCGACCCCGAGCTCGGCGCCCGCCTGCGCGAGGTCTCCCGTCGTACCGGAGCCAGCCCCGCCACCGTCCTGCACGTGGCCTGGGCCCGCGTCCTGGCCGCCGTCTCCGGCCGCGCGGACGTGGTCTTCGGCACCGTGCTCTTCGGCCGGATGAACGCCGGCGCCGGCTCCGACCGCGTCGCGGGCCTGTTCATCAACACCCTGCCGGTGCGGCTGCGCATTGACCGGGTCGGCACCCTGGACGCCGTGACCGGCATGCGCGGTCAGCTGGCCGAGCTGCTGGAGCACGAGCACGCGCCGCTGACGCTGGCCCAGCAGGCCAGCGGGGTCTCCGGCGACACGCCGCTGTTCACCTCGCTGTTCAACTACCGCCACGACGCCCCCGCGCCGACCCCGGCCACCCTGGCCGCCCAGGAGGGCGAGGACGGCGAGCGCGCCTCCGGCCTGGCCGGCGTGCGCACCGTCTTCGCCCAGGAGCACACCAACTACCCGCTGTCCGTCGCGATCGACGACAACGGCCAGAGCTTCGGCATCGCCGTCGACGCGATCGCCCCGATCGACGCCGAGGCCGTCGCCGAGCTCGTGCGTACCGCCGCCGCCAACCTGGTCGCCGCCCTGGAGACGGCCCTGGACGGCGGCGCCGACCAGCCCCTGCACACCGTCGACGTGCTGAGCGAGCAGCAGCTCGCCCGGCTCCTGGCGCAGGGCAGCCCGAAGGCCGTGGACGTGGTGTCCGCGACCCTGCCGGGCCTGGTCGCGGCCCAGGCCGCGCGAACCCCGGACGCCCTCGCCGTCATCCACGGCGGCGTCCGGCTGCCCTACGCCGAGCTGGACGCCCGGGCCAACCGCCTGGCGCACCACCTGGTGGCCCAGGGCGTCGGCCCGGAGACCCTGGTCGCCGTCGCCCTGGACCGCTCCGCCGAGCTCTTCGTCGCGATGCTCGCGGTGCTGAAGGCCGGCGGCGCCTACCTGCCCGTCGACCCGGAGTACCCGGCGGACCGCATCGAGTGGATGCTGACCGACGCCGCCCCGGCGGCCGTCGTCACCACGGCGGCGCTCCAGGGCCGGCTCGCCGGGCTCGGCGGCGGCACGCCCGTCGTGCTGCTCGATGACGCGGCCACGGCCGAGCACCTGGCCGCGCTGCCTGCGACCGCGCCCGAGCAGGCGGCCGCCGTCCGGGCCGGACACCCCGCCTACGTCATCTACACCTCCGGCTCCACCGGCCGCCCCAAGGGCGTCACCGTGCAGCACGGCGGCCTGACCAACCAGCTGCTGTGCCTGCGCGAGGAGACCGGCCTGAACACGGCCGACGTGGTGCTCAACCGCACCTCCGCCAGCTTCGACGCCTTCACCTGCGAGGTGTGGGCGCCGCTGGTCGCCGGCGCCGCCGTCGCAGTGGCCGACGCCGACGTGGTCCGCGACCCGGCCCGGCTGCTGGCCCTGATCGACGCGCACGGCGTCACCGTCGCCCAGCTGGTGCCCTCGCTGCTGGCGATCCTGCTCCAGGAGCCCGAGGGCGCCCACGGCCTGCGCCTGGTCATGGCCGGCGGTGAGGCCCTCCCGGCCGAGCTGGCCGCCCGCACCGCCGCCGCCTGGGACGTCGAGGTGCTCAACCTCTACGGCCCGACCGAGGCCACCGTCCAGGTCACCTACGGCCGCCCGAACGCGACCCTGGCCGCCGACACCGTCCCGATCGGCCGCCCCGTCTGGAACACCCGCACCTACGTGCTGGACCAGAGCCTGCGCCCGGTCCCGGCCGGCGTCCCCGGCGAGCTGTACGTGGCCGGCGCGCAGGTCGCCCGCGGCTACGTCGAGCGTCCCGGCCTGACCGCCGACCGCTTCGTCGCCGACCCGTTCGGCGCCGAGGGCGAGCGGATGTACCGCACCGGCGACCTGGTCAGCTGGAACGCCGACGGCGAGCTGGTCTACCTGGGCCGCGCGGACGAGCAGGTGAAGATCCGCGGCTTCCGCGTCGAGCCCGGCGAGGTCCGCAGTGTCGTCGCGAGCCACCCGGACGTCGCCCAGGCCGCCGTGATCGCCCGCGAGGACACCCCCGGCGACATCCGCCTGGTGGCCTACGCCGTCGCCACCGGCCCGGCGCTGACGGCCGAGCAGATCCGCTCCCACGTCGCCGAGCGGCTGCCCGAGTACCTGGTGCCCGCCGCCGTCGTGCTGCTCGACGCGCTCCCGCTGACCGCCAACGGCAAGCTGGACCGCCGGGCCCTGCCCGCCCCCGAGTACCCGACCGGTACCGGCCGCGGTCCGTCCACCTTCGAGGAGATGCTGCTCGGCGACGCCTTCGCCGAGGTCCTGGGTCTGCCCTCGGTGGGCGTCGAGGACGACTTCTTCGCCCTGGGCGGCCACTCGCTGCTCGCGGTGCGGCTGATCAGCCGGGTCCGGGCGCTGCTCGGTACCGAGCTGTCGCTGCGCACGCTGTTCGAGGCCCGCACCGTCGCCGCCCTGGCCGAGCGCCTGGTCCACGGCGGCGAGGCCCGCCCCGCGCTGGTGGCCCGCCCGCGCCCCGAGCGCGTGCCCGTCTCCTTCTGCCAGCAGCGGCTGTGGTTCGTCGGCCAGCTCGAGGGCCCGAGCGCCACCTACAACAGCACCGTGCGCCTGGAGCTGAACGGCGCGGTCGACCCGGGGACGCTGAACCTGGCGCTGCGGGACGTACTGGAGCGCCACGAGGTGCTGCGCACCGTCTTCGCCACCGCCGACGGCGAGCCCTACCAGCGCGTCGTCCCCATGGACGAGCTGGACTGGCGGCTCACCACCCTCGCGGTGCCGCAGGACGGCCTCGCGCGGGCGATCGAGGAGGCGACGCAGAGCACGTTCGACCTCGCCGTCGACGTGCCGATCCGCGCCTGGCTGCTGTCCACCGCGCCCGACGCGCACACCCTGTTCCTGGTGGTGCACCACATCGCCTGGGACGGCTCGTCGATGCGGCCGCTCACCCAGGACGTCAACGCCGCCTACCGTGCCCGCGCCGCCGGCCACGCCCCCGACTGGGCGCCGCTGCCGGTGCAGTACGCGGACTACGCGATCTGGCAGCGCGAGCTGCTGGGCGACGAGACCGACCCGGCCAGCCGGGTCGCCCGTCAGGTCGCCTACTGGCGCCAGGCCCTGGCCGGTGCGCCGGAGGAGCTGGAGCTGCCCTTCGACCACCCGCGGCCGGCCGTGGAGAGCCACCGCGGCTGGATGGCCCGGTTCGGCGTCGACGCCGAGGTGCACGCGAGCCTGGCGGAGCTGGCCAAGGCCGAGGGCGTGACGCTGTTCACCGTCCTTCAGGCCGCGCTGGCCGTGCTCTTCTCGCGCCTGGGCGCCGGCACGGACATCCCCGTCGGCGTCTCGGCGGCGGGCCGCTCGGACGAGGCGCTCGACGACATGGTCGGGTTCTTCATCAACTCCCTCGTCATGCGCACCGACCTGAGCGGCGACCCGACCTTCACCGAGCTGCTGGACCGCGTCCAGCGCACCGCGCTGGAGGCCTACGCGCACCAGGACGTGCCGTTCGAGCGCCTGGTGGAGGAGCTGGCCCCGACCCGCTCGCTGGCCCGCAACCCGCTCTACCAGGTCCTGCTGATCATGGAGGCAGAGGCCCGCACCGCCGCCGCGCCCGTCCAGGGCCGCTACACGGCCCCTGCGGTCCGCGAGTCGGTCGCCAAGTTCGACCTCGACCTCGCCGTCGAGGAGTCCGTCGACGCCGACGGCCGCCCCGCCGGTCTCCAGTGGACCGTCAACGCCGCCGCCGACCTGTTCGACCCCGAGTCCGTCCAGCGGATCGCCGAGCGCTGGGCCCAGGTGCTGGAGGCCGTCGCCGCCACGCCGCAGACCCGTGTCAGCGCCGTCGAGGTGGTGGATGCGGAGGAGCGGGAGCGGGTGGTGGTGGAGTGGAACGCGACGGCGGTGGAGGTGCCGGCTGGGACGTTGCCTCAGTTGTTCGAGGCGCGGGTGGCGCGGACGCCGGATGCGGTGGCGTTGGTGGCGGATGGCGTCGAGTTGTCGTATGCGGAGTTGG
>NZ_JBGCCA010000067.1:0-19098 GCF_041261265.1 Streptacidiphilus sp. MAP12-33
GGGGGACCCTGTGGGAGAGTAGGACGCCGCCGAACAACTATTACAGTGAAGCCCCCTGACCTCCGGTCAGGGGGCTTCACTGCGTTCCGGGTCAGCGATGGTTGAGCCGCGCGGCCTGCCGTGTCAGGTAGTCGCGTTCGGCGAGATTCGGTGCCTTTCCGGCCGCCTCCGCGTACAGCGCGGCGGCTCGTGCCGGATTGCCATCGCGCTCGTGGAGGTAAGCCGCGACCGCGGCGTGGCGGGGGAGGGCGGCGTCGAGTTCCGCGAGGGCCGCGAGGCCGGCGCGGGGGCCGTCGGCCTCGCCGACGGCGACGGCCCGGTTGAGGCGGACGACCGGGCTGTCCGTCAGGGCCACCAGCTCGTCGTACCACTCGACGATCTGCACCCAGTCCGTCTCCTCCACGGTGAGGGCGTCCGCGTGGAGGGCCGCGATGGCGGCCTGGGCCTGGAACTCGCCGAGCCGGTCGCGGGCGAGGGCGGCCTGGAGGATACCGACGCCCTCGGCGATCGTCGCCGTGTCCCATCGGGTGCGGTCCTGCTCGGCGAGCGGGACCAGGCCGCCGTCGGGTGCGGTGCGAGCGGCGCGGCGGGCGTGGTGGAGCAGCATGAGGGCGAGCAGACCTGCTACCTCGGGGTGGTCGATCGAGGCCGCGAGGCGGCGGGTGAGCCGGATCGCCTCGGCGGCGAGGTCGATGTCCCCGGAGTAGCCCTCGTTGAAGACCAGATAGAGCACCCGCAGCACGGTGGCGACGTCGCCCGGCTGGTCGAACCGCACGTCCGAGACGGTCCGTTTGGCACGGCTGATGCGTTGGGCCATGGTGGCCTCGGGGACCAGGTAGGCCTGGGCGATCTGCCGCGTGGTGAGCCCGCCGACGGCCCGCAGCGTGAGCGCGACCGCGGACGCCGGCGTCAGGGACGGGTGGGCGCAGAGGAAGTACAGCTGGAGCGTGTCGTCGCTCTCGGGCACCGGACCGGGGGGCGGTTCCTCCTCCACTCGGTCCTCGCGGCGCCGACGGGCGCTGTCGGCCCGGCTCGCGTCGAGGAACTTGCGCCAGGCCACGGTGACCAGCCAGCCCTTGGGGTCTCGTGGCGGGTCGGCCGGCCAGACGCGGACGGCCTCGATCAGCGCTTCCTGGACGGCGTCCTCGGCCTCCGCGAAGTCGGCTCCACGGCGGACGAGGACGGTGAGCACGCTCGGGGACACGTCCCGCAGCAGCTCGTCGAGCGGTTCGTCGCAGTTCTCGTCGATCGAGGCCATCACGAACGGTTCACTCCATGAAGTTCGGCGGAAGGGCCAGGAACGGGCGCAGCTCCAGCCACTCGTGGATCGGCTTTCCGCCCGACCCGGGCGCGGCCGACAGCTCACCGGCGAGCTCGACGGCCCGCTCGTAGCTGTCGACGTCGATGACCATCCAGCCGGCGATGAGGTCCTTGGTCTCCGCGAAGGGTCCGTCCGTGACCGGCGGGCGGCCTTCGCCGTCGTACCGGACCCAGGTGCCCTCGGGAGCCACGGCCTGACCGTCGACGAACTCGCCCGACTTCTCCAGACGGGACGCGAAGTCGCTCATGTACTGCATGTGCGCGGAGATCTCCTCCGGCGTCCACTGGTCCATGGGGACGCAGTTCACCGCCTCGGGCGCGCCGCGGTAGTGCTTCAGCAGCAGGTACTTGGCCATGGTGGTTCTTCTCCTCGGTGCTGGTGCGACCCATTGTGGCCGCCTTCACCCCTGGGACGGAGCCGGCCGCACGGTCTCGACATCACCGTCGAAGATATTTTTCAGGACTTCTCGGCGGCGTGGCGGCGCAGTGGCCACCGGCACAGGCACCAGAGCACGATGCCGGTCAGGCAGCCGCTCGCCACCACGTCCCAGAGCCAGTGGTAGTTGCGCCAGATGAGGCAGAAGCCCACCCCGGCGCAGACGAACGCGGTGGCCGGGTAGGCAAGGCGGCGCAGGCCGGGCCAGGCGGTGCAGAGGATCAGGGCGGCGGTGCCGAGGCAGATCGAGGCAGTGGCGGTGTGTCCGGAGGGGAACCAGCCCCAGTCGCCGGGGGCGACGGGGGCGCCCTCCGGGCCGGGGCGGCCGATCAGGATCTTGGCGGGGATGACCGTGCCGAACAGCGCGCACGCGGCCAGCAGGGCCGCGACGAGCGGGCGCCAGGAGCGCAGGCGGATCGTGACGACGAGCGTGACCGCGGTGAGGACGGCGCCCGAGTACGTGGCGACGCCCAGGTCGGTCCAGCGCTCCGCGAGCGTGTTCGTCCAAGACCAGGGATCGGCCGCGACCCAGCCCTGGACCGTGTCGCGGACCCAGCGGTCGACGGCCAGCAGCGGGCCGTTCGCGAGCACCTGCTGGGTCAGCACGGACAGGACGGCCAGCAGCGCGAGCGGGAACCACACGGACCGGAAGAGGGCAGCACGAAGCCGCCCCGGAGCAGGGGGGAGAGCTCCGGGGCGGCTGAGGTGATCGACGTCCCGCTTGGCCCGGGGGGTTTGAGCTAGGCGTTCGGTCGATCGGCTGAGGGGATCCGGCGAAGGATCCGTTGTGGTGTCCTCGGTGATGTCGTGCTCCTCCATCTGTCTTGACAGTACGTCACTGTGACCGGGAGGGCGATCCGTCTCACCCACCCGCCATCAGGTCCGCACACCATCTTCACCGGCGAGAGGCAACGCTTCGGGCAGGGGTTCGGGCCGGACCGCCGCGACCAGGCGCGGGCCCCATTTCGGGTCGTGGAAGACGTCCCGCAGGACGGTGACCAGGGTGCCGGTGTGCTCGGCGTGGACCATTGCGCCGTCGCCCAGATAGAGGCCGACGTGGTGGATCCGGCCACCGGGTTCGGCAAAGAAGAGCAGGTCTCCGGGGAGCAGGTCGTCGCGCCGCGTGACCGGGTGGCCGAGCAGGGACTGGGCGACGCTGTAGTGGGGGAGGGCGATGGTGCCGGCGCTGGCCTGGTACCAGGCGTACCGGACCAGGCCGCTGCAGTCGAAGCCGACGGTGTGGACGGCCGAGCAGCTGCCGTCGGGCAGGTAGCCGTTCTCGCCGTCGCAGAAGCCGAGCGAAGGGCCGGTGAGGGTGCCGCCGCCCCAGGCGTAGGGGGTGCCCAGCTGGGCCAGGGCGACCTGGACGGCCTGGAGGCCGCGGACGCGCTCACGGTTCATGGAGCCGGTGGCGCCAGAGGCGCCAGAGGCGCCGGTGGCCTGGGCGGCGTGAGCGGCGGAGACCGGCAGGAGCAGGAGGGTCAGCACGAGCGCGGCGAGCAGGCGCGGCAGGGACTTCATGCGGGCGATCACTACCCCGCACGGGGGCGGTCGTCACAGCACTGTGCCCCCGACGGGCCAACGAATTGGCGAAGCCGTCGGGGGCACCGTGCTGTGCGGAACCGGGATCAGAGCGCGGCGAAGGCGTTCTCGAGGATGTCGAGGCCCTCGACCAGCAGCTCCTGCGGCATGACCAGCGGCGGAAGGAAGCGCAGCACGTTGCCGTAGGTGCCGGCGGTCAGGACCAGGAGGCCCTCGTTGTGGCAGAACTTCGCCAGGGCGGCGGCCGCCTCCGGGTTCGGGTCCTTGGTGCCGGACTTGACCAGCTCGATGGCGATCATCGCGCCGCGGCCGCGGACGTCGCCGATGACGTCGAACTTCTCGGCGAAGGCGCGCAGGCGGGTCAGCATGGTCTCGCCGATGGCCTGGGCCTTGGCGTTGAGGTCCAGCTGCTTCATGGTCTCGATCGAGCCCAGCGCGGCGGCGCAGGCGACCGGGTTGCCACCGTAGGTGCCACCGAGGCCACCGGCGTGGGCGGCGTCCATGATCTCGGCGCGGCCGGTCACGGCGGCGAGCGGCAGACCGCCCGCGATGCCCTTGGCGGTGGTGATCAGGTCCGGGACGATGCCCTCGTCGTCACAGGCGAACCACTGGCCGGTGCGGCAGAAGCCGGTCTGGATCTCGTCGGCGACGAAGACGATGCCGTTCGCCTTCGCGAACTCGACGATCGCGGGCAGGAAGCCCTTGGCCGGCTCGATGAAGCCGCCCTCGCCCTGGATGGGCTCGATCACGATGGCGGCGACGTTGTCGGCGCCGATCTGCTTGTTGATGATGTCGATCGCCTGGGCGGCGGCCTCGGCGGCGCAGTTCTCGGCGCCGGTCAGCCAGCGGTAGGGGTAGGCGAGCGGAACGCGGTAGACCTCGGGCGCGAACGGGCCGAAGCCCTGCTTGTAGGGCATGTTCTTCGCGGTCATGCCCATGGTGAGGTTGGTGCGGCCGTGGTAGCCGTGGTCGAAGACCACGACGGCGGTGCGCTTGGTGTAGGCACGCGCGATCTTGACGGCGTTCTCGACGGCCTCGGCGCCCGAGTTGAACAGCGCGGTGCGCTTCTCGTGGTCACCCGGGGTCAGCTCGTTGAGCTGCTCGGCGACGGCGACGTAGCCCTCGTAGGGGGTGACCATGAAGCAGGTGTGCGTGAACGCGGCCAGCTGCTGCGAGGCGCGCTCGACGACCAGCTCGGCGGCGTTGCCGACGTTGGTGACGGCGATGCCGGAGCCGAAGTCGATCAGGGAGTTGCCGTCGACGTCCTCGACGACGCCGCCACCGGCACGGGTGATGTAGACCGGCAGCGTGGTGCCGACGCCGGCGGCCACCGCCGCGAGCTTGCGTGCCTGCAGCTCCTGCGACTTCGGCCCGGGGATCGCGGTGACGAGGCGGCGCTCCTGCGGGAGCGAGGGGCCGCCGGGAAGCTGAGCAGCGCTCATGAGGTGGTCTCCCATGCGTTGTGTGGGTCGGGCCTTCGGGCTCTCGGGTCCGAGGCGGCGAGGGGGGATCGTCCCCTTTGAGCAGGCTACGGCGGGGCCGGGGCTCGGGCATACGCCGAAGGGGAGTGGTCGGCCGGTGGAGTTGTCCGGTGCGGACACTGATCATGATGTGCGTGCTTCCGGACGGGGGCGGGTCCGCTCCACTATCTTGAGAGCTTCGTGGCGGGCTTGTGTGCGGGCGCAAGGGAGTGGGACGGCGATGTCACTCGACGGGCACACGGCGGTCCCCCCGGAGTCACCGATCCCGGCGATGTCCTCGATCCCACCGATGCCGAGCGTTCCGCCGCGGATCCCCTCCCAGCACCCGGCTCAGCCCGCCGCGGGCACGGGCTTCGACCTCGTCGGCTGGGTCTCCGCGAAGCGCCACCGTGCCCCTGCGGGCGTCTTCTCCCTGGGCCCCGAGCCGCGGCCCTCCGACGAGCGCACCCTCGCGGAGGACGCGATCCCGGGGTGGAAGCTGTTGCTGCGGGCAGGCCTGAACGCCTTGGTGGCGTGGGAGCTCTTCGTCTACGCGCAGCCGGCCATCACGTGGACCTTCACCTTCCTCTTCCCGGGGGAGATCGCCGCTGTGCAGCGGAACGACTCCACAGCCATCATGATCGCCAACATCCTCTGGGTCCTGACGGCGCTGCTGCTGATCTGGATCTTCGGTCGGATGGGTCGCTGGCGCGCTGTCGCGCGGCGCTACGTGCTTCCCGCCCTCCGGCAGCTCCTCGACCTCCGGCGTGACCAGGTCGAGGAGAAGCAGCGGCGGGCGGGCGAGGCTGCCGTGCCGCCCGTGGATGTGTGGGCGCCGCTGAGAGGGGTGGCCGGGGTGGGGGCGCTCGGGGTGCTGGACGCGGAGACCGCGCGGGGGCTGGTCGGGGATGTCGATCATCAGCGGTTGCTGACCGCGTTGGAGCGGGTGCGGCGGGAGCCGGGGCGGTTGGCGGGGTTGCTGGACGCAGTCCGTGAGTACGGGGCCGTCGCGTGCGCGCATCCGTCCGGGGCGCGGGATCTGGTGGGGCGGAGTCTCGCCCACGACCTGCTGATGCGTCAGCTGCGGCTCGGTGCCGTCGAGAACGTGCCGAAGAATCCCGCCGGGTACCGGGGCGCCGACCTCGCGCTCGACCCGCTGCTGCTCGGCACCTCCCTGCTGGCCGTCGGGCCCGCGGGGAGCGGGAAGACGACGCGGTTGGCGCGGCCCGTCGCCGAGGCGCTGTGTCTGCAGGCGCTGACCGGCAGCGCCGTCGTGGTCGTCGTCGGCGCAGCCGACGCCGACCTCGGGCCGGCGTCCTGGTACGACGTCGTGGTCGCGCCGGGCGATCCGCATACCGGGTACGGGCTGGACCTGTTCGGTGGCGCGGTCCACGCGGACGAGGCGGCGGCCCGGCTCGCGGACGCGTTGCTGCCGGACGAGCTCGCGCTGCGCACGGAGTCGGCGCGGCTCGTGCTCCAGCAGATCGTCGGCCCCTTCGAGTCCGGCTACGGCCGGCTCCCCGGTGTGCGGGAGCTGGTGCTGCTGCTGCGGGGCGAGGAGCGGGCCTGGGCGGCGCTGCTCGCCGCCGTGCAGCGCGGCGGCGCCCTGGAGCGCCACCAGCACGAGCTGGCCCAGCGTGAGCGTATGCACGGCCTCGCGGATGATCCCGGCACGCTGCTCGCGGACCGCCTGGCGTTGCTGGACCGTCCCGTCTTCGCCGGGAGCTTCAACCCGTCGGCGGGCGACGGGCCCGCCCTGCCGCTGTTCGCGCTGCGCGCCCTCGACCACCCGCTGCGGGTACGGATCGCACTGCCTGAGCACAGCCACCCCGAGGCCTCGCGGATCCTGGCCCGGCTGGCTGTCGGCCAGTTCCTGCACGCCGCGGCGAGCCGTGCGGACCGCTCGCTCTTCGCCGGGCTGGTCGTCGACGACGCCTCGGCGGCCGTGGACACACACGCGATCCGCGGACTGCAGCGGCTGCGCGGCGCGAACGCGGGCGCCGTCCTCGGGCTGCGCACGCTGGTGGACCTGCCCGAGGCGCTGCGCGCTCCGCTGTTCGGCGCCGTCGGTGGCCGGATGGCGTTCCCCGGCATGGCGCCGTGGGACGGCAAGCTGTTCGAGGAGGCCTGGGGCACGGTCTGGGTCGACGAGCGGGACGTGACCCGCTCGCTGGACACCTCCGGCGGTATCGTCCGCCGTTCGTTCCGGGGGATGCGCGCCCTGCTGGAGGGCGAGCGGGCGCAGACGGAGAGCGTGACCACCCGGAAGGTGGAACGTCGGCGCTGGTCCGCGTCGGACCTCGCTCAGGTGCTCCCGCGCGGGCACGCGGTGGTCTCGCTGACCTCGGTGGACGGGTCGCAGGTGCCGCCCCTGCTCGTGCGACTGCCCTAGCGAACCGAACCCGCGCGAACGAACCCGCGCGAACGATCCCGCGCGAACCGATCCCGCGCGAACGAACGCGCGAGTAGCTGCGCCGCTGAGGCAGAATCGACGCAGAGGCGTTGGACGTGTCGTCCAAGGTCCTTGTCCGAAGCCGCAACGACGCGGCGTCCCCGTTCCGCCGAAGGTGTCATGTCTCACGAGAAGCCCCCGCGCCCCGACGACGAGGTGCGGCTCAGCAGTGTCACGGTGGCCTCCCTGGTCTCGATGCCGGGGCTCGGCCTGGTGGTCCGCGCGGGCGAGGACGCGTTGGACCGGCCCGTCCGCTGGGTGCACACGAGCGAGCTGGACGACCCGGTCCCCTACCTGGGGGGCGGCGAACTGCTGCTGACCACGGGACTGAAGCTCGGCAAGGCCAAGGAGAAACTGCGCCAGTACGTGCACCGGCTGGCGGACGCGGGCGTCGCGGGCCTCGGGATCGGCGTGGGGCTGACCTACGACGAGGTGCCGCAGGCACTGGTCGAGGCCGCCGCGGAGCGGTCGCTGCCGCTGCTGGAAGTGCCCCAGCCGACGCCGTTCATCGCGATCAGCAAGGCCGTGACGGCTGCTCTCGCCGCCGAGCAGTACAAGGCCGTCACCACCAGCTTCGAGGCCCAGGAGGAGCTGACCCGCGCCGCGCTCGGCAAGGACGGGACGGCCGCCGTCGTGGGCCGGCTCGCGGCCCGGCTGGGCGGCTGGGCCGCGCTGTACGACGCGTCCGGCGGCGTGGTCGTGGCCGCGCCGGACTGGGCCGCGCGCCGGGCAGGGCGGCTCCGCCCCGAGGTCGAGCGGCTGCGCGCGCAGCCCGCGCCCGCGAGCATGGCCCTGCAGGGCGACACCGGGGGCACCCAGGACTACGTGGTACTGCAGTCGCTCGGCGCGGACCGTCGCGCCCGCGGCTTCCTCGCCGTCGGCACCGAGGACCGGCTGACCTCCGGTGAGCGCTACGTCGTCAACGCCGCCGTCGCGCTGCTGACGCTGACCCTGGAACGCTCGCGCGACCTGCGCCGGGCCGAGGACCGGATGCGGACCGCGCTGCTGCGTCTGGTCCTCGCGGGCGAGACGGTGATTGCCAAGGAGGTCGCGGGCGCGCTGCTCGGCGGGCTGCCGCAGGGGCCGGTGCGGGTGCTGATCGCCGAGGGCGCGGGCCTGGCCGAGCTCGGCGACCGTGCGGAGCAGGCCGCCGCGCGGACCGGCGAGGCGCTGCTGCTGGCGCCGGAGGGCGACCGGCTGGTGCTGGTCGCCGTCGACGGCGGGATGGTGCACCAGGTCTGCACGGATCTGGCCGCCGGGGACGATCTGGAGACCGTTGCGGTGGGCATCTCCTCCGCGACGACGCTGGAGTCCGCGGGTTCCGCCGCGGCGGAGGCGGAGCGGGCGCTGGCCGTCGCGCGGCGCAGCGGGCGTCGCAGCGTGGACCACGCCGAGGTCGGCGCGGGCTCGCTGCTGCCGCTGCTCGGCGAGGAGGCCGTCCAGGCCTTCGCCGAGGGCCTGCTGCGGCCGCTGCGCGAGCACGACCGCACCTCGCGCGGTGATCTGGAGGCAAGCCTGCGGGCCTGGCTCTCGCGCCACGGTCAGTGGGACGCGGCGGCGGCGGATCTCGGTGTGCACCGGCACACGCTGCGGTACCGCATGCGCCGGGTGGAGGAACTGCTCGGCCGCACGCTGGACGACGCGGACGTGCGCATGGAGCTCTGGATGGCGCTGCGCGCTTCGGGCGAGTGATGCCAGGGTCGCGCATGGCCGATGTGTCGATGTCGCTGATCCCGACTCGTACGGTATGGACAAGCGGCGTGGGTCGACTTCCGGCCTACCGTGGGAGCTGAAAAGTCCTGGATTCATACGACGGAAGGGCCGGTGACCGCGGTGACCACCACCTACGCATTCTGGCTGGCGGGGCGGCAGGAGACCGGCCCCGAGACGCTCGATGTGCACCACCCGTACGACGGCCGGGTCGTCGGCAAGGTGAGTCTCGCGAGCGACGCGCAGGTCGAGGAGGCCGTCGCGGCCGCCTACGCGGTGAAGGACGAGTTCGCCGCCACCCCCGCGTACGTACGCGCCGCCGCCCTGGACCACGTCTCCAAGCGGCTGGCCGAGCGCACCGAGGAGATCGCGCAGCTCATCACCGCCGAGAACGGCAAGCCGATCAAGTGGTCCCGCGGCGAGGTCGGCCGTGCCGTCTCCGTGTTCCGCTGGGCCGCCGAGGAGGCGCGTCGCTTCAACAGCGGTGAGGGCCAGCGCCTGGACACCGACGCCGGCGGCACCGGCCGCCTCGGCATCGTGCGCCGCTTCAACCGCGGTGTCGTGCTCGGTATCGCGCCGTTCAACTTCCCGCTGAACCTGGTCGCGCACAAGGTCGCCCCGGCGATCGCCGTCGGTGCGCCGATCATCCTCAAGCCCGCCCCGGCCACCCCGCTCTCCGCGCTGATCCTGGGCGAGATCCTGGCCGAGACCGACCTGCCGGCCGGCTCCTGGTCCGTGCTGACCGTCCCGAACGACCGCATGCCGGCGCTCGTGCAGGACCCGCGTCTGCCCGTGATCTCCTTCACCGGTTCGGACAAGGTCGGCTACGCCATCCTCGACTCCGTGCCGCGCAAGCACGTCACCCTGGAGCTCGGTGGCAACGCCGCCGCCGTCGTGCTCGGCGACTGGAACTCCGAGGCGGACCTGGACTGGGCCGCGACCCGCATCGCGACCTTCGCCAACTACCAGGGCGGCCAGTCCTGCATCTCGGTGCAGCGCGTCATCGCCGACGCCACGATCTACGACCGCCTGGTCGAGAAGGTCGTCGAGAAGGTCGGCGCCCAGGTGACCGGTGACCCGAGCGACGACGCCGTCGACGTCGGTCCGCTGGTCAGCGAGGACGCCGCCAAGCGGGTCGAGTCCTGGGTGGACGAGGCCGTGAACGCCGGCGCCAAGCTGCTGGCCGGCGGCACGCGTGACGGTGCCAGCTACGCGCCCACCGTCGTCAGCGAGCTGCCCGGTGGCGTCACCCTCGCCACCGAGGAGGTCTTCGGCCCGGTGCTGTCGCTGCAGAAGGTCGACGGCGTGGACGAGGCGTTCGCCGCGGTCAACAACTCGAAGTTCGGTCTGCAGGCGGGCGTCTTCACGCACGACGTGCAGGTGGCCTTCCGCGCCCACCGCGAGCTCGAGGTCGGCGGTGTCGTGATCGGCGACGCGCCGTCCTACCGCGCCGACCAGATGCCGTACGGCGGCGTGAAGGACTCCGGCGTGGGCCGCGAGGGCGTCGCCTACGCGATGGCCGACTACACCTACGAGCGCGTGCTCGTGCTCACCGGCCTGGCTCTGTAGGCAGAACGAGTCAGGACGACGTCTCACCCCTGGTGACCATGGGTGCACCCAGCGTACGGTCGGGACATACTGGCAGGTAGCCCACCGTGAGTGAGGTGATGCCCCATGTCCGGCACCGTCCCCCCGGTCGATGCGCCCAAGGTCACCGAACGCGAGGCTCGTCGCGTCGCGGAGGAGGCCCGGGAACAGGATTGGCGTAAGCCCAGCTTCGCCAAGGAACTGTTCCTGGGCCGTTTCCGTCTGGACCTCATCCACCCGCATCCGCTGCCCGACGCGGACGCCGAGCGGGAGGGCACGGAGTTCCTGGCGCGACTGCGCGAGTTCTGCGAGAAGAAGCTCGACGGCGCCGTCATCGAGCGCGACGCGAAGATCCCCGACGAGGCGGTCCGCGGGTTGCAGGAGCTCGGCGTCTTCGGGATGAAGATCGACCGCGAGTACGGCGGGCTCGGTCTCACCCAGGTGCACTACAACCGGGCGCTCACCCTCATCGGCAGCGTCAGCCCGGCCGTCGCGGCGCTGGTCTCCGCGCACCAGTCGATCGGGGTGCCGCAGCCCCTCAAGCTGTTCGGTACGCCCGAGCAGAAGCGCGCCTTCCTGCCGCGCTGCGCGACGACCGCCATCACCGCGTTCCTGCTGACCGAGCCGGACGTCGGCAGCGACCCGGCCCGGCTGGCCACCACCGCGCGGCCCAGCGAGGACGGCTCGCAGTACGTCCTGGACGGCGTGAAGCTGTGGACGACCAACGGCGTCGTCGCGGAGCTGCTCGTCGTGATGGCCAGGGTGCCGAAGTCGGAGGGGCACCGGGGCGGCATCAGCGCCTTCGTCGTCGAGGCGGACTCGCCGGGCCTCACCGTCGAGAACCGCAACGCGTTCATGGGCCTGCGCGGCATCGAGAACGGCGTGACGCGCTTCGACGGCGTGCGGGTCCCGGCCGCGAACCTGATCGGACGCGAGGGCGACGGCCTGCGGATCGCGCTGACGACGCTCAACACTGGACGGCTGTCGCTGCCCGCGATGTGTGTGGCCGCCGGCAAGTGGTGCCTGAAGATCGCGCGGGAGTGGTCGGCCGAGCGCGAGCAGTGGGGCCGGTCGATCGCCGCGCACGAGGCCGTGGCGACCAAGATCTCCTTCATCGCCGCGACGACGTTCGCCCTGGAGGCCGTCGTTGAGCTGGCCGGTCAGATGGCCGACGAGGACCGCAACGACATCCGCATCGAGGCCGCCCTCGCCAAGCTCTACGGCTCGGAGATGGGCTGGCTGATGGCCGACGAGCTGGTGCAGATCCGCGGCGGACGCGGCTACGAGACGGCCGCCTCGCTGGCCGCGCGAGGCGAGCGCGCGGTCCCGGCCGAGCAGGTGCTGCGCGACATGCGGATCAACCGGATCTTCGAGGGCTCGACCGAGATCATGCACCTGCTGATCGCCCGCGAGGCCGTCGACGCCCACCTGAAGGTGGCCGGGGACCTGATCGAGCCGGAGGCGGACCTGCGCCGCAAGGGCCGCGCGGCGGCCAAGGCCGGCGCGTTCTACGCCGCCTGGCTGCCCAAGCTGGTCACCGGGCCGGGCCAGGTGCCGACCTCCTACCGCGAGTTCCACCGGGCCGGGCACCCCGACCTGTCCGGGCACCTGCGCTACGTCGAGCGCAGCGCGCGGAAGCTGGCCCGCTCGACCTTCTACGGGATGTCGCGCTGGCAGGGCCGGATGGAGACCAAGCAGGGCTTTCTCGCCCGCGTCGTCGACATCGGTGCCGAGCTCTTCGCGATGAGCGCCGCGTGCGTGCGGGCCGAACTGCTGCGCACGCGCGAGGTCCCGGAGACCGGGAAGGCGGCGTACGAGCTCGCGGACGTCTTCTGCCGTCAGGCGCGGGTGCGCGTCGAGGAGCTGTTCGGCCGCCTCTGGGAGAACACCGACGAGGCCGACCGGCGCCTGGCCGGACGAGTGATGACGGGGCGTTACAGCTGGCTGGAGGAGGGCGTGCTGGACCCCTCGGGGGAGGGCGCGTGGATCGCGGACGCCGCGCCCGGCCCCGCGAAACACCCCAACGTGCATCGCCCGATCGGGGGTTGACGGCCAGACGGGCGGGACGCGCGGGCGTCCCGCCCGTTGTCGTTGGTGCACCGGTTGCACGGGACGCACCCGCGCGACACCTGACACACGCTCACGGCTACGATGCGCACTGGCGTGCGAGAAGAGGGAGACCACCGGGGGCTCGCTCGCCGAGACAACGCCGGCCGTGTGCGCGGTGGCTCCCGGTGTCGCGACGACGAGGAGCAGGTTCAGCGTGAGTTACCCGCCGTACGGGCAGAATCCGCAGCAGCCGCCCCGGGGTTACCCCGGGCAGCCGCCGTACGGAGGTCCCCAGCCGCCGCAACAGGGTTACCCTCCGCAGCCCGGTCGGCCGCAGCCGCCGCAGGGCCCCAACCCCTACGGCCCGCCGCAGCCCTCGCCCCAGCAGCCGCCGCAGCAGGGTTACCCTCCGCAGCCGGGTCGGCCGCAGCCGCCGCAGGGCCCCAATCCCTACGGCCCGCCGCAGCCCCCGCCGCAGGGGTATCCGCCGCGCCCGCAGGGGCCGGGCCCGTACGGTCCGCCGCAGCCCGCTCCGCAGCAGCAGCCTCGACCGCCGCAGGGCCCGAACCCCTACGGCCCGCCGCAGCCTCCGCCCCAGCAGCCGCCGTACGGCGGACCGGGTGGCCCCGGTGGTCCGGGAGGGCCGTTCGGACCTGGCGGACCTGGCGGCCTTGGTGGGCCTGGCGGTCCGGGTGGTCCATTGGGCCCGCAGGGCGGTTCCGGTGGGGGCAGGCCGCGCCGCAAGCGCGGGCTGCTCTTCGGCGCGATCGCCGTCGCGCTGGTCGTGACCGTCACGGCCGTCGTCGTCAGTTCGCACGGCAGCGGCAAGAACGGCAAGAACAGCAGCAGCGACTCGGCCGGCGGCGGCACCATGGCGGCGCCCGCCGGTGGGCAGTCGTGGAACCCGCCGTCCTGGGCGAACGCGGCCGACGACATCGGCCCGGCCAACCCCAAGATGGTGGTCACCGGGCAGGTCTGGTTCGCCAAGGCCAAGCCGCAGAACCTCGCGCAGTACGCGCAGGAGGTCGGCACGCCCGGTGACCCGAACTACCACAAGTTCCTCTCCGCCGACGCGTTCTCCTCCACGTTCAGCGCCGGTCAGGGCGCGGGCCAGGCCGTCACCGAGTGGGTGAAGCAGGACGGCATGAGGATCATCAACCAGGACTCGCAGTCGATCACCGTCTCCACGACGATCGCCAAGGTCGAGGACGCGCTGAAGATCAAGATCCACCGCTACAAGCACGACGGCAGGGTGGACATCGCGCCGACCTCGCAGCCGCAGTACCCGGCCAACGTCGGTGACTACGTCTCCGCCGTCACCGGTCTGACCACCTCCAGCCCGGTCGGCCGGGCGAGCCTGTGGATCGGCGCGGACAACCCCAACTGCAGCCGCTTCTACGGCGAGCGTTCCTCCGGCCTGCCCGCCGGGCCGGACGGCGTCCCGGCGCAGCTGATGTGCGGCTACACCGCGCAGCAGCTGCGCACCGCCTACGGCGCGACCGCCAGCGGCATGACCGGTCAGGGCGTCACCGTGGCCATCGTCGACGCCTACGCCTCGCCGACGATCGTCCAGGACGTGAACCGCTGGTCCCGGGAGATGGGCCTGCCGGAGCTGAAGTCGGGTCAGTTCAGCCAGTACGTCCCGACGTCCTACGACCCGACCCGGACGAGCGCGGCCGACGCGGCGGGCTGGTGGGGCGAGGAGACGCTCGACGTCGAGGCCGTGCACGCGATGGCCCCGGACGCGAAGATCATCTACTACGGTGCCCAGTCCACCGACGACGCGTCGTTCTACCAGGCCTTCCAGAACATCATCTCGCACGGCAGCGCGCAGATCGTCTCCAACTCCTGGAGCGGCCCGGAGCTCGGCACCGACGAGAGCGCGGTGGCCGCAGGCCGGCAGATCTACGAGCAGGGCGCGGTCGAGGGCATCAACTTCAACTTCTCCACGGGTGACAACGGCGACTTCACCGTCGGCGACAAGCAGAAGATGTCCAGCCCCTCGGTGGGCTACCCCGCGTCGGACCCGTGGGTGACCGGCGTCGGAGGCACGAGCCTCGGCACGGACTCCTCCGGCGGCTACAAGTGGGAGACCGGCTGGGGCAGCATGGACTACCCGGGCACGGGCAGCGGCTGGGGCTCGCAGGGCACGTTCGACGGCGCCGGCGGCGGTGGCGTCAGCGCGATGTTCCCGCAGCCGCCGTACCAGGTCGGCGTGGTCCCCGACGCACTGGCCAAGCCCGACGGCAACGCCCACCGCGTGCTGCCGGACGTCTCCATGGACGCGGACCTCTACACCGGCATGGACGTCGGCATGACCGTCGCCAACGCCTCGGCACGGCCGAAGGCCGACGGCAGCGTCGTCTACGTGCCGACCGGCGGAGTCTGGAGGGACGAGCCGGTCGGTGGCACCAGCCTCGCCTGCCCGCTGTTCAGCGGGATGGAGGCGCTGGCCATCCAGAACAGCGGCTCCCGGCTGGGCTTCGCCAACCCGGCCCTGTACAAGCAGTACGCCTCGGCGAGCTTCCACGACGTCGTCCCGAACCCGGCCGCCCTGGGCGGCCACGAGCCGAGCTTCGCCTACACCGGCGACCAGGGCCCGGTGCTGGTCCGTGAGGACCAGAACACCAGCCTGAAGACGGCGCAGGGCTTCGACGACATCACCGGCATCGGCAGCCCCGCGGGAGCCTTCATCACCTGGTTCAAGGACCACCCGAACGGTCAGTGAGCCCCAACCACGATCGTCACACCTGCCCCCGGCGCACCCCGCGCCGGGGGCAGGTGCCGTCGGTGCGGGGTGCGCCGGATGTAACAGCGGGAGCGCCTCGGGCCAAAGAGAGGTGACGGGGGAGAACGCCCCCGCGAGGGCAAGGGGAGTGACATGACGCCACCCGGACACACCGAGCGGCCGCCCGAACCGGGCGGGGACCGGGAGCAGTTCGGAGCCTTCTACCGGGCGCACTTCGACGCGGTGCTCGGATTCGTCGCCCGGCGGGTCGACGGCCCGCACACGGCGGCGGACCTCACCGCCGACGTCTTCCTGGCCACCTGGGAGCACCGGGCCGGCTACGACCCGCGCCGGGGTGTTCCGCTGGCCTGGCTCTACGGCATCGCCCGCAGGGTCGTCGCCGGGAACACCCGCAGCAGCGCCAGGGAGTTCCGGGCCGTCTCCCGGATCTCGGGCCGGCGGCTGCTCGACGACGCCGACATCGCCGCGCTGGAGGAGCGCCTCGACGCCGAACGGGCCGCGCGGGACCTGCTCGCGCACCACGCCGCGCTGTCCGAGCCGCTGCGGCCGGTCGACTTGGACCGGATGGGCCGCGTCATGGCCGGACGCGGCGCTGACGGTGCGACCCTGATCCGCCCGAGCGCGATCCCGCGCGGCGACACCCTGCTGCTGGTCTGGGAGCCCTCCCGTCCGCACACGCAGAGCGTTGCCCTGCGCCTGGTCCACCACGTCCCGGACTGCGCCCCGGCGGCGTAGCCGCCCGAGGGGCGCGGGGGGTCCCGGCCGAGGGCCGCGGGACGGTCGCGCGGTTCCCCGCGCCCCTGGGGGTGCAACCCAGGAGGGAGCGACAGGACAGAATGGGCGCATGACACTTCTCGCCGACCCGCATCTGCGCTTCGAGCCCGTCGTCGCCGACCCCCACGGTCCCCGGGAGCTGGTGATCCTCGGGTCGACCGGTTCCATCGGGACGCAGGCCATCGATGTCGTGCTGCGGAACCCGGACCGGTTCAAGGTCGTGGGACTCTCCGCCGCCGGTGGGCGGGTCGCGCTGCTCGCCGAGCAGGCGATCAAGCTCGGGGTGAAGGTCGTCGCCGTCGCGCAGCCCGAGGCCGTCGCGGAGCTGAAGGCCGCGCTGGAGGCCGGCGCCCCCGCCGGGACGGCGCTGCCGGAGGTGCTGGCCGGGCCGGACGCCGCGACCGAGCTCGCGGCGACGGAGTGCCACTCCGTGCTGAACGGCATCACCGGCTCCATCGGCCTGCGGCCGACCCTGGCCGCGTTGCGCGCCGGGCGGGTGCTGGTGCTCGCCAACAAGGAGTCGCTGATCGTCGGCGGCCCGCTGGTCAAGGCCCTCGCCAAGCCGGGGCAGATCGTGCCGGTGGACTCCGAGCACGCCGCGCTCTTCCAGGCGCTCACGGCCGGCACCCGCGGCGAGATCCGCAAGTTGGTGGTGACCGCCAGTGGCGGTCCCTTCCGGGGCTGGAGTCGCGAGAAGCTGGCCGGGGTGACCAGGGAGCAGGCGCTGGCCCACCCGACCTGGGCCATGGGGCCGGTCGTGACGATCAACTCGGCGACCCTGGTCAACAAGGGCCTGGAGGTCATCGAGGCGCACCTGCTCTACGACATCCCGTTCGAGCGGATCGAGGTCGTGGTCCATCCGCAGTCGATCGTCCACTCGATGGTGGAGTTCACCGACGGTTCTACGATGGCGCAGGCGAGCCCGCCGGACATGCGGATGCCGATCTCGCTCGGTATCGGCTGGCCGGACCGTGTGCCGGACGCCGCGCCCGGCTGCGACTGGACCAAGGCCGCCACGTGGGAGTTCTTCCCGCTCGACACCGAGGCCTTCCCCTCGGTCGGGCTGGCCCGCGAGGTGGGGCAGCTGGGCGGCACCGCGCCGGCCGTGTTCAACGCCGCGAACGAGGAGTGCGTCGAGGCGTTCCTCCAGGGCAGGCTCGCGTTCACAGGGATCGTGGATACGGTGGCGAAGGTCGTCTCCGAACACGGCACTCCGGCGAAGGGAACTTCGTTGACCGTCGAGGACGTCCTGGCTGCGGAGGGCTGGGCGCGCGCCCGGGCCAAGGAGATCGCCGCCGGGTAGCCGGGAAGACGGCATGATGTTGAGCGGGGTGGCCGCAGCGGCGGCCGGCGTGGAACCAAGAGGAGCGGGCGCAGAATGACGACACTGATGACGATCCTGGGCATCGTGATCTTCGCGCTCGGCCTGCTCTTCTCCATCGCCTGGCACGAACTGGGTCACCTGAGCTGGGCAAAGATCTTCAAGGTGCGGGTGCCGCAGTACATGGTCGGCTTCGGGCCGACGATCTGGTCACGCAAGAAGGGCGAGACCGAGTACGGCGTCAAGGCGATCCCGCTCGGCGGATACATCCGCATGATCGGGATGTTCCCGCCCGGCGCCGACGGCAAGGTCGTGGCCCGCTCCACCTCGCCCTGGCGCAGCATGATCGAGGACGCGCGCGAGCAGTCCTACGAGGAGATCCTGCCGGGGGACGAGACGCGGCTGTTCTACACCCGCAAGCCGTGGCAGCGGATCATCATCATGTTCTTCGGCCCGTTCATGAACCTGATCCTGGCTGTGGTGCTGTTCCTGATCGTGCTGATGGGCTTCGGCCTGCCGACGGCCAAGCCGACGATCTCCGCGGTCTCGCAGTGCGTGGTCTCGGCGACCTCGACGTCCGCGCAGACCCAGACCTGCGGCACGAACGACCCGCCGACTCCGGCTGCCAAGGCGGGCCTGAAGGCCGGCGACACGATCACCTCGTTCAACGGCGTCACCATCACCGGCTACGACCAACTGCAGAACGAGATCCGCACGCACCCGGACCAGAGGGTGACCCTGGGCGTCGACCGCAAGGGCCAGTCGATCACCGTCCCGGTGACGCTGACGACCAACAAGCTCTATGCGATCGACTCCAACGGCAACCCGACCGACCAGGTCGTCACCGCGGGCTTCCTCGGCATCCAGCCGATCACCCCGACCACCCGGCTGGGCCCCGGCGCGAGCGTCGACAAGATGACCGGCATGGCGCAGCAGGGCGTGCACTCGATCATCTCGCTGCCGTCCAAGATCCCGAGCCTGTGGGGTGCGGCGTTCGAGGGCAAGCAGCGCTCGCTCGACTCGCCCGTCGGGGTCGTGGGCGTGGCCCGGGTCGGCGGCGACGTGCTGGCGATGCACGCGCCCGCGAGCGCGCGGATCGCGACCATGCTTCAGCTGCTGGGCGGCCTCAACCTGTCGCTCTTCCTGCTGAACATGCTGCCGCTGCTGCCGCTGGACGGCGGCCACATCGCGGGGGCGCTGTGGGAGGCGGTGCGGCGCCGGTTCGCCCGTCTGGTCAAGCGGCCGGACCCGGGCCCGTTCGACGTGGCCAAGCTGATGCCGGTGGCCTACGTGGTGGCCGGGATCTTCCTCTGCTTCACCGTCCTGGTGATGATCGCGGACGTGGTCAACCCGGTGAAGGTCGGCTGACCCGCTCCGGCACCGACCGTTCACCTGAGCGGTCAGGCGCGTCGGGTAACGTTGGGCTGGGTGCGCCGACCGGTACGCAGCGCGCCCGGCCGGCCCGGAGCTGCTGGGCGGCCACCGCCTCACTGTGGGGATTACGCAAGCAATGACCTCTGTCTCGCTGGGTATGCCGTCGGTGCCGCTGGAGCCGCTGGCGCCGCGTCGGATCAGCCGTCAGATCATGGTGGGGAACGTGCCGGTCGGCGGCGGTGCGCCGATCTCGGTGCAGTCGATGACGACGACGGTGACGGCGGACGTGAACGCGACGCTTCAGCAGATCGCGGAGCTGACGGC
>NZ_JBGCCA010000068.1:0-19080 GCF_041261265.1 Streptacidiphilus sp. MAP12-33
TCGGTCGTGAAATCCTCCGCGAACCGACGGTCACCCGTCGCGTCCGGCACGTACTTCACACAGACAACGATCCTCAAGCTCACGACCTGTCTCCTGTACTGGTGTACTGGTCACCTTTGTTACCGAAGGGTAGCTTACGCCTGTCGCCCTCAGAGCCATACTCCACCACCGGACTCAAGGCGCAATAAGGGCCATGCGCGTCCACCGTGTGAGATCGACCCTATTGACGGTTCGAACGTGGGTCGGACGTGACACGGGGCAGCCCCAGCGGGCACCATCTGCTGTCGGCAACTTACGCTGACGTAACCGTAGGCTCGGGCGCCGGCCCGCTGAGCATTGGGCTGACTGTGGCAGATCTCGTGTACCCGCCGATCATCGGTGCGGCCCTGACCGCCTTCCGCGGTCTGGATCTGAAGATCGAGATCGAGGGCGCCGAGAACGTGCCCCGCCACGGTGGTGCCGTGCTGGTCAGCAACCACGTCAGCTACCTGGACTTCCTCTTCGCCGGCCTCGGCGCCTACAAGTCGGCCAAGCGCAAGACCCGCTTCATGGCCAAGGACGACGTCTTCAGGCACCGTATCTCGGGCCCGCTGATGCGCGGCATGCACCACATCCCCGTGGACCGCTCCGACGGCCAGCCCGCCTACGACGCCGCCGTCGCCGCGCTGCGCGCGGGCGAGGTGGTCGGCGTCTTCCCCGAAGCGACGATCAGCCGATCGTTCATGCTGAAGAAGTTCAAGACCGGCGCCGCCCGCATGGCCGCGGATGCGGACGTGCCGCTGCTGCCGGTCGTGCTCTGGGGCACCCAGCGGCTGTGGACCAAGGGCGTGCCGAAGCACCTGACCCGCCGCCACACCCCGGTCAGCATCCTCATCGGCGAGCCGATCGTGCTGACCCCGCAGGACCGTCCCGTCATGGTGACCCGCCGGCTGCGCGAGGCCATGGGCGCGCTGCTGGAGCGCGCCCAGCGCGACTACCCGGACCAGCCGGCCGGTGACGACGACCGGTGGTGGCTCCCGGAGCAGCTCGGCGGCACCGCGCCGACCCCGCAGGTCGCCGAGGCCGAGGACGAGCAGGCCGCCGCCGAGAAGGCGGAACGGTCCGGCAAGAAGGACTGACGCGGCCCACCGACCTGACCGATTGACGCGCCGGGTGAACGGGCCGCGTCAAAAAGAGGGTGGAAGAGTGGGAACCGAGTGACGGGGTTCCACGTCGGATCGGCAACCGATCCAGGAGGACCGATGCACACCACCCTCACCGCACGCTCCCTCACCGCCGTCGCCGCGGCCGCCGTCGCCGCCACGCTGCTGCTCAGCGGCTGCTCGTCGACGGGCAAGAGCGCCACCGCGTCCAGCTCGCCCGTAGGCGCCACCACCGCGGCCTCTGCCCCCGCGACGTCGTCCGCCACGGCTGGTGCGGGGGCCTCCACCGGAGCGTCGACGCCCGGTGGCACCACGCCGGTCGTGGTCCGGAACGCCGACAAGGGCAAGACGATCACCCTGCACACCGGCCAGACCCTGGAGGTCGTGCTCTCCGGCGGCTACTGGCCCGCGCCGGCCAGCAGCGCGGCGGGCGTGCTGAAGGCCGCCGGGGCGCCGAGCTTCCTCTCCGCCTCCCCCGGCCGCGGCTGCCCGCCCGGCGTCGGCTGCCGCCCGGAGCAGACGGACTTCACCGCCGTCGCCCCCGGCACGGCGACGGTGAGCGCGACCCGCACCAACTGCGGTGAGGCCATGCGCTGCACCGACGCCAACGGAAAGTTCACCATCAGCGTCACCGTGGTGTCCTGACGGCACGTCGGGGCGCGGTCAGGCCAGCATGCGGGCAGCGTGCAGCCGGCTCGCGTGCTCGACCAGGGCGATCAGCACCCTCTTGCCCGAGTCGCGCTCCCGGGCGTCGCACAGGATGACGGGGGTGTCCACCTCCAGGTCGAGCGCGGAGCTGATCCGCTCCACGGCGTGCTTGCGGGCGCCGGTGAAGCAGTTGACCGCGACGACGAACGGGATGCCGCGCCGCTCGAAGTAGTCCACGGACGGGAAGCAGTCCTGGAGGCGGCGGGTGTCGGCCAGCACCACGGCGCCGAGCGCGCCGTGGGCCAGCTCGTCCCACAGGAACCAGAACCGGTCCTGGCCGGGGGTGCCGAAGAGGTAGAGCGAGAGCCCCTCGCGGATGGTGATCCGGCCGAAGTCCATGGCCACGGTCGTGGTGGTCTTCTGCTCCACCCCACCGAGGTCGTCGACGCCGCGGCTCGCCTCGGTGAGCAGTTCCTCGGTGCGCAGCGGCCGGATCTCGCTGACGGCACCGACCATGGTGGTCTTGCCCACCCCGAAGCCCCCGGCGACGAGGATCTTCAGGGCGAGTGCGGATTCGTCCGCGGGGTTCCGGGCGGCGGGAGCGGTTGCGTCAGAGTGCGCGGAGGCCATTGATCACTTCTCGCAGGATGCGCTCGTCGGGGAGCAGGGCGGGCGGGACGGGTCGGCTGACGCGGATCAGGCCCGCGTCCAGCAGGTCGCCGAGGAGAACCCGGACCACGCCGACCGGCAGGTCCAGCTCGGCGGCGATCTCGGCGACGGACTGGGCCTGGTGGCGGCACACGTTCAGGATCGCGGCGGGTTCGGGGGCGAGACCGGGGTCCTCCCCGTAGGGGCTGTCCGGCCCGTACGGGGTGTCCGCGACGACCATGGCGATCAGGTCGAACGCCTCGCTGGCGGGCCTGGTCCGGCCCCTGGTCAGGGCGTAGAGACGGACCATCGGGCCCGCCTCCTCGTCGAACCAGTTCGGTTCCATGTCGTCCGGTCCTCAGCCCGCCGTGGGCGTGTCCACCGCGCTGCGCGGCGGGGTGTAGAGGTGTTCGCCCACCCGGCGGACCAGGCGGGCCATCTCGTAGGCGATCAGGCCGATGTCGGCGTCCGCGCCCGCGAAGACCGCCAGGCAGGTGCCGTCGCCAGCGGCGACGACGAAGAGGAAGCCGCCGTCGAGCTCGACCATGGTCTGCCGGACCTCGCCGGCGTCGAAGTGGCGGCCGGTGCCCTTGGCCAGGCTGTGGAAGCCGGAGGCAACGGCGGCGAGGTGCTCGCCGTCCTCCCGGCTGAGCCCGGCGGAGACGCCGAGGGCGAGGCCGTCGCGGGAGAGCACGACGGCGTGCCGGACCTGGGCGACCCGGGAGACCAGTTCGTCGAGCAGCCAGTTCAGCTCACCGGTGTGGTTCATCGTCGCGGCCATCCGCGGCGCTCCTCTCGAAATCCTCGAAGTCGTCGTAGGAGCCGTAGGACTCGTCGTCCTGTGCGTTCTCCTGGTGCAGGCGCAGGTGCCGCGCCGACCGGCCGCGGGCCCAGCCGTCGCGCAGCGCGGACATGGTGGCTCGTGCCTGCTCCGGGCTCCGCTCGTCCGCGTCGCCGCTCGGCCGCGCCGAACGCCTCCGCTCGGCGGGCGGGTCCTCCCGCAGTTGCACGGCGAGGCTCGCCTGCCGGACGCGCCGCGGCAGCGGATCGCCCTCCGCGGTGGCGGCCGTCGCACCCGGCGCCCGCCCGAACGGCACCGGCTCCGCCGTGTCCTGCAACGAGGCGGCGCCCTTGTCGCGGGCTCCGAACGGCCGCCCGAACGGCGCGGCCTCCCCGCTCCCCCGCCGCGTGGGCAGCGGCGCGTCGTCCTGGTCCCCGGACCCGTCCGCCCAGCCGGCGGAACGTCCGAACGGCAGCGGCGCCCCGTTCTCCACGTCGCGGCCCACCGCCTCGCCGGGTTCCGCCGCCGCGGCGGCGGACCGCCCGGACGACGCCGTGACCGGGGTCGTGTCGGCGCCGCCTCCGGTGCCGCTCTGGCGGGCGACGACCGGCCGGCCGAAGGGCGGCGGCGCAGCCGCGCCGTCGGTGCCGGTGCCGGTGACAGCCCCGCCCGCCGCGGGCGCGACATCCCCCTCGTGCCGGACGGGTCGCGGCGCGGGGGTCGGATCCGGGGTGGCGGAGCGCGGGGCGGGCACCGGTTGCTGGAGCGGCGGCAGGTCGAGCTCCGCGTCCAGTGGAGCGCGGCGGCGCTGGCGGCCGGTCTCCAGCAGGGCGCTGGGCAGCAGCACGACGGCGGTGGTGCCACCGTAGGCGGAGGGCCGCAGGGAGACGCGGACGCCGTGGCGGCGGGCGAGGCGGCTGACCACGAAGAGGCCGAGCCGGTCGCTGTCGAAGAGGTCCGCCTGCTGCGCGTCGGCGATCCGCCGGTTGGCCTCGGCGATCGCCTCCTTTCCCATGCCGAGCCCGCGGTCCTCGATCTCCACCGCGTACCCCGCGCCGACCTGCTCGCCGGAGACCAGCACCTTGGTGTGCGGGGGCGAGAAGCCCGTCGCGTTCTCGACGAGCTCGGCCAGCAGGTGGGTGAGGTCGGCGACGGCCGCGCCGACCACCGCGACACCGGGCAGGCGTCGCACGTCCACCCGCGAGTAGTCCTCGACCTCGGCGACCGCCGAGCGCACCACGTCCAGCAGCGGCACCGGCTTGCGCCAGGCCCGTCCGGGCGCAGCGCCGGAGAGGATGATCAGGCCCTCGGCGTGACGGCGCATCCGGGTCGTCAGGTGGTCGAGCCGGAACAGGTCCTCCAGCTCGGCGGGGTCCTCGGTGCGCCGCTCCATCGCGTCCAGCAGCGTCAGCTGACGGTGGACCAGGACCTGGCTGCGACGCGCGAGGTTCACGAAGACACCCGAGACCCCGGACAGCACCTCGGCGCGTTCCACCGCCGCGGTCAGCGCCGCGCGCTGGACGGTGTTGAGGGCCTCGCCGACCTGGCCGATCTCGTCGTCGCCGGCCTCGACGACGGGCGCCTCGGCCTCGATGTCGATCTCCTCGCCTGCCCGCAGCCGCCGCATCGCGGCGGGGAGCCGGCGACCGGCCAGCTCAAGCGCGGAGTTGCGCAGCCCGACCAGCTCGACGACCAGCCCGCGCCCGATCCGGACGGAGATGAGCAGCGACAGGACGACCGCGGCGAGGCCGAAGAGCACGGCCGCGCCGTTCCTGGTCAGGGCGCCGAGGCTGTAGGGGTCCACGTTGGCGCCGGAGGTCCCCGCGGCGGTCAGCACCGAGTCCAGTTGCTGCTGGACGGTGGTGGCGGTGGGCACCCAGTCCGTGCCCGCCGCCGTCACGGCCCTGGCCCCGCCACCGGAGGCGCGGATCGCGTCCTCCAGCGCCGTGAGCGCACGGTCCTGCTGACCGCCGGTCACCTGCCGGTAGGCGGTGAGGTCGACGGGCCGCAGGTCGGGGACGGCGGCGTCCTCCAGGGTGTGGCGGGCGTAGCGGGCACCGGTGAACTCCTGGTACTGCTCCGGCGTCATCCTCCCGGTGGCCTGGGCCGCCTGGACGGCCGCGTCCTCGCGGGCCAGCATCTCCCGGGCCTGGGAGAGCTCCAGGACCACCCGGGCGTCGGAGGCCACCGTGGTGTTCTGCACGCCGGTCAGCGCGCCGACGACTCGGAAACCGCCGTCGACGACGCCCGCGTAGGCGTCGGCCGCCGCGGCCCAGTCGAGTTGGCGTCCCTCGACGCGGGCGCGCAGCTGCCGCAGCGAGGTGGTGGCCGCCTCGAGCGCGTCGATGCGGGCGGGCAGCGCGGCGGCGAGGCCGACGGCGTCCGGTTCGCCGCGCAGGATGTCCTGACCCATGGCGCCGGCAGCCGTGTCGGTGGCCCTGGCGCGGGTGTCGTAGGTGTCGAGCCGGCCCGGGTCGGGGGCGGCCAGGTACGCGAGCGCGGCGGTGCGTTCGGCCTGGACGGCGGAGACGGTGGTGCCGATGGGCTGCAGCAGGGTCTGGTCGACGCGCTTGAGGCGCATCAGCGAGTCGATCTGCTGGGCGGTGGAGACGGTCGCGAAGCCCCACAGCCCGAGCAGCGAGACGACCGGAACCATCAGCAGCGACACGATGCGGGCGCGGACCGTGCGGGGGCGCAGCCGCAGGCGCAGGGTGCGCGGTCCGCTCCGGTAGGTGGGCGGTCGGCCCTCGTCGGCCGGGGGGCCGGCGTGCGCGGGGCGCGGGCGGGGCGTGACGGCCGTGGTGGTGCCGGTGGCGGAGGTGGTGGCCGCGCCGCGGGTGGAGGTGGGGGCCGTCACCGCGGCACCGCCGGGAGGTGGCGCAGGTGCTCGGCGCCGGCGTTGGCCGCCCGTTCCTGGGCGGTGGGCGAGAGCGCGACGAAGGCGGAGGTGAGGAAGAGGTAGGAGCCGAGGCCGACGGCGAGCGGGAAGACGAACTGCATCAGCGTCGCGCCGGGCAGGGGCGCGGTCGACGGGGTGACCTGGACGATCACCGCGTCCATGCCGGTGTAGTGCATGGAGCTGACGGCCAGGCCCATCACCAGCGAGGCACCGGCCGCCGCGACCGGCCCGGAGATGTTGAGTCCGGCCCAGAGCGCGGCGGTGGAGGCGGCGATGGCGATGACCACGGACAGCACCACCGCGAGGGGCGCGTAGCTCAGCCGGCCGTGCAGGTTGAGCGCCGCCATGCCGATGTAGTGCATGGCCGCGACCCCGAGGCCGGTGGTGAGGCCGCCCAGCAGCAGTGACCGGTACTTGTGCCTGCCGTAGCCGACGGCGAAGGCGCCGAGCCCGACGAAGAGCATCGCGCCGAGCAGGCTGAGCAGGGTCAGCGGCACGTTGTAGCGGATCTCGGTCCCGGTGACCGTGAACCCGAGCATGGCGACGAAGTGCATGGTCCAGATCCCGGACCCGATCGCGGAGGCCCCCGTGATCAGCCAGTTGCGCTTGGCGCGGCCGGTCGAGCCGACCGCACGCACCATGCAGCGCAGCCCTAACGCCGAGCCGAGGACGGCCATCAGATAGGACAGGGTCGGCGTCAGCCAGCCGTACCCCAGCTCGGTCATGCTCCCCATCGCGCCCATGTGGCCGCCCCTCCGTAACGCTCGTGGCAGAACGGAGTGGGACGCTACTGAGCGGATTCACCCGATTACGCGGACTCGGGCAAAAGTGCCGCATCGCTGCACAAGGTGTGCTGAAGTAATGAGGCATATGCCTGCCCGCGTTACTGCAACACGCCCACCGCGCGGGCGATGACCAGGGCCAGGGTCAGCAGCGAGATGGTCGACTGGGAGAGCATCAGCATCTTCGCCCAGCGCGACAGCGGCATGGTGTCGGTGGGGCTGAAGGACGTGGCGTTGGTGAAGGCCACGTACAGGTAGTCGAAGTAGAACGGCTCCCAGTCGGGCCGGGCGATCCCCTCCTGCTGCATCTGCGGGAAGAGGAAGTCCGGGTGCTTGTGGATGCCCATCGCCCGCTTCACCGGGCCGCCGCGGTCCCACTCCCAGTACCAGAGACTGAACGCGATGATGTTGGTGATCCAGATCCCGCCGCCGGTCATCAGCAGCTGGACCGGGGAGATCCCCTGCGAGCCGTGGATCAGGTCGCGCACGAGCAGCACCGCGGACCAGCCGTTGGCCAGGCTGACGGCGGCCGCGAGCAGCAGCCCCAGCACCCGGACCCGGTTGCCGGACCTGGCGATGTGCCGGTGCGGGTTGACCAGCAGCAGCGCGCCCATCAGCAGCAGTTCGAGCACCGGCATGAGCCAGCGCGGGTGGATGCTGAGCCGTTCGGGCAGAAACCACTGGATGGTGATGGCGACGAGCAGCGCGGCCGTCACGGACCAGCGCTGCTCACCCTCGGTCCGACGGAGCCACGCGGGGAGCAGGTCCTCCTCGGTCGGGTCGTCGTCGCCGTTCGGTGCGTTGTCGAGGTTCTCCTGGGCGTTCACGGCGCACATTGTGCACGGTCCGGGCAGGCGTGCGGTCAGAGGGCGGGCCCTCAGGGAGCGTCCACCCGGAACGGGTCGTGCTCGGTCAGCAGCTTGTCCAGGCGGGCCTGGTCCACCCGGGAGGTGTAGCGGGTCTCCTCCTGCCGGTCACGGATGACCTTGGCCAGGGTGAAGGCGGAGGTGACGGTGTAGAGCAGGCCGAGTCCGAGGAACGCGCGGACCCAGCCGTCGACATGGAGGTAGGCGATGCCCACCGTCATGGTGCCCAGAGCGATGGCGAAGGAGATGCCCGCCTGGACGTAGTACGCCCCGGAGGTCCCCTGTCTGACGGGCGGTGTGTTGGCCATGCCCGCAGAATGCTGGCGGCCGGGCGGGTCCCGCATGAGTACGCGTACTCAGATCGGCTCCCGTTCGGCCGGTGTCGCTACCCTCGACCCGTGAACGAGAGCAGCAGCGCACGGGCGGGCGCCCGCGAGTACCGCACCGAGGAGCTGGCCCTGGCGGCCGGCATCCCCCTGCGCACCCTGCGCTTCTACCGCGAGCGCCGGTTGCTCCCGCCGCCGCGCCGCGAGGGCCGGATCGCCTGGTACAGCGAGGACCACCTGGCGCGGCTGCGCGTCATCGCGGACCTGCTGGAGCGCGGCCACACCCTCGGCGGGATCGCGGAGCTGCTCGCGGCGTGGGAGTCCGGCCAGGACGTCGCGGAGCTGCTGGGTCTGGAGGCGGCGATCGGCGCGCCCTGGTCCCAGGAGACCGAGGTGGAGGTGACCGTCGAGGAGCTGGCGCGGACTTTCCCCGGCGAGGTCGACGACGCCTCGCTGGCCGCCTCGGTCGACCTCGGCTACCTGCGGCACGAGGGTGAGGCGCTGGTCCACGTCAGCCGCCGCCTGCTGGACGCGTCGGCGGCGCTGGTCGCGGAGGGTGTCCCGCTGGGCGCGGTCCTCGCCACCGCCCGCGGCGTCCGCGCGAGCGCGGACGCGCTGGCCGACCAGTTCGTCGAGCTGATCGTCGAGCAACTGCTACCGGACCTCGGCGAGCCCCTCCCACCGGGCGAACCGACGCGCCTGGCCGAGGCGCTGGACCGCCTGCGGGACGTGGCCCGGACGGTGGTGGACGTGGAGTTCGCCCTCGCGATGGACCGCCGGGTCCAGCGCGAGGTCAAACGCATCGGCGAGAGGCGCCACGGGCGTTGACGCTGTCGCCGGGTGAGTTGTGCTCCCGCCTGTGGTTGCACCCTCCAGGGGCGCGGGGCTCTGCTCGATGAACTGCGTGCGCGACAAGCCACCCGAGGTCATTGAGCTCCCGGGCGGACAGGGCCATCCGCCTCGGTCGGGTTGCTCGAGCCCACGCAGGGGGCACCTTCCGGCCGAAGGCTGGGGAGGAGCCGCATATTGGCAGAGCCCCGCGCCCCCTGTGACGCGCTGCGCGCGTCAGGCGGGGATGTGGTGGAGGCGGGTCGGGGTGGTGTCCGGGCGGGTCTTGTGGAGGAAGGCGCGGCGCAACGCGTGGTAGGCGTCGTCCGGGCCGTAGAAGTTGCGGTGCATCAGGGCGAGTTCCTCCGAGCGGTACCACGCCAGTGGCGTGCGCCCCTCCGCCCGGCGCAGCGCGCCGCGCTTCGCCGCGAGGCGGCGGAAGAGGCGCGGGTCACAGGCCAGGCCCTGCGCCAGATCCGCGACGTGGTCGGCCACACGTTCGGGCGCGCAGTCCAGGACGCGGTCGACCAGTCCCAGGTCGAGCGCGCGCTCCGGACCCACCGGCAGCGCCTCCGCGGTGAGGCGGCGCGCCTGCTCCCGACCGACGCGGCGCGGCAGGGTGTAGGTCCAGAACTCCGAGCCGTGCAGGCCCATCAGCCGGTAGTGCGGGTTGAGCACCGCGCCCCGGCGCACCCACACCTCGTCGGCGGCCAGCGCCAGCATCAGCCCGCCGGCGGCGGCGTTGCCGCCCAGCGCGGCGACGGTCAGCTTGTCGCGGGTGGTCAGGATCGCCTCGACGAGGTCGTCCATGGCGTTGATGTTGGCCCATGACTCGTGCGCGGGGTCCGGCGCGGCCTCGATCGCGCCGAGGTGGATGCCGTGCGAGAAGACGTCCCGGTGCGCGCCCAGCACCAGCACCCGCGTGGGGCGGCTGCGCGCGTAACGGTAGGCGGTGAGGAGGCGGCGGCAGTCCGTCGTGCTCATCGCGCCGCCGGGAAAGGAGAACCGCAGCAGCCCGGCGGCTCCCTGCTCGTGGTAGCGGACGGTCGCCCAGGTCTGGCGCTTGCGGTGGGGTCGCAGGGCAACACCGATCTCGGGGACGCCGAGCAGGAGCCCGGCCGCGCCGAGGACCGTCGCTGCCGGGGCCTTGGCGGTCGGCGGACCGTCGGGCGGTGTCCGGCGCGGCCGCAGCGCGCTCAGCCACACCGCGCCGTCGACGGTCGCCCGGCACACCGCCCCCTCGCGCGTCGCCAGCAGTGTGCCGGGCACGCCGCGCAGCTCGTCCTCGGGCTGGCCGCCGTGGAGGTAGTAGGCGGTGCCGCCGAGCGTGTCGAGCACGCCCGGACTGGAGTCGGCGGTGCGCAGCTTTCGGGCGACGGAGTCGGTCCCCTCCGAGGTCCAGTCGATCGCCCGGCGGTCCTGCCGGTGGTACGGCCGCGCAGCGCCCGGCGGTGCCGACGCCGGCACGAAGCGCCGGGAGGCGAACCGTTCCACCGCCCGCAGCACGGCCGCGGACGCGGCGTCGGCCAGCTCGTTGCGGTACAGGTCGCTCTTCGCGATCCCGCCGGCCTCGGCGTGCTCGGGAATGTCGAACTCCTCGGACGCCCAGACGGGCCCGGCGTCCATCTCCGCGACGGCCTGCAGCACGGTGACGCCCCAGCGGCGGCGCCCCTCGGCGAGCGCCCAGTCCAGTGAGGAGGGCCCGCGGTCCCCGGGCGGCCCGGGGTGGACGACCAGGCAGACGTGCCCGGTCCACACGTCAGCGGGCAGGCGGCTGGTCAGCATCGGCGCGACGACGAGCTCGGGCCGATGTCTGCGTATCGCTTCGCGCAGTTCCGCGTCCCCGCGCGGGCCGCCGCCGAGATCGAGGGAGACGGAGATCTCGTGGCGCTGGTAGGCGAGTTCGACCGCGATGCGCTGGGTGAGGCTGTTGAAGGCGCTGGCGTGCAAGAGGATGCGCATGGTTCCCTCCGGGGCGGACGGGCGCGGCGGCGAAGGCCGCCGCATATGCCGCCGTCCCTACCCCGGCCCCACAACCAACACGCCCGGTTCCGCATGGCGCTCAGCCGCACACCGGGTCCGACCCGCACCCCCTCACGCCCCCAGGCGCCGCCTTGACGCACGCCTTTGCGCAGACGGCCAGTTGCACTCCCCCAGGGGCGCGAGGCTCCGCCCTGGTCGGGCGCCACCCACTCCGCGCCTCGGTGCACTCCCCCAGGGGCGCGAGGCTCCGCCCTAGTCGGGCGCCACCCACTCCGCGCCTCGGTGCACTCCCCCAGAGGCGCGAGGCTCTGCTGATACGCGGCGGCGCCACGTGGGCGCGAGCAACAACCCGGTGCGGATGGCCCTGCGCGCCCCGGACCATCCGCGCCCACGCAGGGGCACCTCCCGGCCGAAGGCTGGGGGAGGTGCCGCACGTCAGCGGAGCCCCGCGCCCCTGAAGGTGCATGGTCCCCGCCTGCCCCTGGCGGCTACGCCGCGGGGTAGGGCTCCGGGTGGTACTTGCCGAGGAAACGGTCGGCGACGACCCTGCTCCAGGGCAGGACCAGGTCGTGGAGGCGGCGCGAGTCCTCGCGCCCCAGCGCCTCCCACGGCGCGAGCGAGAGACGGTCCGTCAGATCCTCGATCTCCTCGCGGAGCTCGCGGCCCCGCAGGGTGAGGCCGCCGTCCTCGGTGAGCAGGTGCCGGTCGTGGAGGCGCTGCTCCGCCGCCTCCCACGCCTCGTCGGACCAGCCGCGGCGCGGCTGGATGGAGGCGCGGCGCTCGCGGCCGGAGGCGACCGCGTTGACCAGGACCTCGACCGCGTCCAGGCCGGAGGCCAGCAGCGCGGTGTTGTGGCCGTCGCCGCGCCACTCGCGCAGCGTGGTGACCGCCTGCCACAGCTTCAGGTGGGGGGCCTCCGGGAGGGGCAGCGCCGCGTTCGCGGCGCCCAGCGGCCGACCGGCCGAGGTGCACGCGGCCGCCGCGGCAGCGGCGAGCTCGGCGGCCTCCGCCATCTCCGCGGAGCCCAGCACATCCGCGTCGAACAGGTCCCGCAGGGCCGCGTCCACCGCGTCGACGCGGAGCGCCAGCAGTTCCTCCGGCGGGGCCGCCGCGCGGACCTTGGCGGTGTTGGCCGCGACCATGCCCGGCTCGAAGTGGAAGAAGACCGCCTCCACCAGCCCCTCGGACGCGGCGCCCAGCGGCGAGACGCGTCCGGCGAAGTACGCGGCCCAGGCGTCGAGCCCGACGGAGCCGAAGACGCCCACCGCGGCCGGACTGAACACGATGGCCGCGTAGTACGGGTCCAGGCCGTCACGCATGGCGCGCGCGGCCCGCAGGTCGAACGGTCGAGTCGTCATCGCATCAGAGTAGGGGAAGCGGCCCCCAAGAGGTTGACTTCCTAAACCTTTCTTGTCTAAAGTTTCATCCAGATACTTCAGATACTGAAACATCAAGGGTCTTGAGTACCCTCCCCGCACCCCGAAGGACCTTCGCTCCATGAGCACCCCGATGTCCGCGAGCGCCGCCGCTCCCGCCGCCCGGCGCGGCAGCACGCCCCTGATCCTCGCCCTGGGCCTCGCGGCGATGGTCGTCTCGATGGCCCAGACCCAGGTCGTCCCGATCCTGTCGCTGCTGGCGCGTGACCTGCACGCGAGCAGCTCCGGCGTCAGCTGGGTGACCACCGCCACCCTCCTGTCGGCTGCCGTCTTCACCCCGCTGCTCGGCCGCGTCGGCGACCTCTACGGCAAGAAGCAGACCCTGATCGCCGTTCTCGGGGTGATGGTGGCCGGCTCGCTGCTGGCCGCGACCACGACCTCACTGACACTGCTGATCATCGGCCGCGTGCTGCAGGGCTCGGCCACCGCGATCTTCCCGCTGGCGCTGTCGATCATCCGCGACCAGGTGCCGCACGAGAAGCTGCACGGCGCGATGGCGCTGGTCAGCAGCACCCTGGCCTTCGGCTCCGGCCTCTCGCTGGTGATCACCGGCCTGCTCACGCAGGGCTCGAACCCGAACTACCACTCGGTGTTCTGGGTCTCCACCGGCCTGTCCCTGCTGGCGCTCGTCGCCGTCGTCTTCCTGGTCCCGAACCGCGGCCACGCCGCGGGCGGCCGGATCGACTACCTCGGCACGCTGACCCTGGCGGGCTTCCTGGTCCTGCTGCTGCTCGGCATCTCGCAGGGCCACGACTGGGGCTGGACCTCCGGCAAGACGCTGGGCTGCTTCGCCGGCTCCGCCGTCGTCGCGGCGCTGTGGGTGCTCGTCGAGCGCAAGGTCGCGTCGCCGCTGGTGGACCTGCAGATGTTCACCCACCGGCAGGTGGCCTTCACCAACCTCTCCGGCCTGTTCATCGGCTTCGCCTCGTTCGCGCAGTTCATCGGCATCTCCTACCTGGTGCAGATGCCGCAGCAGCTGGCCCACTACGGCTTCACCGCCTCGGTGCTGCGCGCCTCGGTCGAGTACCTGCTGCCGAGCTCGCTGATCGCGCTCATCGCCGCGCCCGTGGGCGGCATCCTGGTCCGGAAGATCAGCGCCCGCTACACGCTGGCGATCGGCGCGGTCATCGGCTCCGTCGGCTTCGCCTGGCTGGCCTTCTCGCACGGCAGCAGCATCGGCGTGATCCTGGCCGGCCTGCTCACCGGCACCTCGATCGCCTTCGGTTACGCGTCGATGCCCGCCCTGATCGCGGCGAGCGTCCCGCTGGAGCAGACCGGTATCGCCAACGGCATCAACTCCATCTCCCGCTCGGTCGGCAGCTCGATCGCCTCGGCGGTGGTCACCTCGCTGCTGGCGTCGAAGCTGATCCAGGGCCTGCCGGCGGGCGTCCCGCCGCTGCCGCAGGAGAGCCAGTTCACGATGAGCTTCGTGATCGGCATGGCGGCCCTGCTGCTGACCGTCCCGGTCGCCCTGCTGGGCCTCAGCAAGGCGCACAAGCCGCTGGGCGCGCCGGTCGCCTCCGGCGGCACGGGCGCGGACGCCCCGGCCCTGGCCGACCGCGAGGAGCAGCCGATCTCCGGCTGATCCCCGGCAGGTCCGAACGGCCCGCGCGGCCCCGATCCTCCTGGTCGGGGCCGCGCGGGCCGTTCACGTCGGTGGTGAATCCTTGGTGATGTGCCCACGCCATGTCCCCCCGCCTCTTACTTGACGATCATCCGATGAGTAGCCTCTCCCCCGTGCCATCAACCTCAGACGTCCCGACCGCCGTCGGCAGCTTCGCGGCGATCTGGAGCCGCGCGCTCTTCCCGGTCACGCGGAGCGATCTGACACGCGATCAGCTCACCGAGCTGCTCACCCCCATGGCCGGGCAGCTGCGCGACGCCCTCCACCAGGACCGATTCGACCCCCGACCCGCCCGCTCCATCGGCAACCAGCTGGTCCTCGGCCACTCGGACGAGCCCGACGCCCTGGCCCAGACTCTCGGCGTCATGGACGCCTACCTGTTGCTCTACTTCCCGCCCCCCAAGCCCCTCTCCGGCCCCATCGCCCGCGCCCGCTCGGCCCGCCTGCAGCACGCGGTGGCGGCAGGCTTCGTCGAAGCGGTCCGGGACCAGAAGTAGCGGAAGGACAGTCACCGTTCGATGGACGCGACTCAGGCGGCCGAAGCCCGCCTCGACGAGGCCGGCACCCTTCTGGTCGCCCCCTCGGCGGTGCAGGAGCACGACGCGGTGCGGGACTTCTTCGGGGCCACCCTCACCCCGCAGGAGCTCGCCTCCGGCGCGCACGACCTCACCGGGAAGACCGTCTACCTGTGCGGCGACGTGTCCGGCGTCGGCAGCCACCACCTGCGGGCGGCCGCGCGGGTGTTCGTCGTCCGCGAGCTGTCGCACGGGTGCCACGAGGACACTGACGGCCCCGGGACACCGGTCGGCCTCGGCCGCGTGCCCCTCCGGGTCCACGGCGCCGGGGTGTACTACCCCCGGTTCTTCGACCTCGACGGCGACCACTTCGGCCGGATCCGCGCGGAACACGTGTTCCAGTCCCTGACCGAGTCCACCAAGCCCGGAACAGCCCACCGTAGCGGGATCTACCTGACGCCCGTCACCCGCGACGGCGACGGCGACGGCGACGAGCTGCACTTCCGCCTGCTGCGGTGCTCCACGAACCTCTCGGGACCGACCGAGGGCTTCGGCCCGACGGACACGGACATCGTCGAGGCCCTGAACCGCGAGGCGGCCGCCGTCTTCACGAACCAGGCCCCGCTGAACCACGTCCTCGCCCAGACCTACCACAACACCCTGGCCACACCCGGGCGCAAGCAGTCCAAGGCCAGGATCTCGGCCCATGCCGACAAGACCAAGGACATGCCGGCCAACGGCATCATGGCCTTCTGCACCTTCTACGACGGCCTCGACAGGCTGCGCCCCCTGACCGACGACCCCTTCGACCACGGCGTGAAGGGGGCCAGCGGGCTGACCCGACTCCACTTCCGCCTCAAGGAGCCGACCGCGGATCGCGACGGGGCCGCCCTCCCCGCGCAGTTCACCCTCACGCTCCACCCGGGCTCGGTGTTCTTCATGCCGCTGTCCACCAACCGCCTGTACGCCCACGAGATCCGGCCCTCGGCGCTGGACGCCGAGCTGCTCCCGACCCGCCTGGGCTACGTGGTGCGCTGTTCGAGCACCGAAGCCGTCCACAGGGACGGCCGGACGTTCCTCAGGAGGGCCGGAAAGCTGGTGCCGCTGGAGCCGCCCACCCCGGACGGCCTCGACGAGCTGCGCAGGCTGTACGCCGAGGAGAACCGGACCTCGTCCGTCATCGACTACGGCGACCGGTTCCTCTTCAGCATGAACGCGGGAGACTACCTTGCCCCCCGAGCCTAGGATCGCGGACGGGATCCGCACCTGCGCCCTGCCGAGCGGGGAGAACCCCTTCGCGGAGCTGTCCGCGTCGGCGCTTCTGGAGGACGTGGGAAAGGGCCGCCGGGGCACCACCCTCACCCGGGTCGACGAGGCCGGTGGTGTGCCCCTGGTCCGGACCACCACGCGGTACGGCAGCCCGGCCCAGCGCTTCCGGGCGGTGCACGAACGGCTGGCCCGCCAGGTCCAGGCGTGCGCGGAGCTTCCGGTCGCCTTCGACAACGCGCTCATCGAGAGCTACACCAACGCCTACGCGACCATGGGCAGCCACAGTGACCAGGCCCTCGACCTGGCCGACGGGTCGTTCGTCGCCGTCTACTCCTGCTACCGGGAGCCCCACACGAGCCCGCCCAGAAAGCTGATCTTCGAGCGCAAGGGCTCCGGCGACGAGACGTGGGAGATCCCCCTCACCCACAACAGCGTCGTCGCGTTCTCGGTCGAGTCGAACCGGCGGTTGCGGCACCGCATCGTGCTGGACCCGCGCGACCGGGCGGTGGAGAGCCAGTGGCTGGGGGTGACCTTCCGGACCTCGAAGACCCACCTCCGGTTCCGCGACGGACAGGCGCTCCTCCCGGACGGCACCCGCCTCACCTCGGCCGACGAGGAGCAGCAGCGCGAGTTCTACCGGCTGAGGCGTCGTGAGAACACCGAGACGGACTTCGTGTACCCCCCGCTCACGTACACCGTCAGCGAGAGCGACCTCCTGCCACCCGTATGACCGATAGGGTCACCTGACCAGCAAGTCCTACATGTTCGCGATGCGCCTGTCGCTCGTGGCCGACCCGCTGCGCCTGCTCGACGGGGACTTCCCCGACCGCGACTTCATGCGGGGCATCGCCGAGCACAACCTGAAGAAGCTCTGGAGCTGGTGACCGGTCGGGCGGAGGTCACGGAATCGGTGTTGTCGGTGGCAGGAGTTAATGTCGTGAGCCATGCGCTTCCTGCACACCTCCGACTGGCATCTGGGCCGCTCGCTCCACCGGGAGAACCTGCTCCCGGCCCAGCGGGCGTTCCTGCGGCACCTCGTGCAGACCGCGCAGGCCGAGCAGGTCGACGCTGTGCTCGTCGCCGGTGACGTGTACGACCGGGCCGTACCCAGCCTGGGGGCCGTGGAGCTCTTCGACGAGGCGCTGCACGCGCTCGCCGCGCTCGGGGTGCCGGTCGTGCTGATCAGCGGCAACCACGACAGCGCGCAGCGGCTCGGGGTCGGGGCCGGGCTGGTGGCACGCGCGGGCGTGCACCTGCGGACGGCGCCTGAGCCGGAGGCGCTCGCCGAGCCGGTGGTACTGCGGGACGCGCACGGCGAGGTCGCCGTCTACGGGCTGCCGTATCTGGAGCCCGCCCTGGTCCGGCGGCGGCTCGGCGCGGAGGAGGTCAGCCACACGGCCGTCCTGTCCGCCGCGATGGACGCCGTCCGTGACGACCTCGCGGCGCGCCGTGCCGAGGGCGGCGACGTCCGGTCGATCGTGCTCGCGCACGCCTTCGTCATCGGCGGCGAGAGCAGCGACAGCGAGCGGGACATCGCGGTCGGCGGGGTCCCGAGCGTGCCCGCCTCCGTCTTCGAGGGGGTCGACTACGCCGCCCTCGGCCACCTGCACGGGTGTCAGACGATCAACGAGCGGGTGCGCTACAGCGGCTCGCCGCTGGCCTACTCCTTCTCCGAGGCCGAGCAGCGCAAGACCATGTGGCTGGTCGAGCTGGGCCCGAGCGGCGAGGTCGACGCCCGGCGGCTGGACTGCCCGGTCCCCCGCGGCCTCGCACGGATCCGCGGCGAGCTGGACGAGCTGCTGACCGAGGACGCCCACGCCGCGGCCGAGGGGTGCTGGGTGCAGGCCACGCTCACCGACGCCGCCCGCCCGCCGCAGGCGATGGAACGGCTTCGGGTGCGGTTCCCGCACACCCTGCAGCTCTCCTTCGAGCCCCAGGGGCGCGAGGACGACGGGCTGCACAGCTACGGCGCGCGGGTGCGAGGCCACGACGACGGCGCGGTCGCGCTCGGTTTCGTCCGGCACGTGCGCGGCGCGGCCGCCACCGCGGCGGAGTCGACCCTCCTGGTCGAGGCCGTCGAGGCGGCGGCGCGCGTCGTGGGCGGGGAGATCTGATGCGACTGCACAAGCTGACCGTCACCGCCTTCGGGCCGTTCGGCGGGGAGGAGCGCGTGGACTTCGACGCGCTCGCCTCCGGCGGTCTGTTCCTGCTGACCGGGCCCACGGGCGCGGGCAAGACCAGCGTCCTCGACGCGGTCTGCTTCGCCCTGTACGGCTCCGTCCCCGGCAGCCGCGGCAGGGCAGGGCGGGGGCTGCGCAGCGACCACGCCGACGGGTCCGTGCTCACCAGCGTCGAGCTGGAGCTGACCCTCGGCGGCCGGCGGCTGCTGATCCGGCGCAGCCCCGAGCAGATGCGCCCCAAGCAGCGCGGCGAGGGCCTGACGCCGGTCAAGGCGCAGACGCTGCTGAGCGAGTGGTCCGACGAGGAGAACGACTGGCGTCCGCGCAGCGGCTCGCACCAGGAGATCGGCGCCGAGCTGCTCGACCTGATCGGCATGAGCCGGGACCAGTTCACCCAGGTCGTGCTGCTGCCGCAGGGCGATTTCGCCCGCTTTCTGCAGGCGAACGCGCAGGACCGGCGGGAGCTGCTGGGCCGGCTCTTCGACACCCGCCGCTTCGGCCACGTCGAGGCGTGGCTCACGGAGCACCGACAGCGGTGCGAGAAGGAGACGCAGTCCGTCCGGGCCGACATCGCGGCCGCGCTGGAACGACTGCAGGAGGCGGCCGGGCCGGGCCTGCCCTCCGAGGAGTCGGAGGTTCCGGCGCCGGACACCTCCGGCCCCGGGCTGCTCGCGTGGGCGGCGGCGCTGCGCGAGCGGGCCGTGCTGCGGCGGGAGGTCGCCGAGGTGCGCCGCGAGCTGGTGGGCGCGCGGCGCGCCCGGAGTGCGGCACAGCTGCGCACGACGGAGGCGCTGCTCGCGCACCAACTGGAGCACCGCCGCGCCGTCGAGGCGCTCGCGGCGCTCACCGCCGCGGCACCGGAGCAGCGTGAGCGCGAGGAACGCCTCGGGTGGGCCGAGCGGGCCGCCTCCGTCGGCCCGGTCCTCCGCCAGGCCGCCGACGCGGCCCAGTCCGCCGCCCGCGCCGCCACCGACCGCACCCACGCCCTCGCGGCCCTGCCCCACACGGCCTTGCCGCCCGCAGCCCGGGTCGACCCGCACGAGGGCGCGCCGAGCCGGACCGTATCGGGACAGACGGCGGCGGCCGAAAGCACCGCGCACAGCAGCACCGCGTCCGCAGCCGGCGCCGACCCGCGCGAAGGCGCCCCGAGCGC
>NZ_JBGCCA010000069.1:0-18349 GCF_041261265.1 Streptacidiphilus sp. MAP12-33
ACGGGCGGTGACGGCCGCGGCGTCGTCGGCCGGCCCGAGCCGGACCGCGTCCAGGACCTGCGTCCAGGAGGTGCGGTCCGGGGTGAGCGCGGCGACGAACGAGTACGGCCAGCCGGGGATGATCTGCGCGGACGTCTTCGAGCGTCCGTGGACGTGGCAGAAGAGCCGCTCGGGCGAGCACGCGGCGTCCGACCGCAGCCACGGCGAGACGTCCACGGTGAGGACGAGCCGGTCCTCGAAGCGGGGCAGTGGCAGCTCGGCCAGCAGGTCCCGGAGCAGATCAGCGTCCAGACGGCCGTGGTTGAGCGCGCCGTAGAGGGAGCCGTAGCCGCGTCGGTGTTCGGCCGTGAGCGACAGCTCCACCGGCGTCCTTGCAGGCGCGTCCGAGCACAGCAGCGCGTCGGTCAGCTCGAAGAACGCGTCCGACCGGGCGGACAAGCAGGCGTAGTAGCCCTCCCGGAAGAGTGACAGTTCCACGAACATGTCTCGCCCGGAGGCGAGTTGGAGCACACTCATCAGCACGGCCCAGTCGTCGATTCCTTGATCTCCTCGCAGAGTCAGGATCACGACCGGGCCGCCCTCATGTCCGCCGATCACACCAACGAGTGACCGGTGTTCGAGCCTGGATGTTAAGGATCAAGATCAGACGTTGAAGCGGAACTCCACCACGTCGCCGTCCTGCATGACGTACTCCTTGCCCTCCATGCGGGCGCGGCCCTTGGCGCGGGCCTCGGCGATGGAGCCGAGCTCGACGAGGTCCTCGTAGGAGACGATCTCGGCCTTGATGAAGCCGCGCTGGAAGTCGGTGTGGATCACGCCGGCCGCCTCGGGCGCGGTCGCGCCCTTCTTGATCGTCCAGGCGCGGGCCTCCTTCGGGCCGGCCGTGAGGTAGGTCTGCAGGCCCAGGGTGTCGAAGCCGACGCGGGCGAGGGTGGCCAGGCCCGGCTCGGTGACGCCCATCTCCTGGAGCAGCTCCAGCGCCTCGTCGTCCTCCAGCTCGATCAGCTCGGACTCGATCTTGGCGTTGAGGAAGATCGCCTCGGCCGGGGCCACCAGCGCGCGCTGGCTGTCCTTGAACGCCTCGTCCGCGAGCTCGGCCTCGTCCACGTTGAAGACGTAGAGGAAGGGCTTGGCGGTGAGCAGGTGCAGGTCCCGCAGCGGGACCAGGTCCAGGCCCGCGGCGAAGACGGTGGTGCCGGACTCGAGGATCTTCTGGGCCTCCTCGACCGCAGCCAGCTGCGAGGCGGTCTCCTTCTTGAGGCGCGCCTCCTTCTGCAGGCGCGGCAGGACCTTCTCGATGGTCTGCAGGTCGGCGAGGATCAGCTCGGTGTTGATCGTCTCGATGTCGTCCTTCGGCGAGACCTTGCCGTCGACGTGGACCACGTCCGGGTCGCTGAAGGCGCGGATGACCTGGCAGATCGCGTCGGACTCGCGGATGTTGGCGAGGAACTTGTTGCCCAGGCCCTCACCCTCGCTCGCGCCGCGCACGATGCCGGCGATGTCGACGAAGTCGACCGTCGCCGGGAGCTTGCGCTGGGAGGCGAAGATCTCGGCCAGCTTGTCCAGGCGCGGGTCCGGGACGCCGACGACACCGACGTTGGGCTCGATGGTGGCGAAGGGGTAGTTGGCCGCCAGCACGTCGTTCTTGGTCAGGGCGTTGAACAGGGTCGACTTGCCGACATTCGGCAGGCCGACGATTCCGATCGTGAGCGACATGGTGGCGTGAGTCCCGGGTTCGAGGGGCGAGAGCGTACAGCCCCCCAGTCTACGGTTCGCGGGGCATACGCCCGAACGGCGCAATCGCGCGCCCCGGACCGCCTGTCGGCGTGTCTGTCCCCCGATCCGGCGTTCATCCGACCGTACGTTGGTCACGTGGAGTACCGAAGCAGCCGCACAGAGCCCGGGACGGAGCGGAACATGGCCCTGCCGAAGCCCGCACGCTCGCCCGAGGCCGTGATCCAGTCGGCCCGCCCGGCGATGGCGGGCGGCGCCCGCGCGCCCCAGCGGTTGACCGCGGTCGGCTGCGGGGTGCTGATGCTGGCCGCGTGCCTGGCCGCGGGGGCACTGGACCAGATGCTGTTCGACGCCTCGGGGGTGCTGCTGGGCCTCGCCTACGTGGCGGTGTCCTTCCAGGCGTCGGTGAAGGTGCGCTCCTCCGATCTGGCGGCGGCGCCGATCAGCGGGCCCATCTGCTTCGCGCTGGCCCTGCTCTTCTTCGGCCCGGCGGCGGGACCCGGCTGGGGCGGTCACGTCATCGGCCTCGCCGAGGCCCTCGCCCTGGACGCGGGCTGGCTCTTCGCGGGTACGGGCCTCAGCGTCACGATCGCGGTGGCACGCCACTTCTCGCTGGCGCACGCCCGCAAGAAGGCCGCGGGCTGAGCGATTCGCTCCCGCAGCCAGGTGCACTGTGCCAGGGGCGCGAGGAACTGCGCGAGAAACCCCCCTGCGCGGATGGCCCTGCGCGGATGGCCCTGCGCGGATGACCCCGCTCGGATGACCCCGCTCGGATGACCCCGCTCGATGACGACCATCCGCGCGTGGGTGGCTTGTCGCGCAGTCCCCGGCGCCCCTGGTGGTGCAACGGACTCGTCGCGCGGAAGTCCCGTCTCCCTGGCGGCCGCGCCGCCAGGGAGACGTTCAGCTCACGGGTGCCAGGCGGGAGGCCTGCATGGCGGCGCCGATGATGCCGGCGTCGTTCTGAAGGTGGGCCGGCACGATCTCCGCGCGGAGCGGCTTCAGCAGGGGCAGGAACTTGTCCGCCTTCCGGCTGACCCCGCCGCCGATGATGATCAGCTGCGGTGAGAAGAGCATCTCCACCATGGCGAAGTAGTCGTCCAGCCGCTCCGCCCAGTGCGCCCACGAGAGGTCGTGCTTCTCTCGCGCCGCGGAGCTCGCATGCTTCTCGGCGTCCTTGCCGTGCAGTTCCAGGTGCCCGAGCTCGGTGTTCGGCACCAGGACACCGTCCACGAAGAGCGCGCTCCCGATGCCCGTGCCGAGCGTCAGCAACAGCACCACGCCACCACGGTCACGCCCCGCGCCGAAGCGGATCTCCGCCACGCCGGCCGCGTCCGCGTCGTTGACCACGGCGACGGGACGTCCGCCGAGCGCCTCGCTGAAGAGCCCGGCCGCGTCAGTGCCGACCCAGTCCTTGTGGACGTTGGCGGCGGTGAGCGTCCGGCCGTCGACGACGACGCCGGGGAAGGTCAGTCCGACCGGCCCCTGCCAGTCGAACTGTTCCACCACCTCCCGCACCGCGGCCGCCACGGCCGCCGGCTCGGAGGGCTGGGGCGTGAGCACCTTCACGCGCTCCTGCGCCAGTCTGCCGTTGTCGAGGTCTGCGGGCGCGCCCTTGATACCGGACCCGCCGATGTCCACTCCGAAGACAGTCACGTGCTCCACGCTACGTGCGACAGACTGAACCCGCCCGTTACTCGGGCGGGTTCGTCCGGATTCGTCAGTCCTGCCGGTGACGGACGGTCACTCCGAGACGGCAGAGCCCGCCTCGGCGCGCAGGTCGCGCCGGAGCTCCTTCGGCAGCGAGAACTGCAGGTGCTCCTCGACCGAGGTGACGGTCTGGACGTCGCCGAAGCCCCGCTCGGCCAGCCACTCCAGCACGCCCTGGACCAGGATCTCCGGCACCGACGCGCCGCTGGTGACGCCGATCGTGGCGACGCCCTCCAGCCAGGCCTCGTCGATCTCGCCGGCGAAGTCGACCAGGTGGGCGTCCTTGGCGCCGGCCTCCAGGGAGACCTCGACCAGGCGGACGGAGTTGGAGGAGTTCTTCGAACCCACCACGATCACCAGGTCGGCCTCGGCCGCGATCTGCTTGATGATCACCTGACGGTTCTGCGTCGCGTAGCAGATGTCGTCGCTGGGCGGGCTGGTCAGCAGCGGGAAGCGGGTCTTGAGCGCGTCCACGGTCTGCATCGTCTCGTCGACCGAGAGGGTGGTCTGCGACAGCCAGACGACCTTGGACTCGTCGCGGACCTGGACCTTGGACACGTCCTCGGCGCCGTCGACGAGGTGGGTGCGATCCGGCGCCTCGCCCATGGTGCCGATGACCTCCTCGTGGCCCTCGTGGCCGATGAGCAGGATGTCGTAGTCCTCCTCGGCGAACCGCAGCGCCTCCTTGTGCACCTTGGTCACCAGCGGGCAGGTCGCGTCGATGGTGGCGAGCTTGCCCGCCTTGGCCTCGTCGTGGACCGAGGGCGCCACACCGTGGGCGGAGAAGACGACGATGTTGCCCTCGGGCACCTCCTCCGTCTCGTCGACGAAGATCGCACCCTTCTTCTCCAGCGTCTGCACCACGTACTTGTTGTGGACGATCTCCTTGCGGACGTAGATCGGCGACCCGTACTGCTCCAGGGCCTTCTCCACGGTGATGACGGCGCGGTCGACGCCCGCGCAGTAGCCGCGCGGTGCGGCGAGCAGGACACGGCGTGCAGCGGTAGCAGACATGGGCCCAGCCTACCGCCCGGCCCCGGGGCGAACCGCGCCGCTCAGGGCCGTTGCAGGCGGGGCGGACGGCGCGTCCTGCGCCGCCCCGCGGCTGGTCGCGCCGATGATCGGACCATGGAACCCGCCGGGCCGCCCGCGTCCGAGACGTCCACCGACTCCGCCGACTCCCCCGGCGGGCTGCGGCGCGCGCTCGGTTTCCGGGAGCTGGTCGTCTTCGGCATGCTGTTCATCGCGCCGATGGCCCCCGTCGGGATCTTCGGTGTCCTGGACGCGAAGAGCCACGGCGCGGTCTCCACCGTCTACCTCGTGGCGACCGCGGCCATGGCGTTCACCGCCTTCTCCTACGCCCAGATGCTGCGGGTGGTGCCGCAGGCCGGTTCGGTCTACGCCTACGCCCGGGCGGGACTGGGCGAGGGACCTGGCTTCATCGCCGGCTGGATGGCGATGCTCGACTACCTGCTGATCCCGGCCGTCGCCTACGTCTTCTCGGGCATCGCGCTGCACTCGCTGGTGCCCGCCGTCAACCAGTGGGTGTGGACGGCGATCGCCGTCGTCGTCACCACCGGCCTGAACCTCGCGGGGGTCCGGCTCGCGGCCCGGGTCGGTCTGCTGGTGCTCGTCTTCGAGCTCGTCGTACTGGCCGTGTTCACAGCCGCCGCGCTGGAGGCACTGTTGACGGGCAGCAACCACCGGCCGTGGTCGAGTCCGTTCACAGGCTTCGGTGGCTTCTCCTTGGGCGCGGTGATGTCGGCCGTCTCCGTGGCGGTGCTCTCGTTCCTCGGTTTCGACGCGATCGCCGCGTTCGCGGAGGAACACGACGGCCCCTCGGCCCGGGTCGGACGGGCGGTCGTGTTCTGCCTGGCCCTCGCGGGCGTCCTGTTCGTGACGCAGACCTATCTCGCGGCGCTGCTCGAACCGGACTCCCCCCAGTACCTGGCCGCCCACCCCGAGGCCCAGGGCAGCGCCTTCTACGACACGCTGGAGGCCTCGATCGGCCACTGGCTGCACCTGCTGGTGGCGATCAGCAAGGCCGTCGGCGCTGCGTTCGCCGCGCTGGCCGGACAGGCGGCGGCCGGGCGGTTGATCTTCGCGATGGCGCGGGACGGGCGCCTGCCGCGCCCGCTCGCGCGGATCGACCGACGCACCGGCGTGCCGTTCGGCGCGCTGCTCGTCGCCGCCACGATCACCCTGGTGGCCGCGGTCTGGTCGGCCTCCCGTTCCGACGGCCTGGACCAGCTGACCTCCGTGGTGAACGTCGGGGCGCTGACCGCCTTCGTCCTGCTGCACGCCTCGGTGGTGGGCTGGTACCTCGTCCGGCACGGCAGCCGGGCGTGGCTGCCTCATCTGCTGGCCCCGGCGGCGGGGACGGCGGTGATCGTGTGGGTGCTGGTCGCCGCGTCGCACACGGCCCAGATCGTGGGCGCCGTATGGCTGGCGGCGGGCCTCGCGGTCTGGGCGACACAGCGGAGCCTGCGCACGCGCGGATAAGCCGTGCGGGCTCCTGATGTCCGTCCCTGACCGTAGTCTCGGGGCATGGCTCTCGAGACCTCGCCCGACGCCCCTATCCCGGTCAGTCGCGTCTCCGCGCTCATCGGGGGGTGGATCCAGCGTCTCGGGGCGGTCTGGGTCGAGGGCCAGATCACCGAGCTGAGCCCGCGGCCGGGGGCCGGGGTGGTCTTCCTGACGCTGCGTGATCCGTCGCAGAACGTCTCCATCTCCGTCACCTGCTACCGCTCCGTCTTCGAGCCGGTGGCGCAGATGATCCAGCCGGGCTCACGGATCGTCGTCAACGCCAAGCCGGAGTGGTACACGCCGCGCGGGACGCTCTCGCTGCGGGCCACGGAGATCCGGCTGGTCGGCCTGGGGGACCTGCTCGCCCGGCTGGAGCTGCTGAAGCGCAGCCTGGCCGCCGAGGGCCTGTTCGCGGCGGAGCGCAAGCGGCCGCTGCCGTTCCTGCCGCAGTGCATCGGGCTGGTCACCGGACGCGCCAGCGCAGCCGAGCGCGACGTACTGCAGAACGCCCGGCGGCGCTGGCCCGCCGTCCGCTTCGAGGTGCGCAACGTGCCGGTGCAGGGCGTCTACGCGGTGCCGGAGGTGATCTCGGCGATCAAGGACCTGGACGCCCATCCCGAGGTGGACGTGATCATCGTCGCGCGCGGTGGCGGCAGCGTCGAGGACCTGCTGCCCTTCTCCGACGAGACCCTGATCCGCGCCGTCGCCGAGGCCCGCACGCCGGTCGTCAGCGCGATCGGCCACGAGCCGGACCAGCCGTTGCTGGACTTCGTCGCGGACCTGCGCGCCTCGACCCCGACGGACGCGGCCAAGCGGGTCGTGCCGGACGTGCGGGAGGAGCTGGCCCGGGTGCACGCCCTGCGGGACCGGGCGCGCCGGACGATGGAGGGCCGGCTGCACCGGGAGGAGGCCGGCCTCGCGGGCATCCGCAGCCGTCCCGCGCTCGCGGCGCCGCACCGGCTGATCGACGACCGGGCGGCGGAGGTCCGCTCCCTGGTGGACCGCTCGCGCCGGACCCTGGGCCACCGGCTGGACCGCGCGGCGACCGAGCTGCACCACACCCTGGCCCGGGTGGTCGCGCTCTCCCCCGCCGCGACGCTGCAGCGCGGTTACGCGGTGCTGCAGCGCGGTGCCGACGGGTCGGTCGTGCGCGCGCCGGGCGAGGTGGAGATCGGCGAGGAGCTGCGGGCCCGGGTGGCCGAGGGCGCCTTCTCCGTCACGGTCAGCGCGATCCCGGAGCCGACGGACGGCTGACCGGCCCTGGACGGCCCGGCGCGGCCCGGCCCGGCGCGGCCCGGTGCGGCCCAGTGCGGCCCGGCCCGGCCTGGCGCGGGGGTCAGCGCAGCGTGGTGCGCGACAGCGCGATCGAGTACTCGGTGAAGCCGAGGCCGCGGTAGAGGTCCTGTCCGAACGGGCTGGCGTGCAGGTCGAGCCGGGTGGCGCCCTTCCCGTCGAACCATGCGAGCAGGGCCTGTGTGCAGGCCTTCGCATAGCCCCGGCGCCGCCGGTCCGGGTCGGTGCAGATGTTGAAGACGAACCCGAACAGCCCGTCCGGGTGGCCCGGCGCGGGCAGCCGCTGCTCCAGCGTGCCCACCGCACAGGCGGCGAGGCGCCCGGGGCGCTCCTCGTCGTCCACCACGAAGACCCCGAAGACCGGGCGGGTGGCGTCGTCCCCGGCCAGGCTCGCCCGCAGGATGGCCTCGGTCGGCGCCTTCCAGTCCGTGGAGCTTCCGGTCGCGATCGTGCCGCTCTGCATCGAGGCGAGCATGACCTCGCGCAGGCGGACCAGCTCTGGCGCGTCGGCGGGGACGGCGGCCCGGACGGTGATCATGCGCGGACCCTAGCCGCGCACCCCTCGGATGTCAGCCGGATTCCATAGGGTGGACCCATGGCCAAGACGGGTGGGAAGAGCAGCGAGGACGTGCTGGGCTACGAGCAGGCCCGGGAGGAGCTGCTCGACGTGGTCCGGCGCCTGGAGACGGGCGGCGGCACGCTGGAGGAGTCGCTGGCGCTGTGGGAGCGCGGCGAGGAGCTGGCCCGCGTCTGCGAGCGCTGGCTGGACGGCGCTCGCGCTCGTCTGGACGCGGCCCTCGCCGCGGACGAGGAGGCCGGCGCGAGCACGGACGAGGGCGAGGCAGAGGACGAGGACGACGCCGAGGGCACCGAAGGCGCGTGAGCCCCGTCACATAGCCAGCTACCTTTTTTGGAAATAGTTGAAGCATCACCTACGTTGGAGATCGACGGTGACGGCCCCAGTCACCGCCCAGCGATCTCCTTCTGAGGTGTGACCATGACCGACGTTCTCGCGCTCGACTCCGCCGCCCAGGACCTCCTCTTCCGCGAGGCCCGCACCGCGAACACCTTCACCGACGAGCCCGTCACCGACGAGCAGGTCCAGGCGATCTACGACCTGGTGAAGTACGCGCCGACCTCGATGAACATGCAGCCGCTGCGCGTCGTCCTGGTCCGTTCGGCCGAGGCCCGCGAGCGTCTGGTCGGTCTGATGTCCGACGGCAACAAGGAGAAGACGGCCAACGCCCCGCTGGTCGCCATCCTGGCCGCCGACAACGAGTTCCACGAGGAGCTGCCGACCCAGTTCCCGCACTTCCCGCAGGCCAAGGACCTCTTCTTCGGTGAGCGCCCGGTCCGCGAGGTCGCCGGCTCGTTCAACGCCGCCCTGCAGGTCGGCTACTTCATCATCGGCGTCCGCGCCGCCGGCCTGGCGGCCGGCCCGATGACCGGCTTCGACGCCGCGGCCGTCAACAAGGAGTTCTTCGCGGACGGCGAGCACTCCGTCCTGGCCGTCGTGAACCTGGGCAAGCCGGGCGAGAACGCCTGGTACCCGCGCAGCCCGCGCCTGGCCTACGACGAGGTCGTCACCACCGTCTGATCCCACCCAGGGCATGCGATGCCCCAGGCGAAGGCCCCGACCGAGCACCGCCTGGTCGGGGCCTTCGCCTGTGTCGAGCTGCGTCCAACTGCGTCGATCAGTCGGTCGTCATTCGGTCGATCAGTGGTCGCGTCGATCAGTGGTCGCTGAGCATCGCGGCGAACCTGCCGAGCTCGGCGAAGCCCTCCGTGCCGAAGACCACGGACGTGCCCTTCGGGCCCTCCAGTACCAGCGCCTGGTAGCGGCTGCCCTGGTACCGCGTCCACGCCGTGCCGTTCACCAGCGTCGTCGCGGAGCTCTTCTGCCCGTCGAGCGTCGCGTTGTGGATCACGGAGTCGGGAGACCCGTTGCTCTGCTGGATCGCGACGTACTGGCCGTTCGCGTCGATGAACTGCAACTGCCAGACGGCCGCCTGCGGGTTCGAGCCGTCGAAGCTCACCGCCGTGGCGTTCCAGCCGGAGGGCAGGCTCTGCGGCGGCGGCGCCAGCACCGGGTACGGCGCGGCGCGGCGGGCCGAGGCGAGCGAGTCCGCGTAGGTCACCGGGCGCACGCCGTTGCCGCCGCTGTGCGGGATGAAGAGGTATATCACCAGGCCCGCCGCCAGCACCGCGGCCAGCGACAGGACCATGTCGCGCACGGATTTGGCGGCCATCCCCGGCCGCTTGCGTACGGTCACGTTCTCGGTTGCCACCCCACCATGGTGACCCATGGGTGCGGCCCTCCCTGCCCCGGGGTCCCCTCGCGCCGGGGCCGCGTCCGGAGCCGAGCCCGGGGACGTGCCGGGCGCCACAGACATCTGCCCAGGTCGAAGATAGGATTTGAGCACCCTCATTCCGGCCGTCGGCGTACAGAGAGGTACGGAATTCGATGACCGAGCAGCACCAGAACCGCATGCCATCTTCCTTGGAGGTCGCCCCCGAGGCACCTGATCGCAACCTTGCTCTCGAACTCGTTCGCGTGACCGAGGCCGCCGCCATGGCCGCCGGTCGCTGGGTCGGCAAGGGCGACAAGAACGGTGCGGACGGTGCGGCCGTTCGCGCGATGCGCACCCTCGTCTCCACCGTGTCGATGAACGGCGTTGTCGTCATCGGCGAGGGGGAGAAGGACGAGGCCCCCATGCTCTTCAACGGCGAGCGGATCGGCGACGGCACCGGTGCGGAGTGCGACGTCGCCGTCGACCCGATCGACGGCACGACGCTGACGGCCAAGGGCATGCCGAACGCGATCGCGGTGCTGGCGGCGGCGGACCGCGGCACGATGTTCGACCCGAGCGCGGTCTTCTACATGGACAAGCTGGTGGCCGGCCCCGAGGCGGCGGGTGTGGTGGACATCACCGCCCCGGTCGCGCACAACGTGCAGGCCGTGGCCCGCGCGAAGGGCAAGGCGCCGGAGGACGTGACGGTGGTCCTGCTGGACCGTCCGCGTCACGAGAAGCTGGCCAAGGAGATCCGCGAGGCCGGCGCCCGGATCAAGTTCATCTCCGACGGCGACGTCGCGGGCGCGATCATGGCGGTCCGCGAGGGCACCGGGGTCGACCTGCTGCTCGGCATCGGCGGCACGCCCGAGGGCATCATCGCGGCCTGCGCGATCAAGTGCCTGGGCGGCGTGATCCAGGGCAAGCTCTGGCCCAAGGACGCGGCGGAGCGCCAGAAGGCGCTGGACGCCGGCCACGACCTGGACCGCGTGCTGCTGACGGACGACCTGGTCAGCGGCGAGAACGTGTTCTTCGTCGCGACCGGTATCACCGACGGCGAACTGCTGCGCGGGGTCCACTACCGCTCGGAGACGGCGACGACCAGCTCGCTGGTCATGCGCAGCAAGAGCGGCACGATCCGCCAGATCGACTCCGTCCACCGCCTGTCGAAACTGCGCGCCTACAGCGCGGTGGACTTCGACCGCGCGAAGTGAGCGCGCGCTCCCGCAGGTAGTGGCACTACTCCAGGGGCGCGGGGCCCTGCTCGATGAACTGCGTGCGCGACAAGCCACCGTGTGTGGTGAGTCGCCGCACGAGCAGGGCCATCCGCACGCCGGTGGCTGCTCGCGCACGCAGGTCATCGGGCAGGGCCTCGCGCCCCTGAGGCAGTGCCGGGTTGCTCGTCTGCAGGTCCCCGCGCCCCTGAGGGGCGGGCGTCAGCCCGCGATGCGGAGGTCCTCGTCGTGGCGACGGCGGCGGGCGAGGACGACGCGGCGTTCCGCCGCGGTCAGGCCGCCCCAGACGCCGTAGGGCTCCGGCATGACCAGCGCGTGCTCCCGGCATTCCAGCAGGACGGGGCAGCGCGCGCAGACGCGCTTGGCCTGCTCCTCCCGCGCCAGCCGCGCAGCCGTCGGCTCCTTGGAGGGGGCGAAGAAGAGGCCGGCCTCGTCCCTGCGGCACGCCGCACCCGTGTGCCAGGGGTTGTCCTCCGTATCCGGGCCGCGCTGGGCCGGGACCGCGCTACCCGCGATGCGGGGACGGAAGACATCCTGACGGGACTCGATCGGATGCAGCACGGCGCACTCCTGACGACGGGCCGGGGGAGGGGTACACACACTCGCGTGCATCGTCAGGGCGCTGGGGGGCGCCTCCTTGACAATGCGATGTGCCTCGGGATCTACCCCGGCATACGCCGATTCATGCACACGGCACACAATCAGACCGTCAGACTGTCATATGCCAAGCTCCTTGGCGGGCAGCGGTATTGACAGCACGGGCACAGCGACCTCGGGATCGTCGACGCTGACGCCGGTGCGCAGGTCGAACTCCTGCTTGTACATGGGCGAGGCCACCACCGGCACGCCGTCCCGTTCGCCCAGGATGCCGTCCGCCAGGACGTCCGCGCCGGAGAACGGATCACGGTTGCCCAGGGCGTGCACCGTACCGCTCGGGTCCTTGAAGAGGGCGGCCTCGGTCCCGTCCGGCAGGAAGGCCACCCGGCCCCGGCCGACCTCCAGGTCCGCCGCGGTGTCCGCCGCGTCGCGCGGAGCGGCGAAGCGGGCCAGGGCGGCCGGGTCGTCCAGAACGGCCTGCCACTCGTCGCGGTAGGCGGCGACATGGCGGTCCATCATCGCCTCCAGTTCGGCGCAGAGGCCGAGTGAGTCCTCCACCAGCACCTGCTTGAGGTGGTCCAGCCCGCCGTCGATGCGCTCGATCCAGGCGGAGGTGCGCTCCAGGCGCTCGGCGGTGCGGACGTAGTACATGAGGAAGCGGTCGATCAGCCGGAACAGCCCGGCCGCCGAGAGGTCCGCTGCCAGCAGGTCCGCGTGACGCGGCGTCGTGCCGCCGTTGCCGCAGACGTAGAGGTTCCAGCCGCCCGCGGTGGCGATCACGCCGAGGTCCTTGCCGCGCGCCTCCGCGCACTCGCGCAGGCAGCCGGAGACGCCGCCCTTGATCTTGTGGGGTGTGCGCAGGCCCCGGTAGCGCAGCTCGAGATCGATGGCGAGCTGCACCGAGTCGCCCTGGCCGAAGCGGCAGTACTTGGCGCCCACGCAGGACTTGACCGTCCGCAGCGACTTTCCGTAGGCCTGGCCGGACTCGAAGCCCGCCGCGAGCAGGCGCTGCCAGATCGCCGGGAGCTGCTCGCGTGTCGCCCCGAACAGGTCGATCCGCTGGCCGCCGGTGATCTTCGTGTAGAGGCCGAAGTCGCGGGCGACCTCGGCGATGGCGATCAGGCCCTCGGGCGTGATCTCGCCGCCCGGGATGCGCGGGACGACCGAGTAGGTGCCGTCCTTCTGGAGGTTGGCGAGAAAGAGATCGTTGGAGTCCTGGAGTGCCGCCTGCTCGCCGTCGAGCACGTGTCGCAGGCCCAGCTCGGGCCCGAGCGTGGCCAGGCAGTTGGCAACGACCGGCTTGCAGACGGCGCAGCCGTCCGTCACGCCCGCGACGCCGAACCGCTCCAGCAGCTCGCTGAAGGTACGGACGTGCTCAGTGCGGACGATCTCGTACAGCTCGGCACGCGAGTGCGCGAAGTGCGGGCAGATGCCGTGACGCTTCTCGACGCCGGCGGCGGCGAGTTCGGCGTCCAGCACGGACTGGAGCGAGCCGAGGCAACCGCCGCAGCCGGTACCGGCCTTGGTGCAGCGCTTGACGCCCGCGATGTCCCGCGCGCCCTGCTCGGCGACGGCGGCGCGGACCACGCCCTTGGCGACGTTGTGGCAGGAGCAGAGGACCGCGTCGTCCGGCAGGGCCTCCGCGCCGGGCAACGCCGCGCCGGTGGTGTCCGCTCCGGCTGGGAGCAGGAACGCCTCCGCGGGGGCAGGCAGCGGCCGGTCCGCGCCCGCGTGCGGCTGCAGCGCGCCGTAGGCGGCGGCGTCGCCGACCAGGATGCCGCCGAGCAGCCGGCCGTCGGCGCCGAGCAGCAGCTTCTTGTAGACGCCCGAGCGTTCGTCGGCGAAGACCACCGCGACGGCGTCCCCCTCGGTGCCCTCCTCGGCGAACGGGTCGCCGAAGGAGGCGACGTCCGCGCCCATCAGCTTCAGCTTGGTGGAGGTGTCGGCGCCGGTGAAGACGCTGGTCCCGGGACCCGCCAGGGCGTCGGCGACCGTCTCGGCCATCCGGTAGCCGGGGCCGACCAGGCCGTGGACCCGGCCGTCGACAGTCTGCGCGCACTCGCCGATCGCGTACACGTACCGGTCGCTGGTACGGCAGTGTTCGTCGACGAGCACACCGCCGCGGTCCCCGGTCGCCAGACCGGATTCACGGGCGAGCCGGTCGCGCGGGCGGACCCCGGCGGAGAAGACCACCATCTCGGCGTCGATCGTCTCGCCGCTGCTCAGGCGCAGCCCTCGCACCCGGCCGTCGCCCGCCGTGAGCACCTCCTGCGCACCGACGCCGGTGTGCACACCGACGCCCATGCCCTCGACGGTGGACCGCAGCACCGCCGCGCCACCGGCATCGACCTGGAGCGGCATCAGCCGCTCGGCGAACTCGACGACGTGGGTGTCCAGCCCGAGTGTGCGCAGGGCCCCGGCCGCCTCCAGCCCGAGCAGTCCCCCGCCGACCACGACACCCGAACGCGCGCCGTCGGCGGCCTGGGTGATCGCGTCGACGTCCTCCACCGTGCGGTAGCTGAAGCAGCCCGGTGCCTCCGCGCCGGGGATCGGCGGGACGAACGGGTAGGAGCCGGTGGCCAACACCAGCGCGTCGTAGCCGAAGACCGCGCCCGAGGCGGCGGTCACCCGGCGGGCCGTGGTGTCCAGGTGCACGGCCGGGTCGGCGAGCCTCAGGTCGATCCCGTGGTCGGCGGGGAAGTCCGGGGTTCCCAGGCTGAGTTCGGCGGGCGTGGCACCGGTGAACAGCGAGGACAGATGCACCCGGTCATAGGCTGGGCGGCTCTCCTCGGCCAGCACCACGACGCGCCAGCCGCCCTCCCCGCCCTTGTCGCCGCCCGCGTCGGTGCCCGCGAGCGCGCCGCGTTCGGCGAGCGCCTCCAGCAGTCGGTAACCCACCATGCCGTGGCCGACGACGACCAGCGTCTGTCCCATGACGACGTCCCTCGCGTGTTCGGGTGTTCCCTGCTCCTTTGACCGTAGGCCGGGAGCCGGGCCCGATCCGGCGGCGAAAGCCCTGATCACGGGGGACGTTGGGCCCGGCGGTCCGGACCGGGACCGCGACTACGGTCGTCGGTATGAGTGCGTGCACCCGGATGTCCGAACGGACCCTGGTTCTCGCGGTTCACGGCAGTGCGCTGCCGGGTGCCGCGGAAACGGTCGCGCGGCTGGTCGACTCGGTTCACAGCCGGTGCGGTGTCCGGCCGGTGGTCGGACATCTCGACCACCAGGGCCCCCGCCTCGCCGAGGTCCTGGCCGGCCGAAGGGACGCGGTCGTCGTGCCACTGCTGCTGGGATCCGGCTACCACCGGACCGTGGACCTGCCGGCGGTGCTCGCCGGGACCGACGCCGTGCTCACACCGACGCTGAGCGGGGCGGAGGAGGTCGGCCTCGCCCTCCTGGACCGGGTGCGGACGGCGGAGGGCCGCGCGGACGGCGTCGCCGACGCGATCCTGTTCGCCGCGGCCGGATCCTCCCGGCCCGGCGGCAACGCGGGTGCCGAACTGGCCGCGCGCGATCTGCGCGAGCTCCTGGCCCGCGAACGCGGCCCGGTCGACGTCGTCGTCGGCTACCACTCCGCCGCACGCCCGACCCTCGACGACGTCTTGGCGGAGCTCCACGCCCGGGGCCACCGACGAATCCTGCTCGCCGCGCACCTCCTGGCCCCGGGGCGGTTCACCGCCACGCTGGACGCCCTCGTGGCCGACGGGTCCGCGTGGGCGGCGACGTCCCCGCTCGCCGACCATCCACTGGTCGCCGACCTCGTCGTCACCCGGTTCACCCAGGCCACGGCCCTGCGGCAGGCGCTACCGGTGTGAACGGGCGGGTCCCCCCGGTCCGGGGACGCCGATCGGGGGATTGAACCCGCGCCGACCTGCGGGGACACTGTGTACACGCCGCTCGGGGGGTCCGGGTCGGGCGACCGGATCGAGCGAAAGAGCAAAGCACCATGAAGTGGTACCTGGCAGTCCTGCGGAACTACGTCGGCTTCAGAGGACGCGCGGGCGGCCTGGAGTACTGGATCTTCTTCCTCTTCCAGCTGGTGCTGATCGGCGGCCTCTACGCGCTGGGGCGGTGGGGCGGTGGCACGTTCATCCCCTACGCCCTCTACATCGCGGCCACCTTCCTGCCCCACCTCGCGCTGACCGTCCGGCGGCTGCACGACACCGGACGCAGCGGCTGGTGGGCGCTGACGGGTGTCGTGCCGATCATCGGCGCGCTGGTGGTGCTGGCCTTCATGGCCGACGAGGGCGAGCTCACCGACAACCGCTACGGCCCGCAGCCCGACCGCCGCCGCCCGCCGGCCTTCGGCGCCGCCCGCACCGCCTGACCGAGCCCGGTCCACGCCTGGTCCACGCCTGGTCCGGGCGGGCGGCTAGGAGGCGTGACGGCGCTGCCGCGCCGAGACGCCGCCGAAGACCGCCTTGCCGCGGATGGTGACGACGGGACCGTTCGGCTCCGTCCCCTCCTCCTCGCGGACGTCGAAGCCACCGAAGATCCCGGCGCCACCGCCGTGCAGGGAAACGTGGTCCGGCACCTTCACCTCGACCCCGCCGAAGATCGCGCTGACCTCGATGACCAGCTCGGGTCCGTCGAAGACGGCCTCGGACAGGTCGATGGTGATGCCACCGAAGATCGCGCGCGCCCGCATGAACCGCCCGGTGCGGAAGCGGCCCTTGCGCACGGCGCCGCCGAAGATCGCCACGACCTCGTTGTCGCCGGGGCCCGACACCGGCAGGGGTTCCGGCGCCGAGGCGGACGGGGCGGCGCGCGGGCGCACCTGCTCGTGGGCGGGCAGGTCGCGGGTGAGCGGGACCAACTCGCCGAGCGTCTTCGCCGCGTAGGCCGCGTCGAGACGCTGGGAGTGCTCCTCCACGTCGAGACGCCCCTCCGCGTAGGCGTCGCGCAGAGCAGCGGCGACGCGCTCGCGGTCGGCGTCCGAGGCGCGCAGATCGCCCTCGGACGGCTCGGCGAAGGGCCGCGCGGCGGGCTGCCGTCCGGGCCGGTCCTGCGGGGCCGCCTCCGGGAGGCGCTCGGGCTGTGAGCCCGACGAGGACCCTGACGACGAGGAGTTGTCCACGCGCCGAGCTTAGTCAGCCGTCCCGGTGGGTGACCAGTGACAGTGTGATCCCGCCCACCCTCCAGGGACCGGCCCCGGGCCGCCGTCCGCGCGGTGGATACCCTGGAAGGCGCGCCGACGACGACGCCCGACCCGTGAGGACTGTCCGCACATGCCCGAGTTCGCCTACACCGACCTGCTCCCGCTGGGGAAGGACGACACCCCGTTCCGGCTGATCACCTCCGAGGGCGTCAGCACGTTCGAGGCGAACGGCCGCACCTTCCTGCAGGTCGAGCCGGAGGCCCTGCGCCTGCTGGCCGCCGAGGCCATGCACGACATCTCCCACTACCTGCGCCCGGCCCACCTGGCCCAGCTGCGCCGCATCCTGGACGACCCGGAGGCGAGCCCGAACGACAAGTTCGTCGCGCTCGACCTGCTGAAGAACGCGAACATCGCCGCGGCCGGGGTGCTGCCGATGTGCCAGGACACCGGCACCGCGATCGTCATGGGCAAGCGCGGCCAGAACGTGCTGACGACTGGTGGCGACGAGGCGGCCCTGTCGCGCGGCGTCTACGACGCGTACACCAAGCTCAACCTGCGCTACTCGCAGATGGCCCCGCTGACCATGTGGGACGAGAAGAACACCGGCTCGAACCTGCCCGCCCAGATCGAGCTCTACGCGACCGACGGCGACGCGTACAAGTTCCTCTTCATGGCCAAGGGCGGCGGCTCGGCCAACAAGTCGTTCCTCTTCCAGGAGACCAAGGCGGTCCTGAACGAGGCCTCGATGATGGCCTTCCTGGAGCAGAAGATCCGCTCCCTCGGCACGGCCGCCTGCCCGCCGTACCACCTGGCCATCGTCGTCGGCGGCACCAGCGCCGAGTTCGCGCTGAAGACGGCCAAGTACGCCTCCGCGCACTACCTGGACACGCTGCCGACGGAGGGCTCCCCCACCGGCCACGGCTTCCGTGACCTGGAGCTGGAGAAGAAGGTCTTCGAGCTGACCCAGAAGCTGGGCATCGGCGCGCAGTTCGGCGGCAAGTACTTCTGCCACGACGTGCGGGTGGTCCGCCTGCCGCGCCACGGCGCGTCCCTGCCGGTCGCCATCGCGGTCTCCTGCTCCGCCGACCGCCAGGCGGTCGCGAAGATCACCGCCGAGGGCGTCTTCCTGGAGCAGTTGGAGCGCGACCCGGCCCGCTTCCTCCCGGACACCACCGACGAGCACCTGAGCGACAACGTCGTCACCGTCGACCTCAACCGGCCGATGGACGAGATCCGCGCCGAGCTGAGCAGGCACCCGGTCAAGACGCGCCTCTCGCTGACCGGCACGCTGGTCGTGGCGCGCGACATCGCGCACGCCAAGATCAAGGAGCGGCTGGACGCCGGGGACGGCATGCCGCAGTACCTGAAGGACCACCCGGTCTACTACGCGGGCCCGGCCAAGACCCCCGAGGGCTACGCCTCCGGCTCGTTCGGCCCGACCACGGCCGGCCGGATGGACTCCTACGTCGACCAGTTCCAGGCGGCCGGCGGCTCCATGGTCATGCTCGCCAAGGGCAACCGTTCCCAGCAGGTCACCGACGCCTGCGGCAAGCACGGCGGCTTCTACCTGGGCTCCATCGGTGGCCCGGCGGCGCGCCTGGCGCAGGACTGCATCAAGAAGGTCGAGGTCCTGGAGTACCCGGAGCTCGGCATGGAGGCGGTCTGGCGCATCGAGGTCGAGGACTTCCCGGCCTTCATCGTGGTGGACGACAAGGGCAACGACTTCTTCACCGACCCGGGCCCGGTCCAGCCGCTGATCACCAACATCCCGGTCGGCCCGAAGGGCTGAGCCGGGTATGTGACGAGCCCGGTCGGCCCGAAGGGCTGAGCCGGGTATGTGACGAGCCCGGTCGGCCCGAAGG
>NZ_JBGCCA010000070.1:0-16502 GCF_041261265.1 Streptacidiphilus sp. MAP12-33
TCAGGGGCGCAGCCGCCTCAGGGGCGCAGCCGCCTCAGGGGCGCAGCCGCCTCAGGGGCGCAGCCGCCTCAGGGGCGCAGCCGCCTCAGGGGCGCAGCCGCCTCAGGGGCGCGGGGAACTGCGCGACAGGCCACCGGCGTGCGGATGGTCCCCGACGAGCAGGGCCATCCGCACCGGGTGGCTTGTCGCGCAGTTCCCCGCGCCCCTGAAGTAGTGCAACGTCCCCGAGCCGCGAACGGCGCACGTCCGCCGGAAAGCAAAAACCCCGGCGAGCGATTCGCGCACTACGCGCTGAGCTCGACCGGGGCCAGAGGCGGGCCGTCGGCATGATGGGCTGGGGCGAGGTGGGACAACTCCTCCGCCGTGCCGTAGGGCTCCAGGTAGGGGCGCCAGCGGGGGTCGCGGTGGCCCGTGCCGATGATGCGCCAGGCGAGGCCCGTGGGTGGCGCCGGTTGGCGCTTCATGCGCCAGCCGAGGTCCGCCAGGTGGCGGTCGGCCTTCACGTGGTTGCAGCGGCGGCAGGCCGCCACCACGTTGTCCCATGCGTGCTGCCCGCCCCGGCTGCGCGGCACCACGTGGTCGACGCTGGTTGCGACGCCACCGCAGTAGACGCAGCGCCCCCCGTCGCGGGCGAAGAGCGCGCGGCGGGTGAGCGGGACCGGCCCGCGGAACGGGATCCGTACGAACCGGGTGAGCCGGACGACGGACGGAGCGGATATGGCTGAGGTGGCGCTGTGCATGAATACCCCGGTGTCCTCAAGGCTGACCGCCTTCTTGTCGAGGACCAGCACCAGGGCGCGTCGTAGCGAGACGACGCCAAGTGGCTCATAGGACGCGTTCAGGACCAGAACATGCGGCACGAGGGCCTCCCTTTCCGCCTACGGCGCGTGGCTCGCGCCGGGACGACCGATCACCCAGAGGTGGTGATCTCCTGACAGTGTCGCCGCCGAGGGTGCCGGGGCGCCAGCAAGACCGGGGATCCGTCCGGGTGTGTGCTCCCCCACACCGGAAGCCCACACCGGCACTATGCCCACAGTCACCGCAGGTCAAGCCCGGTAACGCACGGTCAGTGCGGATCAGGGCCCGACAACGGCCTGCGCGGGCCGTTCCGCCGCTCTCGGTACGCTGGGGCGATGTCCAGCCAGCACCCGGCCTCCAGTGCCACCCCCAGTGCCACCCCGAGCGCGAGCCCGACCGACGGCACGACGAGCCTGCACGGCACGGTCCAGCAGGCCAATCAGGCCGTGAACTACGTGAGCGCGCACTGGGAGAACTGGGTCACCAACGGGATCCGGATCGTCTTCATCGCGGTCGTCGCACTGATCGTGCGCGCGGTGGTGGTGCGGCTGATCGACAAGTTGGTGGACCGGATGGCCCACAGCAACCACCACGCCGCACAGAACGCCCTGATCAACGGCCTGCTCGCGAACGCGGAGCGGCGGCGGCAGCGGTCCCAGGCGATGGGGTCGGTGCTGCGCAGCGTCACCTCGTTCGTGATCCTGGGCACCGCGGCCATCACGATCCTGCCGGTGCTGGGGATCAACCTGGCGCCGCTGCTGGCCAGCGCAGGAGTCGCGGGTGTGGCGATCGGTTTCGGCGCGCGCAACCTGGTGACGGACTTCCTCTCCGGCGTCTTCATGATCATCGAGGACCAGTACGGCGTCGGCGACCAGATCGACACCGGCGTGGCCACCGGCACCGTGCTGGAGGTCGGCCTGCGGGTGACCAAGCTGCGCGGCGCGAACGGCGAGATCTGGTACATCCGCAACGGCGAGGTCAAGCGCATCGCCAACCTGAGCCAGGGCTGGGCCACGGCGAACGTGGAGATCCCGCTCGGATACCACGAGGACCTGGACAAGGTCGAGAAGATCATCCTGGCCGCGACGGAGAACATGTCGCAGGAGGAGGCGTGGTCCGAGCAGCTCTGGGAGCCGGTCAAGGTCCTCGGCGTCGACTCCCTCGCGGCGGACGCGATGATCGTGCACGTCCAGGCGAAGGTCATGCCCGGCAAGGCGCTGGGCGTCGGCCGGGAGCTGCGGCGCCGGATCAAGGAGGCGCTGGAGGCGGCGGACGTCCGCCTCGGGGTGACCCCGCAGCCGGCCGACGTACCCACGCAGCGGACCGCGACACCCTCGGACATGGCCGCCCCCTCCGCCCTCGGCGACCCGAACAGCTCGCAGTCGCGGGCCACCGCGCCGATACCGGGCCTGGACGACCCGAACCAGAAGTAGTTGGCATTAGCATCTAATCCAGATATGTTGTAAAGTGCAACTTAGAGCTTCAGTTGTATTTACCAACCATATGGGGAAGAGATGTCCGCCGAACGCGTCGTCCTCCGCAAGGTGCTGACGCACCTCCTGCTGCCGCTGCTCATGTGCCTGGGCATGGGGCTCGCCTACGAGAGCGCGTTCCACGCGCCCTCGCCCCACCACATGAAGGTCGCCGTCGTCGGCAGCGGACCACAGGTCGACGTGCTCGCCCAGACGCTCAAGGACAAGGCAGGCGACGCGCTCGAGGTGACCACGCTCCCCACCGCGGACGCCGCCAGGGCGCAGATCATGGACCGCACTCTGGTCGCCGCCTACACGCCGAGCCCGACGCAGCCGTCCCTGATGGTGGCCACGGCGAGCTCCGCCACCGACGTGGAGGTCGCACAGAAGGTCTTCACCCAGGTCGCCGCCCTCCAGCACGCGCCGGTCGCGGTGGACGACCTCACCCCGATGCCGAGCGAGGACCCGACCAACCAGGCGCTGTTCTTCCTGCTCGTCGCGATCAGCATCGGCTCCTACGGCAGCGTCGCGGTCATCGGCGGCGCCGGTGAGGCGCTGCGGATGCGAACGCGGGCGGCGCTCGCCCTGGGCGTGTCCTTCGCCGTCGCCGCGATCGGCACGGCGCTGGCCGGACCGGTGTTCCACTTCGTCCACCACGACCTGGCCGGGATCTTCGGCCTGGCCTGGGTCTACTCGTTCGCCGTCGTCGCGATCGGCACCGCACTGCACCGGTTCCTGGGCCGCTGGACCACGCTGGGCACGATGCTCCTCTTCGTGATGCTGAACTTCACCACCTCCGGCGGCATCTACCGCCCCGACCTCCAGAACGGCTTCTTCGGCTCGCTGCACTCGTTCTGGATCGGTTCGGGCTTCGTCGAGGGCTCACGGAGCATGCTCTACTTCGACGGCCGGGCCGGGTTCGCCACCGACCTGTGGATCCTCGTCGGCTGGGCGCTGACCGGCGCCGCCGCCCTCGCGCTGACCGGCCTGTTCGAGCGGAGGCGCCGGCCCGCACCGGTCGTCGAGTCCACGCAGGACGCCGCCGAGGAGCGCGAGGAGGCCGCACTCGCCGTCTGATCCCCCGCCGCGCCACCGATGCCCCGGGTAACGCTTCGGTCTCCAACGAGATCGGAGGGTTCCCGGGGCATTGACATCCCCTCACCCGCAGCCGTACGTTCCTGCCGACCAACAGGAAAGTTTCCTAATAGTTCACGATCAACCGCGAACAGCAGCACCCACTAGGGTGCTGGGCACCTACGAGGAGGGTGATTCAACGCCATGTCGACCGGCACCGGCAACCCCTCGCAGCCCGGCACTCCGAGCCTGCTGCGCGCGATCAACGACCGGGCTGCCCTTGAGCTGCTGCTGGAGCAGGGGCCCCTGTCCCGCACGCAGCTGGGCCAGCTGACCGGGCTGTCCAAGCCGACGGCCTCCCAGCTGCTGGCCCGGCTGGAGTCGGCGGGGCTGGTCATGCCCGTCGGCACCACCGCCGGACGGCCGGGCCCCGGCGCGCAGCTGTACGAGATCAACCCGCGCGCCGCGTACGTGGCCGGGCTGGACGTGACGCCGGAGCGGATCCGCATCGCCATCGCGGACATCACCGGCACGATCGTCACCGAGCACCGGCTGCCGGTCTCGCCCGACCAGCCCGGCGACGCCCTCGCCCAGGTCACCTCGGCGCTGGACACCGCCACGGAGGCGGCCGGGCTGCGGCGCGAGCAGCTGCGGCAGGTCGTCATCGGCACGCCCGGCGCACTGGACCCGGCGACCGGCCTGCTGCGCTACGCGCCGCACCTGCTCGGCTGGCAGTCGGCCCACCTGGTGGCCGAGCTGACGGCGGCGCTGGGCGTGCCGGTCGCGCTGGAGAACGACGTGAACCTGGCCGCCGTGGCCGAGCAGCGCGTCGGGCTGGCGCAGGGTGTGCAGGACTTCGTGCTGCTCTGGGTGGAGGCGGGCATCGGCGCCGCCCTCGTCCTGGGCGGCCGGATGCACCGCGGACACACCGGCGGCGCGGGCGAGATCGGCTACATGCCGATGCCGGGCGCGCCGCTGATCAAGCACGTGGACCTGGAGACCGAGAACTCGGGCGGCTTCCAGGAGCTGGCCGGTGCCCCGGCGGTGCTGGCCCTGGCCGCCGAGCACGGCCTGACCGGCGTCAGCGCCCAGGACGTGGTCAACGAGGCCGTGAAGCGCGGCGCGGAGGCGTTCCTGCGGACGCTGGCCGAACGGATGGCCACGGGCCTCGCGGCGCTGGTCGCCGTCGTGGACCCGGAGCTGGTCGTGCTCAGCGGCCAGGTCCCGCGCGCCGGAGGCGAGGTGCTGCGTTCCCTGGTCCAGGAGGAGCTCAGCGGCCTGGCCATCCCCCGGCCCCGCCTGCTGGTGAGCGAGCTGTCCGGCTCGCCCGTCGTCGTCGGCGCGTTGCAGACCGCGCTGACGAGCGCCAGGGAGCAGGTCTTCTCCACCCACTGAGCCGCACCACCCAGCGCCACCCCGCACCTCGCACCACCCCGCACCACCCCGCACCTCCCCCAAGAGACCACGGACCGGCTCCCGCACCTGCCGCGCCCGTAGCTCAGTGCACCTTCTCACCGGTCCGACCCCACTGGAGTTTTCCGTGTCGATAGCTCAGCTCGCCGGCCGTAGAGGCCGTCGCACCGCTGCCGCCCTCGCTGTGGCCGCCTCCCTCGCGCTGACCGCCGCCGCCTGTACCGGCCAGCCGAACAGCGGCTCACAGGGCAGCACGGGCTCGAACGACAAGCCGGTCACCATCACCTTCTGGCACGGCTGGAGCCAGCCGAACGAGCTCGCCGCCATCAACGCCAACATCGCCGGCTTCGAGAAGCTGCACCCGAACATCCACGTCAAGGCGGTCAAGGCGGTCTCCGCCGACACCATCACCCAGGGCATGCGCGCCACCGGCGCCAACGCGCCCGACGTGGTCTCCGACTTCTCCACCACCGACGTCGGCAAGTTCTGCTCCACCGGCGCCTGGATCGACCTCAACCCGCTGATGAAGAAGGACGGCATCGACCCGGCGTCCACGTTCTCGCCGGCGATGCTCAACTACACCCAGTACAAGGGCGACCAGTGCTCGCTCCCGCTGCTGGGCGACGCCTACGGCCTCTACTACAACGTCGACATGTTCAAGGCCGCCGGCATCGCCTCCCCGCCGAAGACCTTCTCCGAACTGGCCGCCGACGCGGTCAAGCTGACCAAGGGCGACGGCTCGCAGCAGCTCGGCTACATGCCGGTCTGGGACTACTACGAGCAGAACACCGGCTACGTGGGCGGCCAGTTCAACCCGACCTACTTCACCGCCGACGGCAAGTCCAACCTGGCCGCCGACCCGGCCTGGCCCGCGCTCTTCTCCTGGCAGAAGGACCTGATCGGCAAGCTGGGTGGCTACGCCCACCTGGAGAAGCTGCGCACCGGCTACGGTGACGAGTTCGCCGCCAACGCCTTCGACAAGGGCAAGGTCGCCATGCAGATGGACGGCGAGTGGCGCGTCGCCAACCTGCAGCAGGACAAGGTGAGCTTCAACTGGGCCACCGCGCCGTTCCCGGTGCCGGACGACAAGGCGTCGAGCTACGGCATGGGCTTCCAGACCGGCACGGTCATCGGCATCAACCGCAACAGCCAGCAGCAGGCCGCGGCCTGGGAGTTCGTGAAGTACATGACCACGGACACCACCGCGCTGGTCACCTTCGCCAACGCGATCGACAACGTGCCCAGCACGCTGGCCGCGCTCAAGTCGCCGGACCTGAAGCTGCCGAGCCAGTTCCAGACCTTCCTGAACGTCGCGGCCAACTCCGGCTCGGTCACCCAGCCGGCCACCCCCGACGGCGACGCCTACGTGACGATCCTGCAGAACCTCGGCCTGGACCTCCAGTCGGGCAAGCAGACGGACGTGGCGGCGGGCCTGAAGAAGGCCGACACCGACATCGACAACTCGCTCGCCCAGGCCAGCACGCACTGATCAAGCTCCGGGCCGGCCGGGATCTCCAACGCCCTGGACCGGCCGGCCCGGTCCCCCCTCCGCTCCGCCTCCGCCCTTCTTCTGTCGCCCGGTGGTGAACGTCCATGAGCAGCACGACAGCCGAGTCCGGCCTGTCTCCCACCCCGCCCCGGGCCCGCGCAGGCAAGTCTCCGGTCGCTCCCGCGCTCAAGCGCAAGCACCGTCGTGAACTGCGCGTGGCCCTCGCCTTCCTCTCCCCCTGGCTGATCGGCTTCGTGATCTTCTTCGCGTACCCGCTGATCTCCACCGTGTACTTCTCCTTCATGCACTACGACGGCTACAACCCGCCGAACTTCGTGGGCACGAAGAACTGGACCTACGTCCTCACCGAGAACCCGTACTTCTGGACCGCCATGCGCAACACGCTGTGGCTGGTCCTGGTGATGGTCACGCTGCGGGTGATCTTCGGTCTCGGCATCGGCATGCTGATCACGAAGATCAAGACCGGCGCCGGCTTCTTCCGCACCGCCTTCTACCTGCCCTACCTGGCCCCGCCGGTCGCGGCCACCATCGGCTTCGCGTTCCTGCTGAACCCCGGCACCGGGCCGGTCAACCACCTGCTGGGCAAGCTCGGGCTGCCGCAGCCGGGCTGGTTCAACGACCCGAACTGGTCGAAGCCGTCGCTGGTGCTGCTGGCGCTGTGGGGCATCGGCGACCTGATGGTCATCTTCATGGCCGCCCTGCTGGACGTGCCGACCGACCAGTACGAGGCCGCCAACCTCGACGGCGCGGGGCCGTTCCAGCGGTTCCGCTACGTGACGCTGCCGAACATCATGCCGATCATCATGTTCGCGGTGGTCACCGGCGTGATCCAGACGTTGCAGTACTACACGCAGGCGATGGTCGCCGGGCAGGTCGCCTCCGGGACCCTGTCGGGCTCCGGGCAGAACTACTTTCCCGGCTACCCGGGCGGCTCCACCTGGACCGTCCCCCAACTCGTCTACAACCTCGGCTTCCAGAGCAACGACGACATCGGCTCGGCCTGCGTGGTCTCGCTGGTCCTGTTCGTGCTCGCGATGGCCTTCACCTCCCTGCTGATGCGCCGGCGTGCCGGCCTCATGGGCGAAGACTGAGCCGGAAGGGACCGAGCAACCATGAGCGACACACTCACTCTCGACACCGCGACAGCTGTCGTCCCCGCGCCCCGCACCGCCGCGCACCGCCGCTTCGTGCGGCAGCGCCGCCTCAACTGGATCGCCGTGCACTCGCTCGGCATCGCCGCCGCGCTCTTCTTCGTGCTGCCGTTCGTCTTCCTCTTCCTCACCTCGGTGATGAGCGACGACCAGACGCTGGGCGCCAGCATCTGGCCGCAGCACTTCCAGTGGAGCAACTACGTCAACGTCTTCAAGGTGCCGGGCTTCACCGGCTGGTGGAAGAACAGCATCGAGTACTCGGTGCTCGGCACCGTGCTGACGGTGGCCTCCTCGATCCCGGCCGCCTACGCGCTGGCGAAGTTCCGCTTCCCCGGCCGCCGGGTGGCGATGATGGCGGTCATCTCGATGATGATGCTGCCGCCGCAGGTGATCATCGTCCCGATGTACCTGCTCTGGACCAACCAGCTGCACCTGACCGGCACCATCTGGCCGCTGGTCATCCCGATGGCCTTCGGCGACGCGTTCTCCATCTTCCTGCTGCGCCAGTTCCTGCTGACCATCCCCAAGGAGTACCTGGACGCCGCCAAGGTCGACGGCTGCGGCGAGTTCAAGACGCTGACCCGCGTGGTGCTGCCGATGATCAAGCCGGCGATCTCCGCCGTCGCGCTGTTCCAGTTCTTCTACTGCTGGAACGACTTCTTCGGCCCGCAGATCTACCTGGCCCAGAACCCCAACGCCTGGACGGTCTCCTACGGTCTGCAGACCTTCCACAGCGCGCACCACACGGACTGGAACCTGACCATGGCCGCCACCCTGCTGGTGATGGCGCCCGTGATCATCGTGTTCTTCTTCGCCCAGAAGGCCTTCATCGAGGGCGTCACACTGACAGGAGTCAAGGGCTGATGAGCCTCAAGCTGGTCGTCGTCGGAGGCGGCTCGACGTACACGCCGGAGCTGATCGACGGCTTCGCCAGACTTCGCGACAGCCTTCCCATCGGTGAGTTGGTGCTGGTCGACCCGGCCGCGGAGCGGCTTGCGCTGGTCGGCGGGCTGGCCCGGCGGATCTTCGCCAAGCAGGGCCACCCGGGCACCGTCACCACCTCCACCGACCTCGACGCGTCCGTCCAGGGCGCCGACGCGGTGCTGCTGCAACTGCGCGTCGGCGGCCAGGCCGCCCGCAACCAGGACGAGACGTGGCCGCTGGAGTGCGGCTGCGTCGGCCAGGAGACCACCGGCGCGGGCGGGTTGGCCAAGGCGCTGCGCACCGTCCCGGTCGTCCTCGACATCGCCGAGCGGGTGCGCCGGGCCAATCCGGACGCCTGGATCGTCGACTTCACCAACCCCGTCGGCATCGTCACCCGCGCCCTGCTGACCCACGGGCACAAGGCCGTCGGCCTGTGCAACGTGGCCATCGGGTTCCAGCGCAAGTTCGCCGGCCTGCTCGGCGTCGCGCCGGAGCGGATCTCGCTGGACCACGTGGGGCTCAACCACCTCACCTGGGAGCGCGGTGTCCGCCTGGACGGCAAGGACGTGCTGCCGGACCTGATCGACGGGCACGGTGAGGCGATCGCCGCGGATCTGGAGCTGCCGCTGTCGCTGGTGCGGCAGTTGGGCGTGGTCCCCTCCTACTACCTGCGCTACTTCTACGAGCACGACAACGTCGTGGCGGAGTTGAAGCAGCAGGGGTCGCGCGCCTCGAAGGTGGCGGCGATCGAGAAGGAACTGCTGACCATGTACGCGGACCCGGCGCTGGACGAGAAGCCGGAGCTGCTGGCGCAGCGTGGCGGCGCGTTCTACTCCGAGGCGGCGGTGCAACTGGTCGCCTCGCTGCTGGGACGGAACTCAACAACAGCAGAGGGCGGCGCGCCGTCCGAGCAGGTGGTCAACGTCCGCAACGCGGGCACCCTGCCGTTCCTGCCGGACGACGCGGTCATCGAGGTGCCGGCCCTGGTCGACGCCTCCGGCGCGCGGCCGTTGCCGGTGCCAGACGTCGAGCCGCTCTACGCGGGCCTGATCGCGCACGTCACCGGCTACGAGCAGCTGGCCCTGGACGCCGCCCTGCGCGGCGGCAGGGACCGGGTCTTCCAGGCCCTGCTCGCCCACCCGCTGGTCGGCCAGATCGATCGTGCGGACCAGCTGACGGACCGGCTGATCGCCCACAACCGCGAGCACCTGGCGTGGGCGTGACGACCTTGATCACAGACCTTCCGCACGACTCGGGCGACCCCGAGGACGACGAGGTCGGCAATCCGATCGGCGCGGGCACCGTCGGCGCCGTCGGCGCCGAGCTGGTCCGCGGCGTGCTCGCGATCGACGCGGGCAACAGCAAGACCGACGTGGCGCTGGTGACCGCGGACGGTGCCGTCCTCGGCACCGCGCGCGGCGGCGGCTTCCGTCCGTACCTGACCGGCACGGACGGCGCGATCGACGGCCTGGCCGCGCTGGTGGCCGAGGCCGCCGCCGAGGCCGGGCTGGACATCAGCGGGGGCCAGGGCCCGCTCGCCACGCACGTCTCGGCGTGCCTGGCCAACGCGGACCTGCCGGTCGAGGAGCGGGAGCTGCAGCAGGCCATCGCGGCCCGCGGCTGGTCCCGCACCACGGTCGTCGCCAACGACACCTTCGCCCTGCTGCGCGCCGGGACGGACGCGCCGAGGGGCGTCGCGGTGGTCTGCGGCGCGGGCATCAACTGCGTCGGCCTGCTGCCGGACGGCCGCACGGCGCGGTTCCCCGCGCTCGGCCAGATCACCGGCGACTGGGGCGGCGGGGGCGGCATCTCGCTGGAGGTCATGTGGTCCTCCACCCGCGCCGAGGACGGCCGTGGCGAGCCCACCGCCCTGGCCGGCGCGGTCGCGGCGCACTTCGGCCTGGCGAGCGCGAGCGCGGTCGCCGAGGCGGTCCACCTCGGCGAGGTCCCGGAGGGCCGGCTGCACGAGCTGGTGCCCGTCCTGTTCCGCTGCGCGGAGGAGGGCGACCCGACGGCGGTACAGCTGGTGGAGCGTCAGGCGGAGGAGATCGTCGCGCTCGCCTCGGTGGCCCTGCGCCGCCTGGGCCTGCTCGACTCCGCGGCCGACGTGGTCCTCGGCGGCGGTGTGCTGGCCGCGCGCCAGCCGCTGCTGATGGACGCCGTGCTGACCCGCCTGGCGGCGGTGGCGCCGCTGGCGCAGCCCCGCGTGGTCACCACCCCGCCGGTCGTCGGCGCCGCGCTGCTGGGCCTCGACCACCTCGCCTCCGCCAGCCTCGGCGGCGGCGCGGCGGCCCAGGACGCGGTCCGGGCCGCGTTCGCACTGCGCGACTGAGCCGCCCGCCGGGCGGGGCTGCCGGAATAGCCCCGCCCGGGGAGGGGTTGCCGTCCGATGTGAGCAACCGATCCTTCCTCTTCCTCCTCGGCGGCGCCCGTCCCGACGGCAACTCGCAGCTGCTGGCCCGCACGGCGGCCGAGCAACTGCCCGCGGGCACCGGGCAGCGCTGGCTGGACCTGGCCGAACACCGCCTGCCCGACTACGTCGACGCCCGCCACGCGGAGCAGTCCTGGCCGGAGCAGCAGAACGAGGCCCTGCTGCACGCGGCCACACTGGCCGCGACGGACGTGGTGATCGTCTCGCCGCTGTACTGGTACTCGCTCTCCGCCTACGCGAAGCGCTACCTGGACTACTGGTCCAGGTGGCTGCGCGAGCCGGACCCGGAGTTCAAGGCCAAGATGGCCGGGCGGACGCTGTGGGGCGTCACGGCGATGGCCCACGAGGAGGACGAGGTCGCCCTGCCGGTGGAGCTGACGCTCAACCACACGGCGGCCTACATGGGGATGCGCTTCGGCGGCCTGCTGCTGGGCCACGCGAACCGGCCGGGCCAGGTCCTGGAGGACGAGGCGGCGCTGGTGCGGGCGAAGTCGTTCTTCGGCGCGCAGGCCCCGTTCGCCAGGTTCCCCTACGAGGCTTCTTGACAGACTTCGCAGGCTTCCGTTGCTGCTGCCGTTTTTTAGGGGATAATCGGCAGTAACGGATGGAGGCGGAAATCATGAACAAGGGCAGGCCGATCCGCGAAACCTCACCACCCACACTCCCCGACCACGACCTGGCACTCTGCGCGACGGCCCTGTACACAGCTCTCCGCGCCTACCCCGTCGTCGTGAAGGACATCGTCACGGCCCTCCCCTCGCATCGATCGACCCGGGACCCCGTCCTCGCGCTGGCCCAGGTCAAGTACGCCAGATCCTCCGAGATGTCACCAGCGCGACGTCTCTTCTACAACCGACGCGCCGCTCACCCCGGGGAGGCACCCGGCTGGCGCGCCGCAGCATGGCAGCGGCACCTGGATGAGAGCACGAACGCGGCAGAGCCGCCGATGGACTCCGACGAGCAGCCTCAACCGCCGGGGTGCGACGCATGGCTGGAGGTGTTCAGGACCTTCGTCGATTCATTCGAGACGCTCAACGCTTCCACGACGGAGTCCAACCAGCGTGAGAGCGCTGTCGGACACCGGCGCGATCGGGACAGTTCCGCGGACCTGCTGGCCCTCGTAAGGGATCTGGACGCCGCTGTGGCCGCACTTGCCTCGGCGGACACCCACAAAGCCCTGGAACACATTGCCGCAGCGAAGGAGAGTCTCCTCGAGGACACCGAGCCTGTGCGGGTGTCGGTTGCCGCCCGGATCCTGGGGTTGTCACGCCGGACGGTCGACGCATGGGTGGAGGCCGGCATCCTCACGCCGGCCGAAAGCGCGGGGACGACGGTCAAGGTCGTCGATCCGCGCAGCCTGTACGAGGTGAAGAAGCTGGTCGACGATCTGCGGAGGGCCGGCAAGAAGCGTGGTCTTGCAGACGCCGTGTGGCAGCGACTGCAAGACCAGCAGACACTCTCGGATCGCCGACTCCAGGAGAGCCTCGATCAGATGCGCCGAGGTGAGGGCGTGAGCCTCGCCGAAGCCCGCAGGCAACTGCTCAACCAGGCCGAGGACGCCGGTGACGACGAGGGTTGAGTTCACGCGCATCGGCTTCGAGGACGCCAGGGTGCTACGCGGCCGGGAGAAGAAGTCATTCTGGGACTGGACCGATGACCTGGAACGGCGAGGCTGCAAGGCACTCGACTACCGACTGACTGGCCTATCGCCGGTTGACCGACTGTGTGTGCGGCATCTGCACGGGAATCTGCGCGCGATCGTGTCATTCGACGAGGAAGCCACCGCGTGGATCATGCTAGTGGGCCCGCACGACGAGAGTGACCCCGCGATCAACGTGTATGCACGACTGTGGGAACTGTGCGGCTTGGATGTCCCACCGGGCGGCGAGCGGACCAAGCCGGCGTGCTGCGGAACGGACGGCCTTCCCCCGGAGATCGTCGACGAGGTCGATGACCTGGTCAACCGCTGCAACCAAGCCCTTCGCCGGGGCAGGCGGTAAAGCAGGGAAGCCGGGCACTGCTCAGGTTGCCCACGGGGGGCGGATGCGGGTGCCGTCGGACATGACCGCCTCCAGGCCGACGGAGGTCGTCGCCCAGATGTGGGCGGGGCCGTCGGAGTCGTTGTCGACGCGGAGCGTACTGCCCGGGTTGGCGATCAGGACGTCGCCGGCGGTGAGGTCGTGGGCCTCGTCATCGACGGTGAAGCGGAGCGAGCCGGTGAGGACGAGCAGGATCTCCTCGCGGGTGATGGTGTGGGCCTGGCCCACGGTGCCGGCGGGGATCTCGGTGCGCCAGGCGCAGAGCTCCCGGCTGCCGGTGGCGGGGTTGGCGTAGGCGACGAAGCGGGCGGCGTGGAGCTCGTGGACCTTGGCCTCTGCGGTGCGGACAACGGGCATGGCTGGGACGACCTCTCCTGAGATGGACAAGCACCTTGTCTATATGGACAAGCTACTTGTCTATTGGGGTAAGGTCAACCCATGCCGGAACAACCCGCTCTCCAGTTCTCCGCGCTCGTCCTCGCCCTCGCGGGCGAGCTCGTCCAGGGCATCCACGACCGCGTGCTCGCCGCGGGCTTCGACGACCTGCGGCCCGCGCACGGCTTCGCCTTCGTGCGGATCTCGTTCGGCGGGGCCACCACCGGCGACCTCGCCGAACACCTCGGGGTGACCAAGCAGGCCGCGGCCCAGCTCGTCGACGAGCTCGTGCGCAAGGGCTACGTCGAACGGACGCCCCACCCCACCGACGCCCGCGCGCGCCTGCTCGCTCTGACCGAGCGCGGCTGGGCCTGCACCCGCGCCGCGGACGCCGCCGCGGTCGCGGCGGTCGCGCCCTACCGGGAGGCGCTGGGCGAGGAGCGGTTCGCCGCGCTGGTCCGCGACCTGGGCGCGCTCGGCCCCAGGGGCCCGATTCGCCCCGCGTGGTGAGGGAGCCTCAGCCGAACCGGCCGTTGACGTAGTCCGCCGTCCGGGCGTCGCGCGGGCTGGTGAACATCGCCTTGGTCTCGCCGTGTTCCACGATGCCGCCCGGAACGCCCTGGCTGGCCAGGAAGAACGCGCACCGGTCCGAGACACGTGCGGCCTGCTGCATGTTGTGGGTGACGATCACGATCGTCACCTCGTGCACGAGCTCGCGGATGGTCTCCTCGATGCGCCGCGTCGAGGACGGGTCCAGGGCCGAACAGGGCTCGTCCATCAACAACACCTGCGGCCGGACGGCCAGGGAGCGGGCGATGCACAGGCGTTGCTGCTGACCACCGGAGAGCGCGCCGCCCGGCTGCTTGAGCCGGTCGCGCACCTCCACCCACAGGCCCGCCTTGGTCAGGCACTCCTCGACCAGCCGGTCCCGCTCACCGCGGCCGGCCCGCACGCCGGTCAGCTTCAGCCCGGCCAGGACGTTGTCGTAGACGGACATCGCCGGGAACGGGTTGGGCTTCTGGAAGACCATCCCGATCGAACGCCGCGCCTCGGTCAGGCGGCGGGTGGCGCCGTAGACGTCCGCTCCGTCCAGCAGGACCTCACCCGCCAGGGTGGCGTCCCCGATCAGCTCGTGCATGCGGTTGAGAATGCGCAGGAAGGTGGACTTGCCGCAGCCGGACGGGCCGATCAGGGCGGTGACCTGGCCGGCCGGCATGGCGAGCGAGACCCGGTCCAGGACCTGGTGGCGGCCGAACCAGGCGGAGACCTCGCGGGCCTCCAGGGCGCCCGGACGGGCGGTGGGGGCCGGACGCTGGACCGGCAGGACGAGAGTCTGCTCCGGTTGCGTGGGGGCAGTCATCGGGTGGTACCTCTCTCGGTTGGTGAGGAGCAGCCTCAGATGAGGTTGGGCAGCAGCCGGACGACCTGGTCGGCCACGAAGAGCCCCAGCGCGCCGAGCACCGGCGCCCCGACCGTCCACGCCTGCCAGCGCCCCCAGCGGACACGGGCCAGGGTGACGCCGACGGCCGCCAGCAGCAGGGCCTCCCCCCAGAGCACCAGCGGCACCCAGGCGGAGGCGTCGCCGTGCATCGGCAGCTCCGCCGGGGTCAACTCCTGGGCCGTCAAGGACCGGGCGGGCGACGGCTGGACCTTGCTGATCAGGTCGGCGTCGACCTGGAGCACCCCGTCGGGCGCGAAGGCCGCGCCGCTGGCGGTCACCAGCACGAGCCGGCCCCGGCCGGCGGGGAGCGCGGGCGGCACCGGGTCGCCGGCGCGGCGCACGTCCAGCACGCGGTAGACCTGCTTGCCCTGACCGGTCGTCACCGTGAACGTCTCGTCCGGGGCGAGCTGGTCGAGCGTGCCGAAGGGTCCGCCGAAGCCGGACTCGCGCGCCATCAGCACGCTGGTCCCGGCCTGGCCCGGCAACGGGGTGTCCCGGCGGTGGCCCGGACCGAGCTCCAGCACACCGGAGGTGGTTCCTTCCCGGACGACCTCGGTCAGGCCGAGCTCCGGGATGCCGAGCAGCGCGACGGGCGTGCCGAGCTGCAGCAGCTTGCCGTCCTGGTCGGTCTGCCCGACGGGCGCGGTGCCCTGGGCGAGCGCGAGCCGGAGGTCGGCGTAGCCGGTCTCCCGGTCGCGGGCGTGCCGCAGGTCGCCGATCGGGCCGATGTCGAGCAGCAGGCCGAAGACCAGCGCGGCGAGGATCAGCAGCGTCGCCCCGTACGCCCCGGCCACGTCGAACTTCCGCCGCGGCCGCGGCGGTCGCGGCGGCGGCCCGGGCCGGAAGGGCTGCGCGGGCGGCACGGGCCACACCGGCGCGAACCGCGGCGGGGGCGGCGGGGGCGGTGGCGGTGCCGCGGTGACGGTCATCGGATGCCTGCCTTCGGCGTGACGTCGGACTGCGGGGCGGTCTTCGGGCGCTGGGCCCCGCGTTCGCGGAGGACCTGGGCGCGACGGCGCCGGAGGGCGGAGGTGGCGAGGCCTGCAAGGAGCAGCACGCCCGCGACCATGGCCAGCACGGAGAGGACGGAGATCCCACCGCTCCGGGCCGCCCTCGCGGTCGTCGACGCGGGGCGGGGTCGGGTGGTCGTCGCCGGGGGCTCGCTGCTCACCGGCATCGCCACCGGTGTGGCGTGGTCGGCCGTCCACGCGCCGCCGGAGCCCGCGAAGGTCAGCGTGCCGACGAAGTCCCGCAGGTGGGTCGGCAGGAACCGGCCCCGGCAGTAGACGTCCACCCGGTAGGCACCGTGCAGCGCGGTCACCCCGCTCTGGCGGGCGATGCTGCGCATCGTCTGGTCGAGCGGCACGACGTAGCCGCCGGTGGAGGCACCGGGATAGATCGACGCGGCCGAGAGTCCGAGCGCGGACGCGCCGCCCGCGGGGAAGCCCGGCCCGGTGATGCTCGCGGCGAGCCACGTGCCCTGCGCCGGGCAGCGGCCGGACGTGGCCACGTTGATGGGATCGTCGTCGCGCCCCGACGCGTAGTCGAACCAGAGCGTGCCGGACGCGCCGTCAGCGGTGCCGCTCGCGCTCGGCGTCGGAGACGACCCGTCCGCGACGGCGGCGGTCGCCCCACCGACCACCCCGCCGAGGGCGGCGACGAGCACCACACCCAGCGCCCCGAGCCGCACCGCGCTCCGCGTCGCGCCCCACCGACGCGGCTCAGCAGCCACCGAACGCGGCACCGCCTGCGCCACGCCACCGGAGGCAGGAGCCGCCTGCGGCGCCGCCGCCGAGCCCGACGCCCCCGGCGTCGGCGCGGACGCGGGCGCGCCGGACGGGACCGGCACGGGGACAGCCACCGGCCCAGCCGCC
>NZ_JBGCCA010000071.1:0-15694 GCF_041261265.1 Streptacidiphilus sp. MAP12-33
GCCCGCGTCGGGCTGGGTGCCCCGGGCGGCCGTTACGCGCTGCTGCAGGCGCAGGCCACCGACCTGGGCAACACCATCGTCTTCGCCGCGCTGGCCACCGGCGGTGCGCTCCACGTCCTGGATGCCGAGGCCGTCACCGACCCCGACATCGTCGCCACCTACCTCGACGAGCACGCGATCGACTACCTCAAGGTCGTCCCGTCCCACCTCGCCGCCCTCGGCGCAGCCGGCCTGGACCGCGTCCTGCCCGGCCGCTCCCTTCTCCTCGGTGGCGAGGCGGCCCCGGCCGCCTGGGTCGAGGACCTGGTCCGGGCCGCCGACCAGGCCGGGGTGTCGGTCTTCAACCACTACGGCCCGACCGAGGCGACCATCGGCGTGGCCACCACGCGCCTGAGCGCCGACGACGCGGCGAGCGGGATCGTTCCGATCGGTTCGCCGATCGGGAACACCGCCTTCTACGTGCTGGACGAGTTCCTCAACCCGGTCGCGCCGGGCGTTGCCGGTGACCTCTATGTCTCCGGTGCCGGCGTCGCCCGCGGCTACGTCCGCCGCCCCGGCCTGACCGCCGACCGCTTCGTCGCCAACCCGTACTCCCTCTCCGGCTCGGGTGAGCGGATGTACCGCACCGGTGACCGGGTCCGCTGGACCCGGGATGGCCGTCTGGTCTACCTCGGCCGCAGCGACGAGCAGGTCAAGGTCCGCGGCTTCCGCATCGAGCCGGGCGAGGTCCAGGCCGCACTGCAGGCCCACCCGGAGGTCGCGCAGGCCGCCGTCCTGGCCCGCCGCGACACCGGCGACGTCCGCCTCGTCGGCTACATCGTGCCGACCGACCCCGACGACACCATCCCCCAGCTCGCTGCCCAGGTCCGTGACTTCGTTGCCAAGCGCCTGCCCGAGCACATGGTCCCGGCCGCCGTCGTGGTCCTGGACGCGCTGCCGCTCAGCAGCAACGGCAAGCTGGACCGCAAGGCGTTGCCCGCCCCCGACTACACCACCGGTGCGGCCAACACCGGACGCGGACCGGCCACGCCGCAGGAGGAGATCCTGTGCGCCGTGTTCGCCGAGGTCCTCGGCCTGGACACGGTCGGTGTCGACGACGACTTCTTCGCCCTGGGGGGTCACTCGCTCCTGGCCGTCTCCCTGGTGGAGCGGCTGCGGGCGCGCGGCATGACGATCTCCGTCCGCGCCCTGTTCGAGACCCCGACGGTGGCGAGCCTCGCCACCGTGGCGGTGCCGGAGCAGATCGAGGTGCCCGCCAACGGCATCCCCGCCGGCGCACAGTCGGTGACGCCGCAGATGCTGCCGCTGGTCGACCTCGACGAGACCGAGCTCCAGCGGGTTGTGGCCGAGGTCGACGGAGGCGCGGCGAACATCGCCGACGTCTACCCGCTCGCCCCGCTCCAGGAAGGCATCCTCTTCCACCACCTGATGGGCTCCGAGGACGAGCGTGACGTCTACGTCCTGCCGGTGGTCCTGGAGTTCGACTCCCGGGCCCGCCTCGACGCCTTCTTCGGCGCGCTCCAGCAGGTGATCGACCGTCACGACATCTACCGCACCGGCGTGGTGTGGGAGGGGCTGCGCGAGCCCGTCCAGGTCGTGTGGCGCAAGGCGGCGCTTCCGCTGGCCGAGGTCGTGATCGAGGCCGGCACCGAGGACCCGGTGGCCGCGCTGGTGGCCTGCGGCGGCTCGGCGATGGACATCGGCCGCGCGCCGCTGCTGAACGCCGCCGCGGCCGCGCTGCCCGGCGGGCAGCGCTGGCTCGGCCTGCTGCGGATCCACCAGCTGGTCCGCGACCACACGGCGGTGGCGGTGATGCTCGACGAGGTCCGCACCATCCTCGCGGGCCGCGCCGGCGAACTGCCGCAGCCGCTGCCGTTCCGCACCTTCGTGGCTCAGGCCCGCAACACCGCCGACCAGGCCAAGCACGAGGCGTACTTCACCGAGCTGCTGGGCGACGTCGACGAGCCTACGGCCCCCTTCGGCCTGGTCGACGTGCACCACGACGGCTCCGCCTCCGTGCGCGCCACCCAGGAGCTGCCACAGGAGCTCGGTGCCCGGCTGCGCGAGGTGTCGCGCCGCTCCGGCGCGAGCGCCGCGACGGTCCTGCACGTCGCCTGGGCCCGCGTGCTCGCGGCCGTCTCGGGCCGCTCGGACGTGGTCTTCGGCACCGTCCTGTTCGGCCGTATGAACGCCGGCGCCGGTGCCGACCGCGTCGTCGGGCCGTTCATCAACACCCTGCCGGTGCGCGTGGAGCTCGGCACGGGCGGCACGCTGGCCGCCGTCGGCGGCATGCGCGGCCAGCTGGCCCGGCTGCTGGAGCACGAGCACGCGCCGCTCACCCTGGCCCAGCAGGTCAGTGGCGTGCCGGCGGACCAGCCGCTGTTCACCTCGCTGTTCAACTACCGCTACAGCCACGGCGGCGGCCGTGCGAACGGCGCCGTCAGCGACGGCGTCCAGGTGATCTACACCCGGGAGCGGACCAACTACCCGCTCACCGTCGCCGTCAACGACTGGGGCGACCGCTTCGGCCTCGCCGTGGACGCGCTCGCGCCGGTCGACCCCCAGGCTGTCTGCGCCCTGCTGCACACCGCCGTCGAGAACCTCGTCGCCACCCTCGAGCAGGCCCTGGACGGCGGCGGCGACCAGCCGCTGCACACGGTCGAGGTGCTCGACTCCGCGCAGCTGCACCAGGTGCTGGAGGCGTGGAACGACACCGCCGCCGACCTCCCGGCCGCCACGCTCCCCGCGCTGTTCGAGGCGCAGGCGGCCCGCACCCCCGACGCCACCGCACTGGTCCAGGAGGACACCGAGCTCAGCTACGCCGAGCTCGACGCCCGCGCCAACCGTCTCGCGCGGCTGCTGATCGGCCAGGGCGTCGGCCCTGAGTCGCTCGTCGCCGTCGCGATGGAGCGCGGCGTCGACCTGGTCGTCGCGCTGCTCGCGGTGGTGAAGGCCGGCGGCGCCTACATCCCGGTCGCACCCGACCTGCCGGCCGAGCGCGTCGCGGTGATGTTCGAGGACGCCACGCCGACCCTGGTGCTGGCCGACAGCGCCGGAGCGGGCACCGGCATCCCCGCCGAGATCGCCGTCCTGGTCGTCGACGACCCGTGGCTGCACGAGACGCTGGAGGAGATCCCCGACGGCCCGCTGACCGCCGCGGAGCGCGCCACGCTGCTGCCGCAGCACCCGGCGTACGTCATCTTCACCTCCGGCTCGACCGGCCGCCCCAAGGGCGTCGCGGTCCCGCACGCCGGTGTCGTCAACCGTCTGGCCTGGATGCAGACCCGCTTCGGCCTCGAGGCCGGCGACCGGCTGCTGCAGAAGACGCCGTTCGGGTTCGACGTCTCCGTCCCGGAGTTCTTCGGGCCGCTGCTGCACGGCGCGACCCTGGTCATGGCCCGCCCCGAAGGCCACCGCGACCCGGCCTACCTCGCCGAGGTGATCCAGGCGCAGCGGGTGACCTCGGTGCACTTCGTGCCCTCGATGCTGGAGGCGTTCCTGCGCGAGCCGGACGCCGTCCGCTGCGCCGGCCTGCGCCGCGTGGTCTGCTCCGGTGAGGCGCTGCCGCCCGAGTCGGTGGAGCGGTTCTTCGAGCTCTTCGACGCCGACCGGGTCGAGCTGCTCAACCTCTACGGGCCGACCGAGGCCTCCGTCGAGGTCACCTGGTGGCAGTGCCGGCCGGGCGACACCGGCGGGGTCGTGCCGATCGGCGCGCCGGTCGCCAACACCCGCCTGTACGTGCTGGACGAGTTCCTGCGCCCGGTCCCGGCCGGCGTCGGCGGCGACCTCTACCTCGCGGGCGCGCAGTTGGCCCGCGGCTACGTGAACCGGGCCGCTCTGACCGCCGACCGCTTCGTCGCGGACCCGTTCGCGGGCGGCGACGGCGGCGAGCGGATGTACCGCACCGGTGACCGGGCCCGCTGGACCGAGGACGGCCAGGTGGTCTACCTCGGCCGCAGCGACGAACAGGTCAAGATCCGCGGCTTCCGCATCGAGCCCGGCGAGGTCCAGGCGGTCGTGGCCGCCCACCCGCAGGTCGCCCGGGCAGCCGTGATCGCCCGCGAGGACGCCCCCGGACAGACCCGCCTGGTCGCCTACGTCGTCCCGGCCGGCGACAACGGCCCCACCGCTGACGAGGTCCGCGCGTTCGCGGCCACCCGCCTGCCGGAGTACATGGTCCCGGCCGCCGTCGTGGTCCTGGACGACCTGCCGACCACCGCCAACGGCAAGCTCGACCGCCGGGCCCTGCCCGCCCCGCAGCACGCGGGCGAGAGCGTCGCCGACCGCGGGCCCGCCACCTTCCAGGAGGAGGTCCTCTGCGGCGCCTACGCGGAGGTGCTCGGTGTGCCGTCGGTCGGCGTCGACGACGACTTCTTCGCCCTCGGCGGCCACTCGCTGCTGGCCACCCGGCTGGTCAGCCGCATCCGCTCGGTCCTCGGCGTGGAACTGACGCTGCGGTCCCTGTTCGAGGCCCGCACCCCGGCCGCCGTCGCCGCCCGTCTGGGTGGCGCCGACCGGGCCCGCACCGCGCTGACCGCGGCCTCCCGGCGACCGGAGCGGCTGCCGCTCTCCTTCGCCCAGCGGCGCCTGTGGTTCATCGGCCAGCTCGAGGGCCCCAGCGCCACCTACAACATCCCCGCCGCGCTGCGCCTGACCGGCGAGGTCGACGCGGCCGCGCTGGACGCGGCCCTGCGCGACGTGATCGAGCGTCACGAGGTGCTGCGGACGCTCTACCCGGTCGCGGACGGCGAGGCCTACCAGCGCGTCCTCACCCCGGACGAGCTCGACTGGCACCTGGAGCGCCTGTTCGTCCCGGAGGCCGAGCTGGACCAGGCGGTCGCCGAGACCACCGGGCGGGTCTTCGACCTCGGCACGGACGTCCCGATCCGCGCCAAGCTGCTCAGCACCGGCGCCCAGGACCACGTGCTGGTCCTGGTCCTGCACCACATCGCCGCCGACGGCTGGTCGATGGGCCCGCTGGCCCGTGACCTGTCCGCCGCCTACACCGCCCGCCGCGAGGGCACGGCACCCGTCTGGGAGCCGCTCGCCGCGCAGTACGGCGACTACGCGATCTGGCAGCGCGAGCTGCTCGGCAGCGACGAGGACCCGCGGAGCCTGATCTCCCGGCAGACCGACTACTGGCGCGAGGCCCTGGCGGGCATCCCGGAGGAGCTGGAACTGCCCTTCGACCGCCCGCGTCCGGCCACGCCCAGCTACGCCGGCCACAGCATCCCGCTGGAGGTCCCGGCCGAGGTCCACGCCGCACTCGTGGAGCTGGCCCGCGCCGAGGGCGTGACGCTGTTCATGGTCCTGCAGGCGGCGCTGGCGGTGCTGCTGTCCCGGCTCGGCGCCGGCACCGACATCCCCATCGGCGCGGCCGTCGCCGGCCGTACCGACGAGGCGCTGGACGACCTGGTCGGGTTCTTCGTCAACGCGCTGGTGATGCGCACCGACCTGTCCGGCGACCCGACGTTCCGCGAGGTCGTCGCGCGGGTCAAGGAGACCGGTCTCGGCGCCTTCGCCCACCAGGACGTGCCGTTCGAGCGCCTGGTCGAGGAGCTGTCGCCGTCCCGCTCGCTCACCCGGCACCCGCTCTACCAGGTCATGCTGACGGTGCAGAACAACGCCACCGCCGGCGGCCGCACGCCGCTCACCCTGCCCGGCATGACGTACACGCCGATCCCGGTGGAGGCCTCCGCGGCCAAGTTCGACCTCGACCTGCTCGTCGGCGAGCAGCTCGACGCGGCCGGCCGCCCGGCCGGACTGCGCGGCAAGCTCAAGGGCAGCGCGGACCTGCTGGACGCGGTCTCCGTCGAGCGCATCGCCCGCCGCTGGGTGCAGCTGCTCGGGATCGTCGCGGCCGACCGCGACGTCCCGCTCAGCGGGGTCGACCTGCTGGAGGAGTCCGAGCGCCGCCGCGTGCTGACCGAGTTCAACGACACCGCCCGGGACCTGGGCGAGGCCTTGGTGCCGGAGCTCTTCGCCGCCCGCGTCCACCAGACGCCGGACGCCGCCGCGGTGGTGTGCGGGGAGCAGACCCTCTCCTACGCCGAGCTGGACGTCCGCGCCAACCGCCTGGCGAACGTGCTGCGCGAGTACGGGGTCGGCCACGAGTCCCTGGTCGCCCTGTGCCTGGGCCGCGGCGTCGACGCGGTGGTCGCGATCCTCGCCTCCTGGAAGGCCGGCGCGGCCTACCTGCCCATCGACCCGGACTACCCGGCCGAGCGCGTCGGCTTCACCCTGGCCGACAGCCGCGCCGCCGTCGTCCTCGGCACCGAGGAGCTGCTGGAGGAGCTGCCGCTGGGCCGCATCCCGGCGCTGGCACTGGACGACCCGCAGCTGCGGCTTCGTCTGGAGCACGCCTCCGCCGACGCGCCGTTCGCGCCGGTGGCGCCCGGTTCGCTCGCGTACGTGATCTACACCTCCGGTTCGACGGGCCGGCCCAAGGGCGTCGCGGTCACCCACGGCGGCCTGGCCAACTACATCGGCTGGGCGGCGGACGCCTACGGCGCCTCGTCGGGCGGTGGCGCGGTGCTCCACTCCTCGCTCGCCTTCGACCTGACCGTCACCAGCGTCCTGGTGCCGCTGGTGTCCGGCTCCGCCGTCACGGTCTCGCCCGAGGGCGGCGCCGAGGGCCTCGCCTCGCTGCTGAACGAGCCGGGCTCCGGCGTCGGGATGCTCAAGGTGGTGCCCGCGCACCTGCCGCTGCTCGGCGAGCTCGTCGCGGAGCAGCGACTGGCCGGGGCGGCGCGGGTGTGGGTCGTCGGCGGTGAGGCGCTGCCGGGCTCGGCCGTGCGCGAGCTGCTGGCGGTGGCGCCCGGATCGGTGGTCGTCAACGAGTACGGCCCCACGGAGACCGTGGTCGGCTGCTGCGTCCTTCAGGTGAGGGCCGGCCAGCAGATCGGTGACGAGGTCCCGATCGGCCGACCGATCGCCAACACCCGCCTGTACGTGCTGGACGAGTTCCTGCGCCCGGTCGCCCCGGGCGTGGCCGGCGAGCTGTACATCGCGGGCGCCCAGCTGGCCCGCGGCTACGTCAACCGTCCGGGTCTGACGGCCGACCGCTTCGTCGCGAACCCCTTCGCGGCAGGCGACGCCGGCGGTGAGCGGATGTACCGCACCGGCGACCGGGCCCGCTGGAGCGCCGACGGCGAGCTGGCGTACCTGGGCCGCACCGACGAGCAGGTCAAGGTCCGCGGCTTCCGCATCGAGCCCGGCGAGGTCCAGGCGGTGCTGGTGGCCCACCCGCAGGTGGCCCGCGCGGCCGTCGTCGCCCGGGAGGACAGCCCCGGTGACACCCGCCTGGTCGCCTACGTGGTGCCCTCCGCCGAGAACGGCGGCAGTGTGTCGCCCGAGCAGGTCCGCGCGTTCGTGGCGGAGCGCCTGCCGGACTACATGACGCCGTCCGCGGTGGTGGTCCTCGACGCCCTGCCGCTGACGTTCAACGGCAAGCTGGACCGCAAGGCGCTCCCGGCGCCCGACTACGCCGGCCTGGCCGGCAGCGGCCGCGAGCCCGCAACCGACCGCGAGCGCGCGCTGGTCGAGGTGTTCGCGCAGGTCCTGGGCCTGGAGCGGGTCGGTGTCGACGACGACTTCTTCGACCTGGGCGGCCACTCGCTGCTCGCCACCCAGCTGGTGAACCGCATCCGCGCGGCCCTGGAGGTCGAGGTCCAGATCGCCGACGTCTTCGAGGCGCCGACGGTGGCCGGGCTCGCCGAGCAACTGGAGCACGCGGCGCCCGTCGTGGCCCGTCCGGCCCTGCGGCCCATGGGGGTCCGCCGGGAGTCCTGACCGGCAGCGCCCGAAACGCCCCGGCGCCCGTCCCCTCGGGGACGGGCGCCGGGGCGTTTCGGCGGTGCGCTCGGTGACGCGGGGCGTCAGAGGCTGCGCGCGGTGATGTCGCCGTGGTGCGTGGTCGCGTGGACGGCCAGCTCGGTCACGCCGTTGTTGCGCAGTGCGTTGCCGACGCGGCCGTGGCCGGTGCCGGCGTCCAGGGAGGCGGAGACGCCGGGGGCGGCGCCGACCGTGATGTCGCCCATCTGGGTGGTGAGGTGGACGGTGCCGCTCACGGCCTCGGCGACGGTGATGGCGCCGCGGGAGGTGCTGATCTCGGCGTCGCCGCCGAGGCGGCCGACCTCGACGTCGCCGTCGACGGCGGTGAGCCGCAGGCTCGCGACCTCGTCGATCTTGATGTGCCGGTACGCGCCCTCGAAGGCGAGGTCGCCGAGGCGGCCGACGCTGTGCAGCTCCGCGGCCTCGCTGCGGGCCTCGACCCGCGAGCCGGCGGGCAGCTGGACCGTCACCTCGACGGCCCCGGCGTGGCCGATGACCGCGTGCCTGGCCGGGGCCGCCGCGACGCGCAGCACGCCGTCGCTGTAGGAGACCTCGATCTGCTCGGCCGTCTTCACGTCGCGGCTCTTGGCGGGGTCGGCGGGGGCGACCTCGACGACGGTGTCGGTCCGGTCGGTGGCGATGAGCCGGACGCGTCCCGCGGGGATCTCGACAACGGCGGCGACGGGGGCGGTGGTGTCGAACTTCTGCATCGTTCTCTCCTGGTCCGTGGCGTTTCTGATGTAAGAAACACTACGTTGCGTTCATGGATATGAAAAGCCGTGTGTTGCGTCAGATCTGCATATTCGCAGCTAGAGACGGAGAAATCGTTGCGATGAGTAGAGATCTAATGCAATGAGAGGAAGGGCAAAGCGTTGCAATCAGATGAGGTGAACGCCAGGACGACCCCGGCCGGTGGCCGGGGTCGTCAAAGGTGTGCGGTGTGCTGGTCAGGCGGACAGGGCCGCCTCCGAACGGTGCGCCTCCTCGCCGAAGTGCAGGCCCACCCACTCGGGCCGGTAGAGGGTGTCGAGGTAGCGCTCGCCCAGATCCGGCGCGATCGCGACCGCGGTGAACTTGTCGTCCACGCCGTGGTCGGCGAACCACCGGCGGGCGCCGGCGACGACCGTGCCGGTGGAGCCGCCGAACAGGAACCCCTGGCCGACCAGCCGGTGGCAGACGCCCACGGTCTCGGCCTCGGGCACCATCACCACCTCGTCGACCAGCGACTCGTCCAGCAGCGGCGGCCGCACGCCGGAGCCCAGGCCCGGTATCACCCGGGTCGAGGCGGGCCCGCCGAAGATCACCGAGCCGACGCTGTCGACGGCGACGATCCGTACGCCGGGCTGGTGCTCCTTGAACCAGCGGGCACAGCCCATCAGCGTGCCCGTGGTGCCGGCCCCGATGAACAGCGCGTCCAGCCCCGGGAACTGCTCCGCGATGTGCGGGGCCGTCATCCGGTGGTGGGCACCCCAGTTGTTGGCGTTCAGGTACTGGTTGAGCCAGATGTAGCGCTCGTCGGCGCGGACCAGGGCCTCGACGTGGGCCAGCCGTGCACCCAGCAGCCCACCCACCGGGTCGGGCTCGTCGATGATGTGCACCTCCGTCCCCAGCGCCTCCATGAGCCGCAAGGTCGTCGGATTGCAGCGCGCGTCGGTGACGCACACGAAACGGTATCCGCGGCTCGCGGCGATGACGCTCAGTGCGACGCCGAGATTTCCCGAGGAGGACTCCACCAATACGGAGTCAGGCCCGAGCAGGCCCGATCTCTCGGCCATCTCGATCATTTCCCGGGCGGCCTTCTGTTTGATCGAGCCCGAGAAGTTGAATCCCTCGCACTTGAGATAGAGCGGAATCCCGAAGGATTCCCTCAGGTCCACGTAGAGCCGGTCCTCGTTGTACTCCTCCGGTGCAGAAATGATCGGCACAGAACCTCCGCTGGGGTAGACGTCCGGGAAAGGCGCGCCGTACCGCGATCAGCCGTAGCGGCGCAGTTCGTGGAAGAAGTCATCGACGACCGTCAGTTCACCGGCCTGCCGCAGCGTGTCGTAGACGTCCTTTCCGACCGCCAGGTCCAGCACGCCCAGACCGAAGGGGGAGAAGACGAGCGGCCGGTCCCGGCGCGGGGTCAGCCGCCCGCTGAGCACGTCGTCGAGCGTCCCGTCGACGAACTCCCGGTTCCCGACCCGCTGCTCGGCCAGGTGCAGTGAGGTGCCGGCCTTCAGGCAGTGCTCCACGTCGTCCACGACGTTCGTCGCCCCGAGCACCACCTCGGGGGAGAGGTCGCGCAGCGACAGGTGCAGCACCACCGGATTGTGCGAGAACCACGCCGGGTCGGTGACGTGCGGGGCGCCCGCCGTCGTGGCGAAGACCAGCAGGTCGCTGCTCTCGACCAGCTCCCGCGCACTGGTGTGCACCCGCGTCTTGGCGGCGCTGTCGGTGGCGCGGTCCAGGTAGTCGGTGAAACCGCCCGCGTGCTCGCGGGAGAGGTCGAACACGCCGTACTCGTCGAAGGACCAGCCGGTCCCGCGCAGGTACTCGTGCACGTAACGGGCGATCAGGCCGACACCGAAGAACCCGATGCGACGCGGCCGCTCCCCGCCCTCGGTCAGTTTCGCCGCGGCGAGCGCGGCCGAGGCCGCGGTGCGCGTCGCGCTGATGATGGAGCTCTCCAGGCAGGCGAACGGGTAGCCGGTGTCGTGGTCGTTGAGGATCAGCACCGCGGAGGCCCGCGGAATGCCCGCGGCGACGTTCTCCGGAAAGCTGGAGATCCACTTGAGGCCGTCCACCCGGGTCTGCCCGCCCAGCGAGGCGGGCAGCGCGATGATGCGCGAGGTCGGGCGGTCGGGGAAACGCAGGAAGTACGAGGGCGGGTTGACGGTGTCACCCGCCCCGTGGGTGCGGTAGGCGGCCTCGACCATGCCGACGACCTCCCGGTGCCGGCCCTCGAGGGCCTGCTGCACCTGGCGGCCGGAGATCACACAGAACGAGGGCGTCGCGGTGGCATCGGACATCAGGCACTCCAAGCGGGGACGGGAAGGGGACAGGGCGCGGGCGTCACGACAGGACGTGGCCCTCGAGACGGACCGGGTCGCCGAGGACCAGGACGACCTCGCGTCGGCCCTCGAACGGCTCACGGCTGTGGGCGGTGCGGATGTTGTCGACGACGAGCACGTCGCCGGCCCGCCACGGCTCGCCGAACGCGGCGTCCAGATAGGCGGCGTTGAGGGTCTCGACCGTCTCCGCGTCGATCGGCGTGCCGTCACCGAAAGCGGTGTCGAAGGGCAGCCCGGCCGGACCGTAGACGTCCAGCAGGTACTCGCGGATCGCCGGGTCCAGCGTCAGCCCGTTCAGGAACGCGGCCTGGTTGAACCAGACCGGCTCGCCCGACCGCGGATGCCGCACCACCGCGGCGCGGCGCTGCTCGGTCTGCAGCACGTCGTTGTCCAGCCACGTGTGCCGGATGCCGCCGGCCGCGCAGTACGCGTCGACCTCGCCACGGTCCGTGGTGCCGAACGCCTCGGACCACGGCACGCCGATCTCGTGGTACATCCGCGTCAGGGTCCAGCCGTCCCTGGTGAACCGTTCCACCAGCGCCGGTGGCAGCGTCGCCAGCACCCGACGGCCGTCGGCGAGCTGCGTGCGGCCGCCCGACGTCGGCGCGGTCAGGCAGCCGAAGACCAGCGTCCCGGGCACCTGCGCCGCGTAACTGAGCTCGTGGTGGTGGCACATGGGCTCGTCCGAGGGCCACTCCGAGGAGGAGTACAGGCCCGGCTCGAACTCGGTGCGGGCCGCGAAGCGCTCCCGCTCCACCATCCGGCGCACCCCGAGCGCGTCCGCGACCGCGCCGACCTCGGCGGCGCTCGCCACGCCCAGACCGCGCAGCAGCACGGCGCCCTCGGTGTCGAGCCACGCCCGCACCTGCTCCGCGTGCGCGGCTGCCCACACCGGGGCGGCCTCGCCACCCCGCTCCGCGTCGACGATCAAAAGCCCGCGTTCCGCGTTCTCGGCGGGCACGACGCGAGGCTGTACGGCCATGGTGGTCATTCGGGGTCACTTCCTCGTCCGGGGCACACGGGACACACGGGGACACGGGCGGGGCGCACGGAACGGGGGAGCGAGGCCGAGAGCCCGTTCCCGGAACCGGGCGTGACGCCCCGGCAGGGGGTCATTGCTGCGCCGCCCTCCGGTCCAGCCGCTCGGCCAGTTCGGCGACGGTGACGGTGTCGACCAGCTCCTTCACGGTGACCACCCGGTCCAGTGCCAGCACCAGGTGCAGCGCGGACAGGGAGGTGCCGGCGAACTCGGCGAACCGGCCGTGCCGCCCGATCACCTCGACCGGCACCCGCAGCACCTTGGCCCAGGTCTCGGCGACCCGCAGCTCCGACGGCGTCGCCGGAGCCTCGAACCCGTCCACACCGCCGCCGCTGCGCGGGGCGGCCGCGGCGGCCCGGGCGGTCAGCTCCTTCTTGTCGGTCTTGCCGTTCGCCGTCAGCGGCAGCGCGTCGATCCGGTAGCGGCGCCCGGGCACCATGTAGTCCGGCAGCGCCTGGGCGAGCAGCGCGCCCAGCTCGGGGGCGGAGGGCGACTCGGCGCCGGTGTAGAACGCCACCAGCTGCGGCCGGTCCTCGGACCCGGCCACCACCACGGCGGCGTCGCGCACCCCGGGCACCGTCAGCAGCTGGTTCTCGATCTCGCCGATCTCGATCCGGAAGCCGTTGACCTTCACCTGGGAGTCGCGCCTGCCCAGGTACTCCAGTGATCCCGACGGCAGCCACCGCCCGAAGTCGCCCGACCGGTACAGGCGTTCGCCCGGCGCGTGCGGGTCGCGCACGAACGCGGCCTTGGTCCGCTCCTCGTCGTTGACGTAGCCGCGGCCCACACAGACCCCGGAGAAGACGATCTCGCCGGGGGAGCCCAGCGGCACCGGCTCCAGCCACTCGTCCACGACGCGCACCCGCACGTTGCGGATCGGCCGGCCGATCGGCACGGCACGTTCGGCCGGCACCGAGGTCATCACCTCGTGGTTGGTGTCGTCCGAGGTCTCCGTCAGACCGTAGGCGTTGACCAGCGTCACCTCGGGGAAGGCCGCGAACCAGCGCTCGACGAGCTCCTTCTTCAGCGCCTCGCCCGTCGCGGAGACGCACGCCAGGGCCGGCAGTTCGCGCGGGTGCTCGGCCAGCGTCGCCAGCAGCACCTCCAGGTACGAGGGGACCAGCTGGACCACCTGCACGCCGCCGCGGTCCAGCTCCTGGAGGAAGCGCGGCACGTCGAGCAGGACCTCCTGCTCGACGATGTGCGTGCGGCCGCCCACCAGCAGCGCGGCGACCAGCTGCCACAGCGAGATGTCGAAGCACTGCGGCGCGGTCTGCGCCACCACGTGGCCCTCGCCGATGCCCAGGTCCTCGATCTTGGCGAGCAGGTGGTTCAAGAACCCCGCGTGCTCGCACATCGCGCCCTTGGGCTCACCGGTGGAGCCGGAGGTGAAGTAGATGTAGGCGAGCTGGTCGGCGGCCACCGCGACACCCGGGTCCGCGGTGGACAGGCCCCGCGCGTCCGCCTCCTCCAGCAGCCGCACCAGCTCCGTCACCTCGGTCGGCGGCAGCTGCTCGAGCGCCTGCGCCAGCTGCGGCACCTGCGGCCCGGCCAGCACCCGCGCACACGCGCTGCGGCGCAGCACCGCGGCGATCCGGGCGGCGGGGAAGTGCGGCTCCAGCGGCAGGTAGCAGCCGCCGGCCTTGAAGACGCCGATCACCGCCGCCAGCCACTCCAGGGTGCGCTCGGACACCACCGCGACGACGTCCTGCGCGCGCAGCCCGCCGCCCAGCAGCGACCAGGCCACCTGGTTCGCCCGCGCGTTCAGCTCGGCGTAGGTCCAGCTACGGCCGCCCCCCTCGGCGGCGACCGCCTCGGGATGCAGGCGCACCCGGTCCTCGAACAGCTCGTGGAACCGCCGGTCGGGCAGCGGCCGCATCGGGCCGGCCAGCGCGTCGAGCGCGGCGAGCTCCTCGGGCGGCAGCAGGCCGCGACGGCCGTGCGGCTCGTCCGGATGGGCGCACAGGTGTGCCAGCGCGGTGCGCAGGTAGCCGGCCAGCCGGCCCGAGCGCAGTTCCTCGCGCTCGCGCGGGCCCAGGCCCTGCCAGGCGCGCTCGGCCTCGGCCCGTCCCGCGTCGGTGCCGACGCGCGCGACCAGCTCCCGCCAGGTCTCGTCCGGCCCCAGGACGGGGGCCAGACCGGCCACCCAGCCGATCACCTTGAATTGCGCGGCGAAGTGCACCGTTTCCGGAGAGACCCCGGTTTCCTCGGCGATCCGCACGATTGCGCCGACCATGTCCGCCGGGAATCCCAGGGCATGGTTCGCCGTCGATTGGCCGTCGCTCTGACGGCGGTTCGTTTCCATCTGAGCGTGGCCCCTGTGGTTTGTACCGGAGGAGGAATGGCGAAGTCGAGTCGCATGCCACGGTCCCGTGCCAGGCGCCGGACGGTCAACAAAAGCACGGGCGGGCGCACATGAACACGCGTGAACTCACGCGGAAACCACCCCACTGCTTACCATGAGCGTCGCGCTGCGCCCGTTTCTCTCAATGGCGTCCAACGGTGTTCGCCTTCCGCCATGTTCAACTGCCGCCCCGCAGCAGTTGAACATCCGTCTTACGGCAGACCGATTCCCAGGAGTAAACGTGCTTGACGTCATGCCGGTCAGCAGCACCTATCAGCGCCTGCTGCGGCTCCTGGAGGACCAGGACGCCCGCTATCGGCTGATCGACCACGCGCCGGAGGGCCGTACCGATCTCGCCAGCGAGCTGCGCGGCCACCCGCTGTCGGCCGCGGCCAAGTGCATGGTGGTCACGGTGGAGCAGGCCGGCGGTGCCCACCGCCATGTCCTGGCCGTCGTCCCCGGCGACCGGAAGGTCCACTTCAAGCGCCTCTCCCGGGCCTGCGGAGGAGGAAAGGCGCGACTGGCCGACCAGCGTGCGGCCGAGGAGCTCGGCCGCTCGGTGTCCGGCACGATCACCCCGTTCTCGTTCCATCCGGAGCTCGAACTCCTCGCCGACCCGGCCCTGTTCGAGGTACCGGAGCTGTACTTCAACGCCGCCCGGCTCGACCGTTCGGTCGTGATCCGCGCGGAGGACTACCGGCGGCTGGCCCGCCCGCGCGTCGAATCCATCACCTGAACGGATCCACACCAGACCGAAGGGGGCATCATGCCGACGAACGACCTGCTGGAGAGCCCGGCAGCGGTGGAGACGGAGGTGTTCCGCCGCGCCGTCTCCCAACTGCCGACGGGCGTCTGCGTGGTCACCGCGCACGGCGACGCCGGGCCGGTGGGCTGCACGGTCAACGCCGTGATGTCCCTGTCGGTGCATCCGCCGAGCCTGGTGGTCTCCCTGGGCGCCGCCGGCACCACGGCCGCCCAGGTCGTCGGGGCGGGCCGGTTCGCCGTCAACGTGCTCGCCTACCGGGACCGGGCCCTGGTGCCGAAGTTCGCGATCGGCCCGATGCAGGACCGCTTCGCGGGCGTCGACTGGCACACCGCGGCCGGAGCGCCGGTGCTGTCGGGGTCGAGCGTCGCCTTCGTGTGCGAGGTGACCGACGTGGTGTGCGTGCTCGACCACGCGCTGGTCGTGGGCAAGGTGCTGTGGACCAGGGAGGGGGCCGCGGTGCCGACGGTCCTGTACCGCCGCGACCAGTACCTGCTGCACGGCTGACCTCGCCCTCACCAGCAGTGGAGCCTCCCGGCCGTCGGCCGGGAGGCTCCACTGCCGTGCGGCTGCGTCAGCGCAGCATCTCGGCGACGAGGAAGGCGAGGTCGAGGGACTGGCTGCGGTTGAGGCGGGGGTCGCAGGCGGTCTCGTAGCGCTGG
>NZ_JBGCCA010000072.1:0-14987 GCF_041261265.1 Streptacidiphilus sp. MAP12-33
TCGGCTCGCGCCCTGAAGATCGGCCCCCGGACCCACTCGAAGTGAACGCCGGGGCGCAGTACTTGCTCGCCGCCCTTCGCGTCCCATTAGGCGTATTCGTCCCGCGCGAACCGCGTCTACCTGCGTCGTCGGGGTATCCGCGCCACCATTGCCGAGCCCGCCGATCAGGCCAGGAACCGCAGGCGTCGCGGCCGCAGCGGCGGTCGGTCCCCACTCTTCGACCGGGAGGACTACAAGGCCAGGCACGCGGTCGAGTGCGGGATCAGCCGGCTCAAGCAGCACCGGGCGGTGGCCACGCGCTTCGACAAGCTCGCCGTCCGCTTCGAGGCCACGGTCCACATCGCCGCGATCAACATCTGGCTGTGAGCCGGGAACGCGGGGCATGCCATGCTGGCCGCGCGGTCATGCCCGTGACCGCGCGGCCAGGGAGAGGCAGGCGTTCGATGGCGGCCCGCTACTACTGCGCGGACAGTGAGAACGGCGACCACATCGACGGCCCGTCCGAGGATGCGTTGTTCATGCTGATCAGCGACCTGGACGACGCCGACAACACCTTCGTCGTCATCCAACCCGACGAGGATGACCCCGCCTGGTTCGCCTCCGTCGCGGCCCTCGACGAAGGCGGCTACGAGGTCGTCCGCCGGGACACCACACGCGGCCAACACGAGGTCACGACCGTCACGAGCATCAACCAGATCGCGAAGGACCTCACCATCTGGATGGCTGGCCGGAACCACCCCGACCGGCACACCAGCACGTTCTAAAACACGGCCTAGCCGGTCCCGGCTACTCCTCCACGTCCTCGAAGAGGCCCAGCATCCGGGTGAGGACGCGGGTGGTGGTCGCGAGGTCGGCGTCGGTGAGGTCGCCCGCCGCCTGACGCAGCACGGCGTGCTCGCGGGCCACGATCGCCGTGATCGCCGCCTGCCCCGCGTCGGTGAGGCGGATCAGCGAGGAACGGGCGTGCGCCGGGTTGGGGACCGCCTCCACCAGCCCGGCCGCCGCGCCGTCGTTGACCATCCGCTGCACGAACTGCCGGCTCAGCGACTGAGCCCGGCCCATCTGCGGCACGGTCATCGGCCCGTGCTCGCGCAGCAGGTCCAGCACGGCTCGGACGCCCACGGAGACGCCCTGGGCGGCGTCGAGCTCGATCCGGCGCTGGACGCGCCGGTAGAGCGGGCCGACGAGCGCGAAGACTTCCATCAGGCGTCCCGGCAGTTCGTCGGGGGAGAGGGGCACGGGCGACTCGGTCACGGGTCCACTGTCTCACACAGAATGACAACCGAGTTGCCATTCTTTTGCAGTCATGACACCTTGGTTGTCATGACTGAGATCGCGTTCTTCGAATCCCAGGACGGTCCTCTCGCCTACCGCGACGCCGGACCGCGCGACGGTGCCGTGCTCGTGCTCCTCCACACCGGCTTCACCGACGGACGCCAGTTCGGCAACCTCACCCCCGGCCTGGTCGCCCTCGGGTACCGGGTCATCGCTCCCGACACCCGCGGCCACGGGCAGTCCGCCAACGCGACGCGGCCGTTCCGTCAGTCCGACGACCTCGCCGACCTGTTGCGCCATCTGGGCGTGCGTCAGGCCGTGCTGGTCGGCGTCTCCATGGGTGCCATGATCGCCATCGACACCGCGCTGGAGCACCCCGGGCTGGTGCGCGCGCTCGTCGTCAGCGGCCGGGGCATCGGGGACGAGGACTGGACCGACCCGTGGGCCGCGAAGTTCCACCAGGCGCAGTACGCCGCGCTCGCCGCCGGCGATCTGGAGGGCTGGGCCGACAGCTGGACGGGCTGGATCGCCGGTCCGGACCGCTCGCTCGACGACGTCGACCCGGAGATCGTCCGGCAGGTGCGGGCGATGGGCCTGCACACGATGCGCAAGCACACCCCGGACGAGCCGAACCACGTGGTGCCCGTCCATGACGTCGCCGACCGGGTGAAGGCCCTCACCCTCCCCGTTCTCGCCGTGAACGGCGCGGCGGACGTGCCCGGCCACCTCGCCACCGTCGACGCCTTCGTCGCCGCCGTCCCCGGCGCTCGCACCGTGCTGCTGGAGGGTGTCGGCCACTACACGACCATGGAGGCCCCCGCCGAGTTCACCCGCCACCTGGCCGACTTCGTCCGGGATCTCGACGGCGCCTGAGCCGATCAGGTGGGTGAGGAGTCGGGATAACGGCGGAAGCTGTCGGTGGCGATCGTGAACCCGAGCGGATCGGGAAAGGCGATCGCATCTCCGAAGACCCCGCTGTCGGCCAAGGTGTAACGGCCCTCCGCGCCGATCGAGAACAACTGCCACTTCCCGACGTTGGGATCGACGATCACATAGACCGGGATCCCCGCCTGCTCGTACTTGAAGTGCTTGTCCTGGTAGTCGCGCCGGATCGCGGCACGTCCGGAGGAGACCACCTCGACCACGGCGAGGACGATGGAGGCGGGGAAGTCCCGCATCTCGTCGGACCAGTCCTCCGGGCGGATGATCAGCGCGTCCGCCTTCGGTTTGTCCTCGGGAGACACGTCGATGCCCCGCTCGTTCCAGGCCATGAACGGATCGGGAACCGCACGCACGAAGTACCGGCCGACGTAGTCGTGCAGGGCCAGGGGATCGGCCTGCATGACGATCTCGCCGTCGATGAACTCCACGCGTACCTCCTCGGGGAAGTCATAGGTCTGGTACAGCGTGTGGAGCGTGCCGTCCGCGCCCATGAGATGTCCTCTCGCCGATGGGTCGAGCCCTGCCCCCAGCACACCACCGTCGGTCGCCGTGTTCAACGACTCGCGGCCACGCCGGGTCACTCGCCCGGCCCAGCCGCTGCTCGCGGCCACGTACCATGCCTGACCATGGAACGGTTCCGGGTGGTCGGCGGCGCGCGGCTCGCAGGGCGGGTGCGGGTGCCCGGCGCGAAGAACAGCGCGCTCAAGCTGATGGCGGCAACGCTGCTGGCAGAGGGCGAGTTCAGGATCGGCAACCTGCCGCGGATCCTGGACGTCGAGATCATGGCGGAGCTGCTGCGCCGGATGGGCTGCGAGGTCCGGCTGGAGTGGGAGGACGAGGCGAGCGGAGCAGCCGTCGTCACCGTTCCGGGTGAGATCGGCCATGAGGCCGACTACGACCTGGTACGGAAGTTCCGCGCCTCGATCTCCGTCCTCGGCCCACTGCTGGCCCGCTGCGGCCGGGTCCGGGTCGCCCGCCCCGGCGGCGACGCGATCGGCTCGCGCGGGCTCGACATGCACATCGACGGCCTGACGCGGCTCGGCGCCCGGATCGCCACCGAGCACGGCTTCCTGGTGGCGGAGGCGCTCTCCGGCGGCCTCGTCGGCGCGTCCGTGGAGCTGGAGTTCCCCAGCGTCGGTGCCACCGAGAACATCCTGATGGCCGCGGTCCTGGCCAAGGGTGAGACCGTCATCGACAACGCGGCCCGTGAGCCGGAGATCGTCGACCTGTGCGAGATGCTGGTCGCGATGGGCGCGAAGATCTCCGGCGCCGGTTCCTCCACGATCGAGATCCAGGGCGTGGACCGCCTCTGGCCGGTCGCCTACGACACCGTCCCGGACCGCATCGTCGCCGGAACGTTCGCGGTCGCGGCCGCGATGACCATGGGCGACGTGCGCGTGGACCACGCGCGCGCCGAGCACCTGCGGGTCGCCCTCGACAAGCTGGTCACCTCGGGCGCGCAGGTGAGCGCGGACCCTGAGGGGTTCCGGGTGGTCATGGAGCACCGCCCGCGCGCGGTGGACGTGGTGACGCTGCCGTATCCCGGCTTCGCGACGGACCTCCAGCCGCAGTTCGCCGCGCTGAACGCGGTGGCGGAGGGCACGGCGATGATCACCGAGAACATCTTCGAGGCGCGGTTCGTCTTCCTCCAGGAGCTGGCCCGCCTGGGTGCGGACGTCCGCACGGACGGGCACCACGCGGTGCTCAGGGGTGTCCCCAGGCTGTCGGGCGCCCCGGTGGTCTCCTCCGACGTCCGCGCGGGCGCCGGCCTGGTCCTGGCGGGGCTCGTGGCCGAGGGCACGACGCTGGTCTCGGAGATCCACCACATCGACCGCGGCTATGCGGGCTTCGAACAGCAGCTCCGCGCGCTCGGCGCGGACATCTCGCGCGAGACGGAGACCCACTAGGACCCACGGGGACCCCGGGGGCGCGCGCCCCTGAGGGGCTCATCGCAGCAGGGATCTCGCCCGTTCCGCGTCGTCCTCGAAGACCAGGACGCGCCGACCGGCGCGGGTGTCCGCGAGGGTGTAGCGGATGCCCGCTTCGTCCAGTCGGGCGCCGATCGAGGACGCCTCGGCGTCGTCCGCCGGGGCCGCCACGGCGACCAGCAGGCCGTAGTCCCCGGGCGCGCCGGAGCGGGGTGTCCGCTGCGCCAGGGAATGGCCCTTGCCCCACGTCCAGCGCAGCAGCAGGACGAGGATTCCCACCACGAGAAACGGTGCCAGCACCCGCAGGGTGAGCGCGATCACGCTCCCATTCTGCTTCGTGGGGCCCCGAAGTGTGTAGATTCCTGCCAGGCACGACGCCGTGCGCGGGTGATCCTCGTGTGCGCGGCGGCCGTGGCCCCACCCATACGACACGACACGGAGGACACCACCGTGACCAGCAGCATCGCCGTCGTCGGAGCCGGGCTCATGGGTTCCGGAATCGCCCAGGTCTCGGCCGCAGCCGGCCACGACGTGGTGCTGCGGGACGTGACCGACGCCGCGCTGACCCGTGGACTGGACGGCATCCGCGCCAGCTACGCCAAGTTCGTCTCCAAGGGCAAGATGACCCAGGACGACATGGACGCCGCCCTGGCGCGCATCACCACCACCACGGACCTCGGCGCCGCCGGCACCGCGGACATCATCGTCGAGGCCGTCTTCGAGCAGTTGGAGATCAAGGAAGGCGTCTTCCGCGAGCTCGACAAGATCGCCAAGCCGGGCGCCGTGCTGGCGACCAACACCTCCGCGATCCCGATCACCCGCATCGCGGCCGTGACGGAGCGTCCGGAGGACGTCGTCGGGGTGCACTTCTTCTCGCCGGTGCCGATGATGCAGCTCGTCGAGCTGGTCCGCGGCTACAAGACCAGTGACGCCGCCCTGGCCACCGCCCGCACCTACGCCGAGAGCGTCGGCAAGACCTGTGTCGTCGTCAACCGCGACGTCGCGGGCTTCGTGACCACCCGCCTGATCACCGCGCTGGTCGTCGAGGCCGTCAAGCTCTACGAGTCCGGCGTCGCCACCGCCGAGGACATCGACACGGCCTGCCGTCTCGGCTTCGGCCACGCGATGGGCCCGCTGGCCACCGCGGACCTGACCGGCGTCGACATCCTGCTGCACGCCGCCCACAACATCTACTCCGAGACGCAGGACACCAAGTTCGCCGCGCCGGAGATCATGGCCCGCATGGTGACCGCCGGGGACCTCGGCCGGAAGAGCGGTCAGGGTTTCTACGGCTACGGCGAGAAGTAGCACCCGCTCCTAATGTGACGTGGGCCCCAGGTGAGTTGGCTCACCTCGGGGCCCACGTGGCATCCGCCGTCCCCGATAATCAGACGAACATCCGCACGCTTGGCTTGCGGCAAAACGATTCCTCCATCACCTACACGGGTGAATTCCTTTCAGATCTCGCCGTGGCCAGCAACGTACTCGCCTGTCGTTGCGTCAGATGAGAGAAGTAACGCGAGCGAGGGGAGCCCGCATGTTCATTCGCGGTGACCACCGTCACCTCGTCGTGGAGGGCGAACTCGACGTCCGCTCCGCGGCGGACGCGCGCACCGCGCTGCACCGCGCCGTCGACGACGGCGTCGGTGATCTCGTGCTGGACCTCAGCGGGCTCTCGGCCTGGGACGCCACCGGGCTCGGCGTCATCATGGGCACCCACCGGCGCGCGGGCCGCGTCGGCCGGCGGCTGGTGCTGCGCGGCGTGCCGCTGCAACTGCAGCGGCTGCTGGTGGCCACCAAGCTGCACCGGATCCTGGCCATCGAGAGCTACTACCCCGCGGCCGATCCGCTGCCCGTCTCCATCCCGTGATGCCCCGCCCATAACGGTCTGGTCTCGACCACTCCCCAGTGGTCACTTCCGTACCCCAGAATGACCCCCGCAACGCGCCCTGCGGCGGCGCGGGCGATCGGGGCCAAAGACGGGGCCGGAAGAGACTCATGGGCGAAGCAACAGGCCACCAGTCCGCTCGCACCCCCAGTGGTGGCGAGCTGGTGCTCAGGAACAACGCGAGCGGCACGGTGGCCACCACCGTGCCTGAACAGTCGAGCGCCCAGTCCGGCGACCGCCGGGCGGACGGCAGCACCCGCACCGGCGACCTCGTCGTCGGCGACCTGCTGCTGACCGTCAACGCCCCCGAGGGCTCCACGCCGCGGTCACTGCCCGCAGGGCGCCGTCCCGCCGCGCCCGTCCCGCCCGCCGTCGCGACCGGCCCCGCCCGGTACGCCCTGGCCGGGCTGCTGGAGCGCGAGGAGCAGTGCGCGCGGCTGCGCGCGCTGCTCGGCCAGGGGCGCAGCGTGCGGCTCACCGGTCCGCACGGCTCCGGCCGGACCGCCGTACTGGAGGCCGTCGCGACCTCCTGCGCCACGCTGACGCCCGGGGGCGTCGTCCGCCTCTCCGCTCACCGTCGGCCGCTCGGAGACCTGCTCCAGGCCCTCTACGAGGCCCTTGGCGGGACCCCCGGACACCGGCCCTCCCGGCGCGAACTGCCCGGCCTGCTGGCGGGCGTCCGCGCCATCGTCCTCGTCGACGACGTCGACTTCGGCGGCGAGGCCCTCGACGACCTGCTCGGCGCCGCCCCCGACTGTGCGTTCCTGATCGCCGCCACCCCTGACACGCCGACCCCGGAGGTCGGCGCGCCCATCGAGGAGTCCCGGCTGGCCGGGCTCACCCGCGCCGGAAGCCTCGCCCTGCTGGCCAAGCTGGCCGGACGCTCCCTCGACGAGAGCGAGCGCGCCTGGGCGGTGGACCTCTGGTTCGAGTCCGAGGGACTGCCGCTGCGCTTCGTGCAGGCCGCCGCGCTGCTGCGCCACCGTGAGCTGGCCATCGACGCCCTCGCGGGCGGACTGGTCGAGCCGGACGAGGACCCGGTCCCGCTGCCCTCGGTCGCCGAGAGTGCCGCGCCCGCGGTCCGCATCGGCCGCGGCCTCGGCGAGCCCGCGCGGCGGCTGCTGCGGCTCGCCTCGGCGCTGGGCGGGGAGATCCCGACCCCGCCGCACCTGCCGGCCCTGATCGACGTCGGCCACGGCGAGGCCGCGGTCGAGGAGCTGGTCGAGGCGGGCCTTGCCGAGCCCACGCCCGGGGCCACCCACCGGCTCGTCGAGGGCGTCGCCCTGCTGCTGGCCGAGGAGTGGCCCGCGGTCGGCCTCCCCGACGCCGCCCAGCACTTCACCTGGTGGACCGGGCATGCCGCGGTGACGGAGGCCCAGATCGCGGCCGAGGCCGAGGTCCTGCTGGCCGTCCTGCGCACGGACCAGGAGGCGGGCCGCCACGAGCAGGTGGTCCTGCTCGCGCGCGCCTGCGCGCCGTCGTTCGCGCTCGCCCTGCGTTGGGGCGCGTGGGAGCGCGCGCTGCGCTACGGGCTGGAGTCCGCGCGGGCGACCGAGGCGGTCGCGCAGGAGGCGTGGTTCCACCACGAGCTGGGCGTGCTCACCTTCTGCGCCGGCGCGTACAGCCGCTCGCGCGCGGAGCTCGAGGCGTCGGTGGCGCTGCGGGGCGCACTCGCCGACTCCCGTGGCACGGCGACCGGCCGGCACGTGCTCGAACTCCTGGACCAGGCCGTCACCCTCTCCGGCGCCACGGCGGTCGGCGGGGGCGGCAGCCGCCGTGAGGACGGCCTCCGGCGCTTCGCGCTGTTCGCCGCGCGCCGCTCGTCCGCGGCGTCCGGCGCGGTGCCGGGCGCTCCCGTGCGGATGACGGGCCGCCATGCTCTGGACCTCAGCAAGCAGCCCGCGAGCCGCAGGCAGCTGGCGTTGGCGGCCGGGGGCGTCGTCCTCATGGGCATCCTCGGCGCGGGCGTCGCGGTCGCGGTCACCTCGATGGGCGGCAGCCACCCGCACACCGGCACCCCGGTCGTCCCGGCGTCCTCCCCGACCGCCACGGACCCGGGCCTCCCGTCCGCGACGGACACCCCGTCCGACGCGCCGTCGGCGTCGGCCTCGGGTTCGGCGTCGGCATCGGCGTCCACGAGCGGTTCGGTCGTGCCGGCGAGCGGGTCGACCGGCCAGCCGGTCCAGCAGCAGCCGACCCCGGGCACCACCACGACGCCCCCGCAGACGACTCCCTCGGGCAAGCCGACCACCCCGACGGGCAAGCCCCCCACGGGCAGCACCACACCGCCGCCGCCGACCACGCCGCCGCCGAGTGCGTCGCCCACCGCGTCGCCGACCGACACCACCACCACGACCCCCGCGGCAGCCCCGAGCTGAGGCCGCGGCGCGGGGTGGGCGGGCTCAGAACAGCTTGAGCTTGTCGTCCTCGATGCCGCGCAGGCCGTCGTAGTCGAGTACGACGCAGTCGATGCCGCGGTCCGCGGCCAGGACCCGCGCCTGGGGCTTGATCTGCTGGGCCGCGAAGACGCCCTTCACCGGCGCCAGCAGGGGGTCGCGGTTCAGCAGTTCCAGATAGCGCGTCAACTGCTCGACGCCGTCGATCTCGCCGCGACGCTTGATCTCCACCGCGACCGTCGTGCCCTTGCCGTCGCGGCAGAGGATGTCCACCGGGCCGATCGCGGTCATGTACTCGCGGCGGATCAGCGTCCAGCCCTCGCCCAGGACCTCCATGCGGTCGGCGAGGAGCTCCTGCAGATGCGCCTCGACGCCGTCCTTGATCAGGCCGGGGTCGATGCCGAGCTCGTGCGTGGAGTCGAGCATCACTTCTTCCAGCGTGATGATCAACTTCTCGCCGGCCTTGTTCTCCACCGTCCAGCGCCCGTCCTCCTCCTTGAGGGAGCACGGCGGCGACATCCAGTTCAGTGGTTTGTAGGCGCGGTCGTCGGAGTGCACGGCGACACTCCCGTCCGACTTCACCAGGATGAGTCGCGGGGCGGACGGCAGGTGGGCGGTGAGCCGGCCTGCGTAGTCGACGGAGCAGCGGGCAATGACGAGACGCACGGCCGACCACGCTAGCCCACGAAGGCCATTCGAAGCGATTCCACCCGTCGAGCGTGTTTCCCGCCGCTGAACGAAACCGCCGCCGGGTCCGGCGGCGTTCTCCCTCACACCAGGAGTCGACCACGCAGCGCAGCGGAGCGGTTACTGTCGGATCATCTTGAGACTGGCTTGATCCATTCGCTGCGTACTGGTGCCGCTGCGTACGGAGGCTTACGGTGTGTCACGGCCACTCAGGGTAGGGAGATTGCCACATTCCGCTCCCTGTCCGGCCGTTCCCTGGGACGCTGGTAGTGGTGCCACCGTCCGCTCTGCACCACCCCCCGGGGGAGCCGCTCCGGGGGCCCTGCGAGAGGAGAACCCATGTCGCTCGACGTCTCACCGGCCCTGCTCGAGAAGGCCGAACGAGGCGAGGTCGACGAGCGGGAATTCGTCGACTGCGTCCGCACCTCCCTGCCCTACGCCTGGGACCTGATCAGCTCGCTGGTGCTCCAGCGCCAGGTCGACGGCGGTGAGTTCGCCGACAACCAGGTGCCCCCGCCGTCCGAGAAGGAGCGCGGCCAGCTGCTGCGCGCCCTGGCCAGCGACGCGATCAGGGGTTCCCTGGAGCGGCACTTCGGGGTGCGGCTCGCGTTCCAGAACTGCCATCGGGTCGCGGTCTTCTCGCCGGGGCCCGAGTCCGACGCCCGCTATGCCGTGTTCACCTCGGTGCGGGCCCAGCTGCTCAACCAGTCCGAGGAACTTCGCGACTGCTGAGCGGCACCGCTCGAAGCCCGGAGATCAACGTTCGGAGATCAGAGTTCAGTCCTGCGGAAGCTGGGGGAGGACCTCCGCGCCCAGGCGGGCGATGTTGGCCACCGTCTCGGCCCGGTCGCCGGAGCCCTCCACCAGCAGGGCGAAGCGTCGAATGCCGGTGCGCTCGTGCGTCGCGAGCAGCCGGTCGGCGCAGAGCCTCGGCGTGCCCACGGCGTGCAGGTCGCACAGCAGCTCGGTGTACTGCTCCGGATCGCGCATCCGGCGCTCGCGCCCGTCCACGGTGCGGTGCGCGCCCAGGCCGTAACGGAAGAAGTCCGGCATGGAGCGCAGCAGCCGCGAGCGGGCCTCGGCCGTGCGGTCGGCGACCTGGGCGACGCCGGCGGCGACGTGCTCGGCCTCGATCCGGTCGACCTGGTCAGGGGTCCGGCCGGCCTCGAGCGCGGCGGCGCGGTACGCGGCCACCATCTCGGCCTTGTCCTCGTCGCCGGAGTGCATGCCGAGCAGCATCGGCACGCCCTGCTGAGCGGCCAGCCGCACCGAGCCGAGGGAGGTGCAGGCGATCACCACGGGCGGCCCCCCGGCCGTCCGTGCGCCGCCGCCGGCCGGGGCCGCCGGCGCAAGCGAGGTGAGCGGCGGGGTGGTCTCCGCGAAGGCGTGCTGGGACGGACCGGCCTGACGGGCCGTCCGCGGTGTCTCGCCCGGACGGCGGCCGCTGCGCTGCGCCTGGAACGGCTGCTCCGTGGCGCGCGGCACCACGGCCACCTCGGGGAAGTTGTAGCGGGGCCCGGAGGCGCCGACGCGCGACGAGCGCAGCCAGCGCAGCAGCAGCTCCAGCGACTCGGGGAAGCCCTGCTCGTACGCCTCCGCGCCGCCGCCGAAGACGGCCAGATCCACCCACGGCCCGCCCCGCCCGACGCCGAGGGTGAACCGGCCGCCCGAGGTCAGGTGCAGCAGCGCGGCCTGCTCGCCGAGGCGCACCGGATGGTGCGTCGGCAGAACGCTGACCGCGGTGCCGATCCGCACCCGCCGGGTGCGGCCCAGCAGCAGCCCGGCCAGCGTCGCCGCGTCCGGGCAGACGCCGTAGGGGACGAAGTGGTGCTCGGCGAGCCAGACGCTGTCCAGGCCCGCCTGCTCGGCCGCCACGGTGGCCGTCACCGTCCGCTCCAGCGCCTCGGCGTGGCCCTGTCCGGGGAACTGTGCGGAGAGCAGGAACACTCCGGTGCTGAGCCCGCCCGGAACCCGCCGCGCGCTGCGCTGCCGCGGCAGCTTGTACGGCGCGAGGGTGGGCACTGCGCTGGCGTGCACGGCGGACATGGAATCAACTCCTTGGCCTCGCGGAGAACTTCGACCCCGCGGCTACCACAGGAGTAACTCACGTCATGTGCCACGGGCACAGCGGAACCCGGGCATCGAAGCAATAACGGGTGGTTTTGCCGTCGCACTCTCGTCAGAACCGAGGTGCTGTGGTAAAAGCCACCCCCGGCGTGCTCGGGGGGTGCGCGGGGCGCGCTCCACTACCCTGGAGTGACCAGCATGCCGCCCAGCTAGGGGGAATCATGTCTCCTCGCCGAAGTCGCCCCCGTGCGGACGACAGCCAGAACGCCCGTCCGGTTACCGGTGGCACCTGGTTGGAGCGGACCGAGAACCACGGCGGCGAGGAGTGGAAGGTCCGGGCCGTCGCGGGCGACAGCGGCAAGTCCTACCGCTGCCCCGGCTGCGACCAGGAGATCCCGCCCGGCGTCGGCCACATCGTGGCCTGGCCGGAGTGGGGTGGGGTCGACGACCGGCGCCACTGGCACCGCGCCTGCTGGAGCAACCGCGAACGCCGCGGCCCCGACGTGCTGCGGGGACGCGGCGCTCCTCGGTACTGACGGGCGGGGAGGCGTCAGGCGTCCCGGCGCTGGAAGAGCAGATAGCCGAAGCCCAGCGCGGCCACGACCCACAGCAGGCAGATGAAGAACCCGGCCCACGGCCCGTACGGGATGCCGGACGCCTGGTGCACCGAGGCCAGCTGGCTGCCGGCCTGGTCGGGGAAGTAGTGCGCCACCGTCTTCACCTTGGGCACTGCCCGCAGGATCGGCGAGATCAGGAAGAAGAACGGCATCAGCAGCCCGAGCGAGAGCACCGGCTTGCGCAGCAGGAAACCGACGCCGAGCGAGAGCAGCGCGATCAGCGTCATGTAGAGGGCCATGCCGAAGACCGCGCGCAGCACGCCGGGGTCGCCGATGTGCGCCTTGTGGCTGCCGAGCAGCGTCTGCCCCAGGAAGAACGAGACGAAGCTCGTCGCGATCGCGACCGGCAGCACCAGCCCCAGCACGACCAGGGACTTGGCGGCCAGCAGGGTCGCCCGCCCGGGTACCGCCGCGAGGCTCGCCCGGATCATGCCGCTGCTGTACTCGTTGCCGATCACCAGCACGGCGAAGACGATCACCGCGAGCTGGCCCAGGTAGATGCCCGAGAAGCTGGTCGAGGTGGCGTCGAAGGTGGCCTTCTCGGAGGCCGGCATGGAGTTCCAGTTGGCGTTGGTGACGGCGCAGATCACCGCGCTGAGGCCGACGGTCACCACGAAGGCGACCACCAGGGAGATGTAGGTGGACAGGACCGTGCGGACCTTGATCCACTCGGAACGCAGCACCGGCACCATGGTCAGCCCTCCTTCTTCCAGTCCGCGCCCCACTGCTGCGGGGTGGTCTCCGGTGGCGTCGCGGAGTCGGTCTGGTACTCGACGGACTCCGCGGTCATCCGCATGAACGCCTCCTCCAGCGAGGCGCGCTGCGGGCTCAGCTCGTGCAGGGTGACTCCGTGCGCGGCGGCGAGGTCGCCGATCCGCGTCATGTCGCCGTCCTCGACCTCGAAGGCGCCGTCGCCGTCCCGCCCGGCCGTCATCCCCGCGCCGGAGAGCGCGTCGAGCAGTTGCTCCGGCTGCGGCGTGCGCAGCCGGACGAAGGAGCGGGAGTTCTCGTCGATGAAGCGGTTCATCGCCATGTCGGCCAGCAGGCGCCCCCGGCCGATGACGATCAGGTGCTCGGCCGTCAGCGCCATCTCGCTCATCAGGTGCGAGGAGACGAAGACCGTGCGGCCCTCGGCGGCGAGGCTCTTCATCAGCGTGCGGACCCAGAGGATGCCCTCCGGGTCCAGCCCGTTGACGGGTTCGTCGAACATCAGGATCTCCGGGTCGCCCAGCAGGGCGGCGGCGATGCCGAGCCGCTGGCCCATGCCGAGGGAGAACCCGCCCGACCGCTTCTTCGCGACCGCGCCCAGTCCGACCAGGGCGAGCACCTCGTCCACCCGCCGGGCCGGGATCCTGTTGCTGGCCGCGAGCCAGAGCAGGTGGTTGTGGGCGGTCCGCCCCGGGTGCACCGCCTTGGCCTCCAGCAGCGCGCCGATGTACTTCAGCGGCTGGCGCAGCTGCCCGTACTTCTTGCCGTCGATCCGCACCTGGCCGGACGTGGGCCGGTCGAGGTCGAGCATCATGCGCATGGTCGTCGACTTGCCGGCGCCGTTCGGGCCCAGAAAGCCCGTCACCACTCCCTGCGGGACGGTGAAGCTGAGATGGTCGACGGCGAGCTTGTCGCCGTACCGCTTGGTCAGATCCTGGACCTCGATCATGTGTGTCACCCTAGGTCAGGATGGCCCGGTTCGCGGTTCCGAAGCACCGTTCGGTGCATAGGCTTGTCCCCATGACCGAACGACTCTCCGTGCGCGAGGCGGGCTCCGGCACGCCTCTGGTCCTGCTCCACGCGTTCCCGCTCTCGGCCCGCATGTGGGAGTCCCAGCTGGACGAGCTCCCCGGTTCGGACGGCTCCGATGCCCGCGTCCTCGCCGTGGACCTCCGCGGCTTCGGCGGCACGGCACTCGGCACGGACGACCCGTCCCTGGACCTGCTGGCCGACGACATCGCGCTGCTGCTGGACGCGGCCGGGATCGACCAGGCGGTCCTCGGCGGTCTCTCCATGGGCGGCTACGTCGCGATGGCGTTCGCGCGGCGGTACCCGCAGCGCCTCTCCGGCCTGCTGCTCGCCGACACCAAGGGCACGGCGGACACGGACGCGGCCCGGGAGAACCGGGAACGGGTCGCGAAGGCGGTCCTGGCGCGGAACAGCGTCCGGCTCCTGGTCGACGAACAACTGCCCGCGCCGCTGCTGGGCGCGACGACGGCCCGACGCTGCCCGAAGCTGGTCGACCACGTGGCCGGGCTGATCGGCGAGGCCGCGCCGGAGTCGGTGGCCTGGGCGCAGCGCGCGATGGCGGCTCGGCCGGACTCGCTCGCGTCCCTGCGCGCGGTCGACGTCCCCGCCCTGGTCGTCGTCGGCGACGAGGACACGCTCACTCCGCCGTCCGACGCGGAGGCGCTGGCCGCGGCGCTGCCGCAGGCGGAACTCACGATCCTGCCGGGCGCGGGCCACCTCTCCGCGCTGGAGGTGCCGGAGGCGTTCAACACGGCGGTCCGCGGGTTGCTCGCCCGTATCGACTGACAGAAGATGTCAGGGGAGTCGGTGCATGGTGGGGTCATGACTTCGATTCCTGACGGACGGCACGACTTCGACTTCCTGGTGGGCACCTGGCGGGTGCAGCACCGCAAGCTGGCGGACATGACCGATCCGGCGTGCGACGAGTGGGTCGAGTTCGAGGGCGTCCAGTGGATGCGTCAGACCCTGGGCGGGCTCGGCAACATCGACAATCTGACGGTCGAGTCGATGCCGAACGGCGGCTCGTTCGAGGGCATGTCGGTACGGCTGTTCGACGTCGAGGCGGGCCTGTGGCGCATCTGGTGGGCGTCGACGTCGGCACCGGGCCACCTGGACCCGGGCGTCTCGGGCCGCTTCACCGGCAAGCGCGGCGAGTTCCGCGGCGAGGACGTGCTGAACGGCAAGCCCGTCTCCGTCCGCTTCGACTGGACCGTCCTCGACGCGGACACCGCCCGCTGGGAGCAGTCCTTCTCCTTCGACGCCGGCGAGACCTGGGTCCACAACTGGCGCATGTCGTTCACACGCCTTTAGCCGCAAACGTCAGGGGCGCGGGGGGGGGGGGGGGGGGGGGGCCCCCCCCCCCCGCCCCCCCCCCCCCCGGGGGGGGGGGGGGGGGGGGGGGGGGGGGGGGGGGCGGGCGGGGCGACGCAGATAAAAGCGGGAAAAAGGG
>NZ_JBGCCA010000073.1:0-11981 GCF_041261265.1 Streptacidiphilus sp. MAP12-33
GGCCGGATCACGCCCGCCTGACCCCACGACCCCAGGTGCCGACCCGATCGGGTCGGCACCTCCGGTCGTGGGGTCAGGCGGGCGTGATCCGGCCCCGCCACGCCCCGCTCTCCACGCCGCGATCCTCGACGAAGGACTTGAAGCGCCGAAGGTCGCCTTTGACGCGCCGGTCGACCATTCCCAGCATGTCGGCGGCCCTTTCCGCCACGCCCTCCGGCTCGAAGGCGATGGCCAGTCGGACGGCGGTGCGCCGGGCGTCGAGGGGCTCGAACGTCACCACCCCCATCTGCCGGACATCCCCGCCGATGGTGCGCCAGGCGATCTTCTGATCGGGCAGCTGGTCCACGATCTCGGTGTCGAACTCGCGTGTCGCCCCACCGACGCTGGTGCGCCAGTGGTTGTGCCGCGCGTCGATCTGGGTGACCTCCTCCACTCCCTCCATGAACCGGGGAAAGTCCTCGAACTGGGTCCACTGGTTGTAGGCGGTGTGCAGCGGAACCTCGACCTCCACGGACTCCTGCACCATGCTCATGCCGGTCCTCGTTTCACTCGGTTTCGTACGGACGCTGGTGCGTGTGCCCCCACGAACCTGGACCTAACATCCGAAAGCGTTCGAGGAAATCGCGATCTCACCGGGGGTCGGCGTCCGGCCCGGGCATGCGGGAGTGCGTCCGGGAGCCCTCAGGGGGCAGTCCGGTCAGGTGCGCGGCCTGTGCGGAGGGCCGGGTGTCCGGTCCCAGCCATTCGCAGAACAGGACGGTGGCGTCGTCCTGGAGCTGTCCTTGATGGTGGTCCAGGACGGCGTGGACGACGCGGCGAAGGGTCTCGGGGACCGGTAGCCCGTCGGCGTGGTGGCGGATGAGGAGCTCCACGAACCGGGCGAGGCCGAACTCCGGACCGCCTGCCCGTCGGGCCTCGGTGATGCCGTCGGTGTAGAGCACGATCCGGTCGCCGGGTTCCAGTTGTTCGCGGCACAGATGGACAGGCAGGCCGAGGTCGGTGCCCATGGGGTGGGCCGGCGCGCACCGCAGGCGACTGGTCCAGCGACCGGCCCGGATGATCAGAGGGAGGTGGTGGCCGCGGTTGACGAAGGTGAGCACGCCGGTGTCGGTGTCCAGGTCGGCGAGGATGCCGGTGGTGTAGCGACGGCGGTGGAACTGCTCGATCAGGTCGGCCTCGATCCGTTCGCTGGTCTCGACCAGACCGTATCCCTGGCGCCGGGAGTTCCTGCAGGTGGCCATGGCCAGATTCGCGGTGAGCCCGGCCGCCGTGTCGTGGCCCATGGCGTCGAAGATCGACAGATGGACGTGGGTTCCGGACGTCGCGTAGTCGTATGCGTCGCCGCTGACCTGATAGGCGGGCTCCAGAGCTGCCGCGATGACGACCCGGCCGTCGGCGTAGGTGCGCGGCGGCATGAGGTGCCATTGCATCTCCGCGCCGACCGCCATGGGCTCGGTCCGCGTGAGCCGGGCGTATGAGTCGCTGCGGTCCCGCTTGCTCACGATGACCAGAGCGGTGAGTGCGGCCAGCGCGTCGGCGTCCTCACGCACCATGTCGTCCTCCCTGGAGGTGCAGACCTTGAGTACTCCCAGGCGTTCGGTGCCGTTCAGCATGGGAATCCACCAGGCGCGGACGCCGTCGTCCCGCACCGGGCCGGCTGGGAGGATCTCCCCGGTCTGGTAGGCGCGTCCCGCCAGGGTGCCGTCGATCCGCAACTCCGCCGGATCATCCCCGGGATCCTGGCCGGCATCCGGTCCCTTGCCGGTGAGCAGCTGCAGACTGCGCAGCTCCAGGTCCGACACGTACACGAGCACGGTCGGAAACCCGGCGGGGGTGGCGCAGCGGTGCAGGGACTCGGGCAGGATCTCCAGAGGCATGAGGTGGCTGCTCGCCAGCAGGTCGACCAGCATCCGACGTACGGGGCCGTCCCACGTTGTCATCCGGGCACCGCCGATTCCTGAGCACACGCTCACCACCGTTGGCACCAGTCTTCCGGGCCGAAGCCGCTGCGCGCACCCCGAGCAGGGTGCCGAGCCGGCTTCCCGGCGACCAGCTCACCCGCGCGGACGGCGTGCCGCCATGAGGTCGGCGCTGGGAGCTCGCACGACTTGAAGGCCCGCGTCCTGAAGTTCGCCCGCGAGCAGCTCGGGCGCTGCGGGCCACATCTCGAAGCAGTCGTGTTCCTCACGCTGAAGGCGCCCCTGCCGCTCCACCCGGTAGGTGAAGACCACGCGCAGGATCCCCCGGTCGGGGAGCTCGGTGACGTCCGCGCTGTAGAGGTCCGGCCCGAGCCGCACCGGCCCGAGCCGCGCTGTCGTCCGGGAGACGTCCGGGAGCCGGACAGGCGGCGGGTCGAAGAGCAGGAGGCCGTCCGGGAGCAGTGCGGCCGCGATCGCCCTCCAGGTGGCGCGCCTGGTGGTGGGCTCCAGGCAGGCGATGATGTTGGAGGCGATGGCCAGGTCCGCGACCTCGCTCAGGTCCGCCGCGTCGAGCGGTTCGGGATGGACGGTGACCCGGGCACGCTGGTCCGCCCCCAGGTGGGCCAGGCGCGACAGCAGGGCGGAGCGCATGGCGACCGCGGGTTCGACGGCGTGGACGGGCACGGCCGAGGCGGCGAGCACCACCGCGGTGACGACGCCGGTGCCCGCGCCGATGTCCAGGACGGCGCGGCGGGCCCGGGCGGCGGCATCGGCGAAGCGCCGCTCGGCGAGGCGCCGGTCGGTCTCGGCTTGCAGGATGTCGTAGAACTCCGCGGAGACCGTGTAGTAGTTGTCCGGGCCCTGATCCGTCATCGCCGTGCCGACTGCCCGGCTACGGCTCCGGCTCCGGCTCCGCGCAGGGCCTGCCTGTGATCGTTGCCCATCCGCCGCCTCCCGCGCCCGATCCCGAGGCCTCGAGGCTACGTTTCCTTGCAGTCGACCGCGCGCTCACCGCTTCCGGACCGGAGGGAGCGTGTCCGGCGGCCTCTCGCCCGGGTTTGCGGCACGGATGCGGGGTAGGCGTGCCCCACAGCCATCGGACAAGGACGGTGTGACCATGCCACGCGGATCGAGTCCCAAACGGGAGCGGCAGTACGAGCACATCAAGGACAGCGTGCTGGAACGCGGTGAGAGCGAGGAGCGCGCCGAGGAGATCGCCGCTCGTACGGTGAACAAGGAACGGGCCCGGCACGGGGAGTCGAAGACCGCCAGCCGCAGTTCGGTCCAGGACATCTCCTCCTCGCGGCGCGGGGGTCTCCGGTCGCACAGCGGTGCCCGAGGCCGCACCTACGAGCAGCTGTACAACGAGGCCAGGCAGCGCAACATCCACGGCCGTTCGAAGATGAACAAGAAGCAGCTGGAAAGCGCCCTCGGCCGATAGGAGCCCACGATCATGGGGACCGTTCCCGTGCCGCACGACCCCGACGCCGCCCCCGCATCGCCGCCTGAGCCGCCGTCACCGCCCGCACCCGCGGATCCTCCGGTGACGCCGGATCCCCCGGCGCCGCCAGGCACCCCGGTTCCCCCGCCGGAGCCACCGCGGCCGGGCGGGCCGGGGCCGACCTCGGACCCGGCCGTGCCGGAGCCGGGGGAGCCCCGCCCTCAGGAGACACCCGACTGACGCCCTCCCAGTACCGCGATCAGCGGTGTGCCCTTCTGCTCGGCCTTCTGCCGGCAGCTCAGCCGGGCATGCCGACTGCCGCCAGGGCCGCTTCGCGGCTGGGATGGGTGGGGAACAGCGGGGCGACGTCGGTGATGTCCAGGACGCGTGCGGTCTGTGGGGGCACGGCGGCCAGGTGGACGGTGAGTGCGTGCTCCAGGGCCGCCGCGCGCAGGTGCAGGAGTGCGTTCAGTCCTGTGGAGTCGAAGAAGGTGACGGCAGCCAGATCGACCACGACGGCGCGGACGGCGTCCAAGGGGGCGTCGAAGGTGAGGGCATCCGCTGCACTCATGTCGAGGTCACCGGTCATGGTGTAGACCAATACGCCATCGGTGCGGAGCTCGCGGTGACACGAGGCTGTTGGAGTGCTCGAACCACGCGTGAGTGCCTCGGCGGGACGGCGCTGTCCGCCAAGCTGGGCCGGCCGCGTGGTCCTCGGTGGGGTGGACGGGTGGTCGGGATGGTCGTCCCACTCGGCCGCGATGTCCTGCAGCTCCTGCCACAAGGCCAGGACACGCTGTTCCTCCGAGCGCAGGCTCGGCAGTTCGGGATGCTCCTCGGCCATGTGCAGGTAGGCGTCCAAGCCCAGGACGGCTCGCTCGACCGTGTCCAGCCGCGGATTCACCCGTCCAGCCGCCGCGCGACCGTGGCCGCTCAGCCGAAGGAGGCCTTGGTCGCCTGCCGGCCCTGCCGGCCCGGCGAGAGGAGGTGCGCCGAGACGGGATCGCAGAAAGGCGGCGAGCCGGGTCAGTTCGCTCCTGTTCATCGGGATCGCCCTCCTCCGCATGGCAGGGACGCGCGTGCACCGGCGGGACAGCCAGGGGCGCACGATCGGATGTCGAACACCAGGCTCTGCCCAGGTCAGGCAAGCTGTCAAGATTTACACGAAAAGATTGTCGCTCTTCACAAAGCGTGAAATCACAGTCGTAAGATGGCGAACATGGAGCACGTGCCAGGTCCCCGCGCGACGTGGACTTTCCTCACCAACCACGCCCGGGTTCTCGTGCAGATATCCCGGGACCCGGGTGTGCGGGTGCGGGACATCGCCACGCGCTGCCTGCTCACCGAGCGCGCGGTCCAGCGCATCATCACCGACCTGGAACAGGGCGGCTACCTGGCCCACACCCGCGTCGGCCGCACCAACAGGTACCAGGTCACCGCCGCCAGCCCGCTGCGCCACCCCGCTGACGTCGGCCCCACCGTCGCCGACCTTCTGGCGCTGCTCACCACGGAGCAGCCGAGCCGGCCGAGCGCCCACGTTGTCGATGGCGACGGTGCGGTGGACGGCGCGGTGAGCGACCCACCCAACGACGCGGGGCCGACCGGGACATGACGACGGCCGGTGCCGCGCCGTGCACCCGCGGCCGCGCGCCCGGCGTCAGCCGATCTGCTCGGCCAGGGCGACGATGATGCCTGCGGGGCCGCGGAGGTAGCAGAGGCGGAAGACGTTCTCGTACCGCGCGACATCGCCGAGGAGTTCGGCCCCGTGGGCGCACAGGCGGGCGACGGTGTGGTCGATGTCGTCGACGGCGAACATGACGCGATGCAGGCCCAGCGTGTTGGGCGGAGGGTTCCGCGGCTCGGCGTCGGATGCCGCTGGGCTGTGGTACTTGGTCAGCTCCAGCTTGCTGTGGCCGTCCGGAGTCCGCATCATCGCGATGTCGCTCCGGACACCGTCGAGTCCGACGGTGCGGTCCGCAAAGAGGCCTTCGATCTCCGCCTTGCCCTCCAGCTCCAAGCCGAGCGCGGCGAAGAAGGCGACAGCCGCGTCCAGGTCGTCGACGACGATCGCGACGTTGTCCATCCGCCGAACAGCCATGTCCCAGAGCCTAACGACTCGAACTCGACACACGAGCGCGGCCGGTGAGGGCAAGCAGCCGGGTCTGCGGGTCGGCGCCCTCCGGGACGGGCAGCGGCGGGTCGAACAGGCCGGAGCCAGCGAGCCGGTCGGCGTACCCGAACAGTTCCTGGAGCGCGAAGGCGATCAACGGGGCGGGCAGACGCTCGTCCGCACCGGTCGCCCGAGCCAGGTCCCAACTGTGGACCACGGTGTCCATGGTCAGCTGGCTGACCAGGTGCCGGGCCGGGGCGGGGCCGGACCACAGCCGTACCGTGCCGTCCAGGGCGTGGAGCTCGTGGACGGCGTCCTGGGCCCCGGCGGCGGCCCGCTTGAAGGCGAGCACCGGGTCGGTGCCGAGGTGATCCCCGTCCAGGCTGTCGCCGACGCCGGTGGCCGGGGTGCCCGCGAGCAGGACAGGAAGCCACAGGTGTTCCACCGTGACGTGGTTGACCAGATCGCGCACCGTCCACAACCGGCAGGGTGTCGGCTCGCCCCACCGGTCGGGCTCGACGCCTCGGACGAGCCGGCCGAAGTGGTCCAGCGCGGCGTCGTAGGCGCAGCTCAGAGAGAGCGGCTTCTGCCTTTGTGTGACCATGGTGCTACTCCTTGCAGCTCCGGGCGGTCGCGCCCGGACTGAGCTGATGCCCCACGAGCGCGGCGACGACACCTCAGGGGACACCCTTCCCGCGCGACCCCGGACCTGGACGGGCCGGGCGCGCCGGGGTCTCCGCGGCGGGGTCTCCGCGGCCGGGCACAGGCATCGGGCGGTCGCCCGGAGCCGTCCCGTCAGACCTCCGCGCCGGCACCCGCATCCACAGGGCCTGCCTCGTGCGCGTCGCTCGGCTCCCGGTGGGCGAGGTGCCCGCCGATCGCGCCGCCGACGCCGGCGACCGCCAGCCCGGACCATGCCAGCGCCCGCCCGCGTGCCCAGCGGCCGCGCAGCCGCGCGCACAGCGAAGCCGTGTAGAGGGCGCTCGCGGTGAGGTTGGCTGCGGCGTGGACCAGCCCGGCGCGCTGCCGCTGCGGCGGCAGATCGGCCCAGTCGACCCAGCCCGTCAGGGCGGTGGGCGGAACGCTCAGCAGCCCCAGCGCGATCAGGCCGCTCGACGCGCGCCGCTCGCCGGGGAAGAGGTCGAGCACGGCGGCGCTGGACCAGCAGCCGATCGGGACCTGGACCAGGGCTGGATGCAGCCGATGCCCCAGCCACTCCCCGCGCAGCGCGTCCCGGACCGGGTCCAGTGCGGTGACGGTCACGCCGCGACGGACCAGCGCCACGAGCGGATCGAGCCACGTCAACCCGTCGAGCGAGTCGAGGGCCCGGCGCACGGGCCGGGCGTCGAGGACGTCGGCGGCGGTCACGGCAGCGGTGGTCTCCATAGCGAGCGCGTAACCGCCGTGCTCGCCGCGCAAACGGCGGCGGACCCCACGCCCCCCGCTCGGCCCTGTTCGAGGCGGGCTCCACACGCCCGGAGGGCCTGTCGGGGCGCGGCTGGGGTTACGGTCGCGCCGTCGGGTCATGGGGTGAGGCGTTGCGCCAGGCCGAGAGGGCCGAAGTAGTCCGCGGTCCTGGTGCGGTAGTCGGCGAGGGCTTCGGGGGTGTCGGCCCGGTAGTCGGGGGCGCGTCGCAGGTGCTTCTTGGCCCCGGCGACACGGACGGTCCCCGTGTCGCGGTCCACGTCGGCGATCAGACCGGCGGGCACCGCCAGCAGTCCGCCGAAGATCCAGGGGCCGGTGTTCACCATGAGCAGCCCGGTTCCGGGTGCGTCCACGGTCCGAAGGACGGTGCCGAGCCGTCCGTCCTCGGCCTGGACGGTGTACGTGGTCAGGCTGCCCAGGCCGGGGAACTCCTCGAGTTCGTAGTGGAACAGCCACCGGGCGGCCCGGGAACCTCTGGCGCCGTCGGGATGCCAGGTGCGCGACCGTCGTCCCCATGGGAGCGGCGGTCGCGACGCCGCGATCCCCATGTCCCATTTCGCGGCGTTCAGGGTGGGGAAAATCGCCGTCGTTCACAGGGTATGGGTGTGGGACGGGCTCCGTACGACGCGTCTGCCCTGCTCGCCGCGCCGTACACGCACGCACTCAGTGGAACGGGGCTAACCATCCTGCTCCGGTCCCGGCGTCCCGGGTCCCCGCTCCACCGCGCTGTTGGGCGCCGAGCCGTTCCGCGACGTGCCCGGCAAGGGTCCACCCCGGCCTCCGTCCTCCTCGGGGGACCGGAAGCTGCTGTCGACCCGTTGTTCGGGGCGCCTGAGCTCCTGACGCGCGATCGCGTCGAGCACGCGCTCGTCCGCGCGGGTCAGCGGCGGTTGCAGGAGCGAGCGCGGCCACAGCCGCCGCATCGTCACGACGTTCACCTCGGCGGCGTAGATCGAGAGTTGGGCACCGAGGTAGAGCCACCAGAGCAGGCCGAGCACCGTACCGAAGAAGCCGTACACCTGCGTGCTGTGGCGCAGCGCGTGTGCGACCAGGGCTCCGCCGAAGGCCTGGAGTGCCGTCCAGCACGGGCCGGCGACCAGGCATCCGGGCAGAAGGCGGCGCAGGGGGATCTCGGCGGGGGTGAGAATGCGGAAGCAGCCCACGTACAGGGCCGTGTTCAGGAGCACCGAACCCAGCAGTCCGAGTACGGTGATCAGCGTCCCGGGGCCGGAGACGCCGGTAAGCAGGCCGGTTGCCGTCGAGACCAGCAGGAGTCCGAGTCCGAGCGCAAGGATCAGGAACAGCGAGCGGACCATCCGCGGCCAGTAGCCAGGGCGCCGCACGTTGGGGATGTTCCACACCTGCGCCATGGCGAACTGCAGGCTCTGGGCCACCCCCAGGGAGCCGTACAGCAGCCCGAGGCAGCCGAGCGACACCGCGAGGACGCTCCCCTGGAGCGAGTGGACGTTGCCGCGGAGCTGATCGCCGATCACGGGGAAGTCGGCCAGCGCCGAGTTCAGCACGCTGTTCTGTAGCCCGGGATCGCCCCGCAGGGCGAATCCCAGCGCCGTGGTCAGCAGCAGGAGCAGCGGGAACAGGGCGGCGAAACCGTAGTAGGTGATCAGGGCGGAGAGTTGCCCGCCGCGGTCGTCTCCGTACTTTCGGATCACCCCGAGGACGAACCCCGGTGCTCGCCGGCGCCGCTGCCAGCCGTCGAGTCCGCGGATCGCGCGTTCGAAGCCGTTCACGGCAGCCGGCCTCCGATGCCGGGCGGCCCACCGCTGGGCGGCACCGGATCGGAGGCTGCCTTCTCGTGCTGGGCTGACATCGACGTTCCTCCCGCCTATCGGCCTCAACGGCTCCGGTCCTTCGGGCGTGTGCCCGCAGAAAGCCGCCCCACACGCCGGCGAGCCGGACACCCGCGCGGTTGACCGGGCCGGGCATGGGGTCGCACGGCGCAGGTCTCCGCGGAGAGGCCGCCCGGTCTCAGGCCGAGAGCGCGGGTCAGGAGGGTGACGCGGTCGCGGACCAGCGGGACGGGCTTCTTCGCACCATCCGACGTGTCCGCGCCGAATCGTTGGGTACACGCACCGGCGAAGCCGAGCGGGCCGACGAGCAGGAGTCTCCGCCGGCACCTGATGGGGCACCGCCCCAGCCACGACCAGCACGCCATGAATCGCCGGGCTTCAGTGCTCGGCCGTCACGTGCGAACAGAATCACCGAGAAACGAAGGGCAACGCCATGAGCATCGCCAAGAAGGTCGCCCACAAGGCCGAAACGGTCAAGGGAGGCGCCAAGAAGGCCGTCGGCCGCGCCACCGGTGACCGCGCCCTGGAGGCCGAGGGTCGCACCGACCAGGTCAAGGGCGACACCAAGCAGGCCGGCGCCAAGATCAAGGACGCTTTCAAGCACTGAGCCCCGCGGGCGGTCTCGCCAGGCGCGACCGACCCCGGCTCGATGCGTCGGCGCCGGCGAGGAGCACGTACCGCACCACGCTCGGCAGCCCCTACGGATCCCACGGCCACTGAGCCGACCCGGTTCGAATGGGCGCGTGAGGTCACCCGCCAAACGAAGCAAAGGAAGTGTCCCCTCATGGTTCTCTTGATCGTTGTCCTGCTCCTGGCGCTGGTGCTGGGCGGAGCAGGCTTTGCCCTGCACGTGCTGTGGTGGATCGCGCTGGTCGTTCTGGCCGTGTGGCTGCTCGGATTCGTCTTCCGCGGCGAGCGCGCGGGCGGCCGTGGCCGCTGGTACCGCTGGTAGCACAGGAGCCCGTCGTAAACATCCGCAGGGGGTTGGCTCACCAACGCGTGGTGCGCCCTGCCCCGGAGGACCTCATGCCTCCACGCGCACCTGACCGCGGGGCCTTGCGGACCGCCTCCGCAAGGCCCCGCGAAACGTCGACCGGCGGGCGAACCGTTCGACCGGCCGCTCCGGCCGGTCGGCCATCGCCTCACTCTCGTGGGCGTCCCACTGACCGGTGATCGCGTCGAAGGTGGAGAAGTCCCACTGGAATCCGGCCCTGCCGGCCGGGGCGGAGCCGGCCGAGAGGGAGCGCCTCCGTCGAACCGGCGGTAGCGTCGAACGTGCTTCGCCTGCGCGCTCACGCCGTGTCGCCCGTCGGCCGACGTGGGCGGCCGTGGGCAGCGCGCATCGATGATAAGGACACTTCGCGAGCAGCTGGGAGACGTCCAGCATGACCGAGCAGCCGCAGCCGCAGCCGGGCGGGCCGGCGGTGGAGTCGGGCCGGCTCAGGGTGGCGGTTGCCGTCGGGCCGGGCACCGGGGTCGTCACCGTGGCCGGCGAGCTCGACCACGACTCCGTCGGCGCGCTGGCCTCAGCGCTTGATCGACTGGTACAGGCAAAGGTCTCCAGAGTCCTGCTGGACTGCGGTGAGCTCGGCTTCTGCGACTCCACCGGGCTTAACGCCCTCCTCCGGGCGCGTCTGAGCGCAGACGAGGCGGGCGGGCGCTTCGGGCTGGTCGCTGTCGGCCCGCAGCTCCAGCGCCTTCTCACGGTGACCGGAGCGGCGGAGGTCTTCGAGACCTACCCGGATCTGGACACCGCCCGGGTGGACACGTGACCGGCCGGGAGGCGAGGCCCGAGACCGGCCGGCGCACCGCCCACCAGGTGCGGCGGCTCCGTCTCGGTGGCCCGTCGGGCGTGGTCGGGGCGGCCCGTGACTTCAGTCGGGGTGTCGTGACCGAGTGGGGCTGGGCCGATTGGGCCGGCCCCGACGCGCAGGAGGCCGTCGAGGACGTCCTGCTGGTCGTCTCCGAGCTCGTGTCCAACGCCGTGGTCCATGGCGGTGGGGCAGTGGAACTGGTGCTCGACATCGACCCGACGCGGCTGGTCGTCGGGGTGAGCGATCTCAGTCACGTGCGCCCGGCCGCGCGGGAGTCGGAGGATCCCGCGCGGCCGGGCGGTCATGGACTTCTGGTGGTCCGCAGACTGAGCGCACGATGGGGGACCACCCCGCTGCCCGACGGCAAGTTCGTCTGGGCCGAGTTCGACGCCGTGTGACTGGTGCCGGCCGAACTAGTACTCCAGCAGGACTTCGGTGTTTTGCCTGCTCAGAGGCTCGCGTGGTGAGTGTAGTGGGCGGGTTGCGGGTCAGGGGCGGTCTTGATGGGACCGCCCCTCGAAGGTGTGCAGCCGACGCTGAAAATGGCAGCGGCGGGCGACGGCTTGTCGGCGTCGGCGCCATGCTGACCAGTTCAGCGCGTGAGTGCGGGGCGAGCACCGTGGCGGACGTGGCCCCCTGGTGCGGCCAACTGCCAGGAGCCTGCGGATCTCCGCCACGGTGAGGTCGACCAGGGTGCCGGAACCGTTTCTGCAACCCCTTTTGACGCCGCGGCGGCCGCCATCGCGGCCAAGAACGCGTGCGCGAGCATGGCAAGCGTGATGTGCCGCATCCAGCCGGTGTAACGGCGGACCTCGTACTGATCCAGACCGCACTCGTTCTTCGCGGCCTGAAAGCACTCCTCGATCGCCCACCGCATCCCCGCAATCCGCACCAACTCCTGGACGGTCGTCTCCGGCGGCGCGTAGGCGAGGTAGTAGGCAATCTCGTCCGGCTTGGCGATGCTGCGGCGGGCCATCGCCCAGCGTGCCCGGACCAGAGTCTCGCCCTGGTAGTCGTACTCCGCCACGGCCCGCAGCCGGATCGCCGCCCAGTCGTAGGGTCTGTTCTGCATTCGGATCATGATGCCGGTTTCAGGCTGCGGAGCCAAATGACGGCGCCGCACAGGTGCAGGCCGGCTTCGTAGCTGGTTGGGGTCTTGTCGTAGCGGGTGGCCAGGCCTCGCCAGTTCTTGATCTTGTTGATGGCGCGCTCGACGGTGTTGCGGTCGCGATAGAGATCCGCGTCGTGACTGACGGGCCGACCGCCGCTGCGGCCCTTCTTCTTGCGGTTGGCGGCCTGGTCGTCCTTCTCCGGGATCACCGCCTTGACCTGGCGTTTGCGCAGGTAGGTGCGGGTGCTGCGGGCGGAGTACGCCTAATGGGACGCGAAGGGCGGCGAGCAAGTACTGCGCCCCGGCGTTCACTTCGAGTGGGTCCGGGGGCCGATCTTCAGGGCGCGAGCCGA
>NZ_JBGCCA010000074.1:0-8910 GCF_041261265.1 Streptacidiphilus sp. MAP12-33
AGCCCGACCCTCCCGGCCCAAGGCCCGCCAGGCCGAACAGCCCAAGCCCGACCCTCCCGGCCCAAGGCCCGCCAGGCCGAACAGCCCAAGCCCGACCCTCCCGGCCCAAGGCCCGCCAGGCCGAACAGCCCAAGCCCGAACCTCCCGGCCGAAGGCCCGCACGAATCCACTCCTCCCAGAAAGCGACCCCGCAGCGTGAGCGCCATCCTCCTCGTCACCGGCACCAACACGGAGATCGGCAAGACCGTCACCACCGCGGCCGTCGCCGCGCTGGCCGTCGCCGACGGGCGGAAGGTCGCCGTGATGAAGCCCGCGCAGACGGGCATGGCGCCCGGAGAAGCCGGGGACTTGGATGACGTGCGCCGGCTCGCGGGCGAGCTGACCTTCAGCGAGCTCGCCCGCTACCCGGAGCCGTTGGCTCCGGGGACCGCGGCCGTGCGAGCGGGGATGCGGCCCATCACCCCGGCGGAGATCGCCGCGGAAGCGGCGCGGCTCGCGCAGACGCACGACCTCGTGCTGGTCGAGGGCGCCGGCGGCCTGCTCGTCCGCTTCGACGCCGAGGGCTCCTCCCTGGCCGACGTCCCGGCCGAGCTGGCGAAGCTCGGCCACGCGGCCGAGGCCCTGGTCGTCGTCACGGCCGCCCTCGGCACGCTGAACCTGACCGAGCTCACCGCGGAGGCGCTCCGCGCCCGGGGCATCCCCCTCCACGGCCTGGTCATCGGCGGCTGGCCGACCGAGCCCGACCTCGCCATGCGCTGCAACCTGATCGACCTGCCGGTGGTCGCCGACGCCCCTCTCCTCGGCGCCCTCCCGGCCGCCTGCGCGGGCCCGCACGTCACCCCGGAGGCCTTTCTCCCGATCGCCCGTGCCTCCCTCGCGCCCGCCCTCGGCGGCACCTGGGCCCCGTAGGGGTCCCCTCGGTCCTGGGGCGGATGCCGCCCGCGAAGCCCCGGCCTAGGCTCGTGCTGGACGCAGTTCCATCGACCTGCCGGGGGAGCACCATGGCGGCGGAACAGAGACCGGAAGAGCGACCTGAACAGAGACCCGGGCCCGCCGCGCGGGCCGTCGGGTTGAGCAAGGCGTACGGAAGCGGGGACACCTCCGTTCTCGCCCTGGACCGGGTGGACGTCGCGATCGACGCCCAGCGGTTCACCGCGATCATGGGGCCGTCCGGGTCGGGCAAGTCCACGTTGATGCACTGCCTCGCCGGGCTGGACAAGCCCACCGGCGGCGAGGTGTGGGTCGGGGACACGGAGCTGTCCCGCCTCGGGGACAAGCAGCTGACGCGGCTGCGCCGGGACCGGATCGGGTTCGTCTTCCAGGCGTTCAACCTGCTGCCGACGCTGACCGCCGAGGAGAACATCACCCTGCCCGGCGACATCGCCGGCCGCGGCACGGACGCCGCCTGGCTGGCGCAGGTCGTGGAGACGCTCGGGCTCCAGGACCGGCTGCGGCACCGGCCGCACGAGCTGTCCGGCGGGCAGCAGCAGCGTGTCGCCGTCGCCCGGGCGCTCGCCGCGCGGCCTCAGCTGATCTTCGCGGACGAGCCGACGGGCAACCTGGACTCACGCTCGGGGGCCGAGGTGCTCCAGTTCCTGCGGCGCAGCGTGGACGAGCTCGGGCAGACGGTGGTCATGGTCACCCACGACCCCAACGCCGCCTCCTTCGCCGATCTCGTCCTCTTCCTCGCGGACGGCCGGATCGTGGACCGGCTGGAGGGCCCGACCGCCGACACCGTGCTGGAGCGGATGCGCCGCTTCGACGCGCGCGCGGCGAAGCCGGACGCGGACTGAGGCGCGAGGAGACGCGATGCTGAAGGCGACCCTGCGCAGCTTCCTCGCCCACAAGGGCCGGCTCGCCCTGTCGATGCTGGCCGTGCTGCTCTCGGTGGCGTTCGTCGCCGGGACGCTGATGTTCACCGACACCATCGGCTCCACCTTCGACCAGCTCTTCCGCTCCACCTCGGCGGACGTGAGCGTCACCGCCCACAACGACGTCGCCGGGCGCAACGACCAGAACTTCTCCGGCACCGTCCCGACCGTGCCTGCCTCGCTGATACCCGAGGTCAGCACCGTCCCCGGGGTCGCCGCCGTCACCGGCCGGGTCCAGCTCGCCGGGATCACGCTGACCGACGCGGACAACAAGAGCATCGGGTCGATCGGCGGCGCGCCGACCATCGGCATCAACTGGGACCTGCGGCCCAACTCCCCCGTCGACCTGACCTCCGGCAGCGCGCCGCACGGCGACGGCCAGGTGGTCGTCGACGCGGACACCGTCCGCAAGCACCACCTGGTGCTCGGGCAGCCGCTGCACGTCATCGCGCCGACGGGCAGCTTCCCCGTGACGCTCTCGGGCATCGCGACGTTCAACACCACCAACCCCGGTGCCACGCTCGTCTTCCTGGACACCCCGACGGCGCAGACGCGCCTGCTCGGTCACGCGGGCGAGTTCACCTCCGTGGACCTGACGGCCGCCAAAGGCGTCACCCACGAGCAGCTGCGCGACCGTGTCGCGCCCGTCGTCGGCAGCGCCTACGACGTGAAGACCGCCGAGCAGACGGCCAAGGACGCGGCGCAGACGCTGGGCGCGTTCCTGTCCGTCATCAAGGACGCACTGCTCGGCTTCGCCGGGATCGCGGTGCTGGTCGGCGTGTCACTGATCCTCAACACCTTCTCGATGCTGGTCGCGCAGCGCACCCGCGAGCTCGGGCTGATGCGGGCGCTGGGAGCCAGCCGGGAGCAGGTGAACCGCTCGGTGCTGGTCGAGGCGGCGCTGCTCGGGCTGATCGGGTCGACGCTGGGTCTGCTGCTCGGGGTCGGTCTCGCGCTCGGCCTGATCAAACTGATCGCCGCGGGCGGCATGGTGCTCAAGGGCAGCCAACTGGCCGTGCGCTGGCCGACGGTCGTCGCCGCCTACGCGGTGGGGATCATCGTCACCACCGTCTCGGCCTACCTGCCGGCGCGGCGGGCCTCGCGGATCTCGCCGATGGCCGCGCTGCGGGAGGCGGACACCCCCGGGCGGGGCGCGCCGCTGCGACGCCGGGCGATCGCGGGCCTGGTCGTCCTGGCCGTGGCGACGGGCGCGCTGGTCGGCGCGGCGACGGACAAGGACCTGGGGCAGGCGGGCCTGCTGCTGGGTGCGGGCGTGCTGCTGAGCCTGATCGGTCTGATCGTGGTCGGCCCGCTGCTCGCGAGCCCGGTGATCCGCGCCCTGGGCGGCTGGTTCCCTCGCGTCTTCGGCCCTGTCGGGACGCTGAGCCAGCGCAACGCGCTGCGCAACCCGCGCCGCACCAGTGCGACGGCCTCCGCCCTGATGATCGGGCTGGCACTGGTCGCCTCGCTGTCGGTGGTGGGCTCCTCGATGGCCGCCTCCTTCGACGCGCAGATCGACAAGACCATCGGCGCGGACCTGATCGTGCAGAACGCCACCGGCCTGCCGTTCCCGAACGAGGTCGGCGACACCGTCCAGGCCACCCCGGGCGTCGGCCTGGTGGTGCGCGGGCAGGGCACGCGCGGCGCACTGGTCGCCACCGACGGTTCCCAGCAGAGGACGGTGGTCGTGGGCACCGGTCCCGGCCTCGACAAGGTCGTGCGGATCCAGATGCGCTCCGGCACCGTCGCGGCGGGCACCGCACCGGGCCACGTGATGATCGGCTCCAACTACGCCGACGCGCACGGCCTGCGGCTGGGCAGCGCGGTCACCGTCCTGTTCCAGAGCGGGCGGACGGGCACGCTGACCGTCGGCGGCATCGACGTGACCGACCCCAACCCGGGCGGTCTCGGTGACGAGCCGGTGGTGGCCACCTCCACGCTGCGGCAGTACGTGCCCGGAGCGCTCGACGACATCGTCTTCGTCAACCTCGCCCCGGGCGCGAACAAGACGCAGGTCAAGAGCGCCCTGACGACGGCGCTGGCCAAGGATCCGCAGGTGTCGGTGCGGGACCAGACCGACTACAAGAAGCTGGTCCGCGGCCAGATCGACCTGCTGCTCAACCTGGTCTACGGGCTGCTGGCGCTGGCGATCATCATCGCGATCCTGGGCGTGGTGAACACCCTGGCGCTGTCGGTGATCGAGCGCACCAGGGAGATCGGGCTCCTGCGCGCGATCGGGCTGAGCCGGGCGCAGTTGCGGCGGATGGTGCGTCTGGAGGCCGTCGTCATCGCCCTGTTCGGAGCTGTGCTGGGGCTCGGGCTTGGCCTGGGCTGGGGGTTGACGGCGCAGCGCCTGCTGGCCGCGAAGGGGCTCCAGGCGCTGGCGGTGCCCTGGGCGACGATCATCGCGGTGGTCGTCGGCGCCGCGGTGGTCGGCCTGCTGGCCGCCCTCGGCCCGGCGCTACGCGCCTCGCGGCTGGACGTGCTGGACGCGATCGCCCACGAGTAACCCGTCGGACGGCGCGGCCGCAGGCGCGGATGCCGCCTGGGTCGGCCGGGCCGCTTGGGCCACCGCAGCAGCAGGCTCCGCCGGGGGTAGCCCAGCCGCACCCCCCGCAGGCTCAGGCGCACCCACCGGAGGCGCTGGCGGAGCCGCCGGCGGCTCCGCCAGGAGGCCGGGGAGGGTGAGCGCCAGCTCCCACAGCTCCTCCCCCTCCCCCGGCTCGGGATCGACCCCGTCGAGCAGAGGCTGGAACCGCTCGGCGGCCTGCCACAGCGCGTCCGGGACGGCGACGTCCCGCTCGCGCGACTCGGCCAACCGAGCCAGCAGCGCGGCGCCGACCGCGCGCAGCTCCGACACGTCGGGCACCCCCGGCCCGGCGAGGGACTCGGACGGGCGAGGCACCTCGGTCCGGGTGTGCGGTAGTTGAGCCACCATGCCCTCTACCGTACGCCCCGGCACTGACAAGTGGCCTCTCAGGCGAGCGGCCTGACCCAGCGCCGCCAGTGCTCCTCGCGCTCGTATCCCGCCGCGGCCCAGGCGGCCTGGCCGGTCTCGTTCTCCACCAGCACCATCGCGTCGGCCCGACGTCCGCCGGCGGCCACGAAGCGCGCGTGGGCGGCGTCGAGCAGCACCCGGGAGATCCCCTGACGCCGGTGGTCCGGGTGCACGGCCAGCCGGTAGAGGCTGGCCCGCCAGCCGTCCCAGCCGGCGATGACCGTGCCGACCAGCCGCCCCTCCCGCTCGGCCAGGATCAGCGCCTCCGGATCGCGCTCGACCAGCCGCGTCACCCCGGCCACGTCGTCGCTGATGCTCGTCCCCTCGGCCGCCTCCTTCCAGAAGGCGAGGACGTCGTGGACGTCCGACGGACGGGCGGTACGTGTGCGCAGTGGTTCCATGGGCTCACCCAACCAGGACGGCGCGGTGGCGTGCCGGGGATTTCGCCAGTCAAGACCGATAAGCGAACTACGCGCCAGCGAAGGATCGTTGACGGTGCGGCAGAAGTTGCAGGAATGCAACAGAGAGCCGTTCCCGAGATCGATCAAGATCAATACACTCTGCCCGTCAGTTCTGGATGCACGGGGGCCATCGTCGACAGGAGTACCGGCGTGCCCGCCGAGACCACGGAGATCATCTCCTACCAGCAGCCCGACACCGCCGACGACTACCGCCGTTGGGACGACTCCGCCTCCTGGCTGCTCGGCTACGCCTTCCTGCCACTGGCCCTGGGCCTGGACCTGGACCTGGCCGACGGGACAACGAGCCGTCTGCTCGACCTCGGCTGCGGACCCGGCGAGGTGACCAGGTGGCTGGCCGGGAGATGCACGGCCCGCATCACCGCCGTCGACTCCTCCGCCGCGATGATCGACCTCGCCCGCGCCGAGGCCCCCCACCCCCGCATCGACTACCGCCACAGCGACGACGGCCTGCTGCCGTTCCTCGCCGACGGCTCGATGGACGCGGCGATGGCCTGCTTCCTCTTCACCTGCGTGGACGAGGAGTCCACGATCCGGGAGCTGATCGCGGAGGTCGCCCGCGTGGTCCGTCCCGGCGGGCGGTTCACCATCCTGGTCCCCAACCCCGACCACGCCTTCGGCGCCGAGTTCGAGGGCTTCCGCCGCGGGGACGCCGGAGCGGCGTACGAGGCGGGCGAGCTGATGCCGGTCCACGTCCGACGGGTGGACGACTCGTGGACCACCATCCTGAACCGCTACTGGACCCGTGAGACGTACCGCACCGCGCTGGCCGAGGGCGGCTTCGCGGGCCCCGTGCGCGAGCTCGCCCCCGTCCTCGCCGACGCGGTGGGCGTCGCCGACGCGGAGCTGTTCGGTGACCGCGCGTGGGCCCAGGAGCGCACGGCCGCACCCTTCCTGCTGATAACCGCCGTGCGCTAGGTAGGGCCTTGGCCGGTCGGCGGCGCCGCGGCCGGGGCTCCGCCTAGCATGTCCGTGTGGCAGATACGGGTGGGCAGGAGGCGCTGCCGTCTCTCGGCGACCTGTTGCCCTGGTCCGTACGCGGGATCAGGACCGGGCGGGCGTGGGTGGTGTGCGCCGACCCCGAGGTGCTGGAGGAGCGGTGGCGGCGGCTGGTCGCGGCCCCGCCCGGCGAGCGGTCCGCGCTCTTCGAGCCGTCCCGGGCGCGGACGCCGGACTCGGCGGTCGCCGGGCTGCCGGGGCAGCGCGGCAGCACCCGCAGGCTCTCCCGGGAGCCGGGGACGCAGCCTCCACTCGTCCGGGTGCGGACCCGGCCGCTGGACCGGGCCTGGATGCTGGCGGACCAGCGCCTCCTGGACCAAGCCCGGCCGGAGCTCTGGCGCGCCGAGGGCGCGCACCAGCGCTACCTGCTGGTCCACCCCGACGGCGCGCCGCCGACCGTCAGCGCCGAGTTGCCCGTGGACCCACGGATGCGGGTGCACCCGCTGCACCGGCGACCGGACGGCCGGGAACCCAACCTCGCACCCGGACTGCTGCGGTTCCTGCGACGCGCCTACGCCGCACCCGTCACCGCCGAGTCCGTGCTGGCCTGGATCGCGGCCGTCGCCGTGCACGGCGACGACACCGTGCCGCTGCCGCGTTCCGCCGCCACCTGGGCGGAGGGTGTCGCGTTGGGGCGACGCGTGGTGGACCTGCACACCTTCGCCCAGGGTGGTGGCCTGCGCCTCCCCGACGGTCGTCGGACCTTCGTGCGCCATCCCGTGGACGCGCAGCCCCAGGAGCTCGGGTACGACCCGGAGGAGGAGACGCTGCTGCTCGGCGACGGCCGTCTCGCACCGGTGCCACCGCAGGCGTGGGCCGCACCCGCCGAGGCCACCCTGCGCGAGTGGTTCGCCGACCGCTGCGCGTTCCGCGGCGCGGCCCGCGGCACCCTGGCCGCGCTCGGCCTGACGGTGTGGCCGCAGCGGGCGACGACGGAACTGGTCGAGCTGGCCACCACGCTCGCCCGCCTGGGCGAACTGCTCCCCGCGCGGCACGACCTCGCCGCCGACGGCGGTCCCTGGTTCACCCACGCGGACCTGCACGAGGCCGCGATCCTCCCGGTCCCCGCGTCCGCCCAGCGCCCCGCCTCGGTGCTGGACCGGCTGGAGGAGGGCCCCGAAGGCCAGTACGCGCTGCTGTGAGGTTGGGCCGCCAGGTTGCCGTTTGATACCGAAGCCCCGACTGAGCTGCAGTAACGCTCGCCGACGGCTCCCCGCCCCGGCTACCATCCGGCATACGTCGACACGGAATCGGGAAGCACGGAAGGACGGAGGCGTGGCCCAGCTCATCGGTGGTGACTCCTCACTGCTGCGGCGGCTCAACTCCGCGGTGACGCTGCGCGCTCTCCGCGACGGAGCCGTCCTGACGCTCACCCAGCTGGTGGGCGAGACGGGGCTGTCCCGCCCGACCGTCGAGGGAGTCATCGAGGGCCTGATCGAGTCGGGTCTGGTCGCCGAGGTGGAGCCCGCGGACGAGGGCGTGCGCCAGCGCGGCCGTCCGGCCCGTCACTTCCGTTTCCGCGCCGAGGCCGGCCACCTGCTCGGCATCGAGATCGGCACCCACGGCGCCCGCGCGATCATCTCCGACCTGCGCGGCCGTACCCTCGGCGCCTACGGCCGTCCCATCGACGAGACCACCGAAGCCGACGAACGCCTGGCCCTCGTACGCGCGACCGTCGCGGAGCTGCTGCGGCGCGGCGGGATCGCCCGCGAGTCGCTGTGGGCGGTGGGCGTCGGCACGCCCGGCGTCGTGGACGCGGAGGGTGTGGTCCAGCTGGGCACGGCGCTGCCGGGCTGGACGGGGCTGGACCTGGCCAACCGGCTGCGGCGCTCGTTCAAGTGCCCGGTGCTGGTGGAGAACGACGCGAACCTGGCCGCGATCGGCGAGCACTGGAAGGGTGCGGCGATCGGCAAGGGCGACGTCGTCTTCGTCCTGGCCGGCCTCAGCCCCGGCGCGGGCTCGCTGATCGGCGGCCGCCTGCACCGCGGCTTCGGCGGCGCGGCGGGCGAGATCGGCTCACTGCACCTGCTGGGCCAGGAGGACGAGCCGTCCCGGCTCCTCTCCACCACGGAGAGCGCGCTGCGTGACCCGCTCGACGAGGCGGCGGTGGCTCAGATGCTGCGCCGCGCCCAGCAGGGCGACCACGCCGCCATGGACGTCCGCGACCGTTTCGTCGCCCGCCTAGTGCGGGACGTGGCGGCGCTGGTGCTGGCGATCGACCCGCAGATCGTCGTGATCGGCGGCTGGGCGAGCGGGCTGGACGGTGTCGTGGAGCCCCTCCGCCGCCAGCTGGGCCGGCTCTGCCTGCGGCCCCCGGAGGTCCAGCTCGCGGCGCTGGGCGACGCGGCGATCGCGATCGGCGCGGTCAAGCTCGCCTTCGACCACGCGGAGCAGCAGCTCTTCGCGGTGGACCAGTAGGCGTCACCGCGCGACGACGGCGGCAGCGGACGTCGCGGAGCTCCACGGCCGGCCGTCCTCGCCCGCGTAGCGGGTGGTGAGGACCAGGACCGGGATGCCCGGCGGGCGCTCCAGCAGGCGGGCCTGCTCCTCCTCGGCCACGCCG
>NZ_JBGCCA010000075.1:0-7092 GCF_041261265.1 Streptacidiphilus sp. MAP12-33
GCCCCCCCCCCGCCCCCGCCCCCCCCCCCCCCCCCCCCGCGGGGGGGGGGGCCCCCCCCGCCGGGGGGGGGGGCCCCCCCGGGGGGGGGCGCCCCCCCCCCCCGCCCGGGGATTGGCCCCTCCGGCATGAGCAGCGTCAGCGTCGTCATCCCCTGCTACAAGTACGGCCACTACCTGGAGGACTGCGTCCGCAGCGTGCTCGACGAGCAGCCGGGCGTCGACGTCAGGGTCCTGATCATCGACGACGCCTCACCGGACGACTCCGCCGAGGCCGCGCGCAAACTCGCCGCCCGGGACGACCGCGTCGAGGTCCGGGTCCACGAGCGCAACCGCGGCCACATCGCCACCTACAACGAGGGTCTGCTGGAGTGGGCCGACGGCGACTACTGCGCCCTGCTCTCCGCCGACGACCGCCTCGTCCCCGGCGCGCTGACCCGCGCGGCCGCGCTGCTGGACGCCCACCCCGAGGCGGGCTTCGCCTACGGCCGTCCCCTTCACTTCCAGCACGGCCTGCCGCTGCCTCAGGCCCGAACGGGCCCTGGCGGTCAGGTCGTCTACCCCGGCCACTGGTGGCTGGAGCGGCGCTTCCGGGAGGGGACGGGCTGTATCACCTCGCCCGAGGTGGTCGTGCGCACCTCGCTCCAGCGGAAGATCGGCGGCTACGATCCCGAACTTCCGCACGCCGGCGACATCGAGATGTGGATGCGGCTCGCCGCCCACGCCGACGTCGGCTACGTCAGCGGCGCCGACCAGGCCTACTACCGGGTCCACGGCCAGAACATGTCCACCACCGACTTCGGCGGCCAGCTGGACGACCTGCGCCAGCGGCTGGTCGCCTACGACTCCGCGCTCGCCAAGTGCGCCGACGAGCTGCCCGACGCGGAGCGCCTGGCCGCGACCGTCCGCCGGCGCCTGGCCCGTCACGCGCTGCGGCGCGCCTACCGCGCCTACGACCGCGGCCGTACGGACGTCGTGCCCGTCGACGAGCTGGTCGACTTCGCCCGCGCCTGCACCCCCGACGCCGACACCCTGCCCGAGTTCCGCGCGCTGCGGCTGCGCCGCCGTGTCGGGGTGCGGGCCATGCCGTACCTTCAGCCGCTGGTGCTGTCCGCGGTCTACGAGCGCGGCCGGGAGTGGCTCTGGTGGCAGTCGTGGAAGCGCCGGGGCCTGTGAGCGCGCCGATCCCGCTTCTCGCGCTCGGGACGCTCTCAGGCGGCTGCGAGCGCCGTGCGACGGCGGGCCGCCCGCCCCACCAGCCAGCGATCCGTCCACAGCGCCACCGCGATCCCGCCGAAGGCCCCGAGCAGGGTGACACCGATCAGGCCGCGGCTCTTGGTTCCGCTGAGCAGCGCGGCGTTGGGCGGCACCAGCACCGAGACGGTCATCCGGGACGCCGCGGGCACGTGCTCGCCGACCTGGAGCGCCGCGACATGGGCCGTGTAGACGTCGATGACGTGCTGGGCCACGGCGTCCGCCGTGCTCGGGTCGCCCTCGTCCGCGGTGATCTGCAGCGAGGGGATCAGGTACTGCGGGGTGGCGTTGGTGCCGCTGTTGCGCGGCACCAACGCGTAGACGCCGTGCACTCCGGCGGCCGCGAGCTCGGCCTGGCCGGCGGGCGTGGCGAGCTGCTGGACCACGGCGTAGGAGGCGGACGCCAGCGTGGGCTGGAGGTTCGCCAGCTGGTTCGGCTGGTTGCCGGTGACCGGCGGCTTCAGCACGACGACCGCCGAGGCCCGGTAGACCTGGGTGGGCTTGAGCACGTGGTAGGCCCCGGCGGCGGTCAACAGCACTGCGAGCAGCAGGACGTACCAGCGTCGGAGCAGGGCGCCGACGAACGCTTCGGGCGACACGGACTGTCCTTCCGTCAGGGTCGATACTGCCAGCCCTACTTGACCACACGCCAGGTGATCCGTGAGGCTGATCGGGGCTTCCGGGGGGAGGAACGACGGTGAGCCTGGCCGAGATCCTGGCGACCCTGCGCCGGTGGTGGTACCTGATGGTGCCGATCTGTGTCTTCAGCCTGCTGGCGGGAGGCTACCTGTACCGGACGGTACCGGTCAGCTACTCCTCCGAGAGCTCCATCAGCCTGCTCGACTCCACGGGCGTGGCCAGGCTGGCGCCCACCTTCGGCAACCCGATCGCCAACGCGGGCGGTCCGCTGATCGTCACCGCCGACGTGCTGATCCGCACCCTGCAGTCCGCCGACGCCGCCCACTCGCTTCAGGAGCTGGGCGTCACCGACACCTACAAGGTCGGCTTCGCCGTCGACGCCCCCGGACCGCTGCTCACGCTGAGCGTCACCGGGGTCGGCCGCACCCGGGTGCTGGACGAGACGGCGACCCTCACCCGCTTCGCCGGGCAGCAGCTGCGCGCGCTCCAGCTCCAGGCGGGCGTGCCGGCCGCGTACCAGGTGCAGTCGACCCCGGTCGTCCTGCCACAGGCGCCGGTCTCCCAGCTGAAGACCAAGGTGCAGGACGTGGCGGGGACGATCATCGTCGGGTTCACCGGCGGGTTCCTGCTCTGCTTCCTGGTCGACGCCGTCGCCCGGGCCCGCCGTGCGCGGCGCGGTGAGCCCCGCGCTCCCGCGGCCGTACCCGCGCAGCGCCGTCGAGGCCTGCTGCACCGCCCGCTGGACGCGACCGCCGTGCTGACGGTCTACCTCTACCTGGCCCTGTTCATCCCGTCCAACCTGGCCGTGCCCGCGCTCGGCGGGGTCGGCACGCCCGCCAACGTCTTCGCCCTGCTGGGGCTGCTCTGGTTCCTCGCCTCCTGGCTCGGCGGCCGGATCACCGCCCCCGCCGGGACCCGCTCGGCGCGCCTGGCCATGTGCGTGCTCGCGACGGCCGTGCTGCTCAGCTACATCGCCGATGCCGCCAGGGACAGCTCGCACGAGGAGCAACTCGGCGCCGACCGTGGGGTGATCGCCCTGCTGGCCTGGGTCGGACTGGTGGTACTGACCACGGCGGGCATCCAGGACCGGGCCCGGCTCGAGGTGCTGATGCGCCGTCTGGTCCTGATCGGCGCCGTCGTGGCGGCCATCGGCTACTACGACTTCTTCTCCGGCACCAACATCGCCGACTCGATCCAGATCCCCGGCCTGCACGCGAGTGTCTCGGGCGTCGAGGCCATGGCCCGCGGCGACTTCGTGCGCCCCCGCTCCACGACCGCCCAACCGCTGGAGTTCGGCGGCATGCTGGCGATCCTGCTGCCCTTCGCGATCCAGCAGGCCCTCGACCCGAACCGACCGGGCGGGAGAGTGCGGCGCTGGGTCCCGGCGGCGGTGATCGCGGGCGCGCTGCCGCTGACCGTGTCGCGCACGTCCATCATCGGTGTCGCGCTGGTGCTGCTGATCATGGTGCCGCGCTGGAAGCCGCAGCGTCGCTGGACCGCGATCGGGGTGCTGCTGGGCGCGGTCGCGGCCTTCAAGGTGATCATCCCCGGCCTGATCGGCACGCTGACCAACCTGTTCAGCTCGTTCCTGAGCAACTCCGACAGCAGCACCCAGACCCGCACCGTCAAGTACGCCGAGATCATCCCCTACCTTGAGCAACGTCCGCTGTTCGGACGCGGGTTCGGCACCTTCACGCCCGACCTGTACTTCTTCACCGACAACCAGTGGATGCTGATCGCCGCCGAGATGGGCGCGTTGGGCGTGGCCGCGCTGCTGTGGCTCTGCTTCACCGGTATCCACCAGGGTGGCGCGATCCGGCGGCTGGCCCGCACCGACGCGGACCGGGAGCTGGGCCAGGCCTACCTGGCCACCGCCGTGGTCACCCTCGTCATCAGCGCGACGTTCGACGCGCTCAGCTTCCCGATGTTCGCCGGGATCTTCTTCGTCACCCTCGGCACCGGCGGCAGCCACCTCGGCTTCCTGCGCCGCGAGGCCGCCGCGGAGCGGGCGGCGGCGTCCACGACGGCACCCGAACCCGAGCCGGTGTCCCGGCCCGTGTCGCCGCCCGTGTCCGCGCCGGTGCCCCAGCCCGCGTCCAAGCCTGTTCTGGAGGCCACGCCATGACCGTCGACCAGCAGTCCTCCCTCGTTCCCACGCCCGAGGGACAACCCGTGAGCACCGCAGGCGGGCAGGTCGTCGTGATCGCGGTGACCTGGAACAGCGCCGCCGTGCTGCCCGGTTTCCTCGCTGCTCTGCCCGAGGGGATGGACGGCGTGGATTGGCGCCTGGTCGTCGCGGACAACGCCTCCGCCGACGACACCGTGGCCGTGCTGCGCGAACTGGCACCCGACGCCGAGGTGGTGCAGACCGGCCGGAACGCCGGCTACGCGGCCGGCATCAACGCCGCCCTGGCCGCGTGCGACCCGGGCACCACTCGCGCCGTGCTGATCTCCAACCCCGACGTGCGGATGCGGGCCGGCTGCGCCCGCACTCTCGTCGAGTCCCTGGACACGCCGCAGCCGGACGGCTCGCGCGTGGGCATCGCCGTCCCGGTCCTGCTGGAGGAGGACGACGTGGTCTTCCCCTCGCTGCGCCGCGAGCCCAGCGTGGCGCGGGCGTTCGGCGAGGCGGTGCTCGGCAACCGCCGGGCCGGCCGGTTCCGGCGCTGGGGCGAGATGATCACCGATCCGGCCGCGTACCGTCGGCCCACTCGGGCGGACTGGGCGGGTGGCGCGCTGATGGTGCTCTCACGCGCCTGCCTCGACGCCTGCGGCTCCTGGGACGAGTCGTTCTTTCTCTACTCCGAGGAGACCGAGTACTGCCTGCGCGCCCGGGACCTCGGCTACGTCACCTGCCTCGCGCCGGACGCGTCCGCCGTCCACCTCGGCGGCGACTCCCGCGTCTCGCCACGCCTGTGGACGCTGCTCACGCTCAACCGGGTACGGCTCTACCGGACCCGCCACGGCGCTGCCGCCGCCACGGCGTTCCGCGCCGCGGTGCTGCTGCGCGAGGCCTCCCGCGCCGCCCTCGGCTCCGGCCGCGCCCCCAACCGTGCGGCCGCGGCCGCGTTGCTGAGCTCCGCCCGCCTGGCGGAGCGCCCCGGCCCCTGACGGGAGGGCCTCAGCGGAAGCCGCGGAGGGCGCGGGCCGCGAGGCCGCGCAGGACCTCGGTGGCGGCCAGGACGCGGCCGGTCGCGCCGGAGGCGAGGCGCAGCGCGCTGCGGCTGAAGGCGAGGGCCTCGAACCGGCCGTCGCGCAGCGCCGACTCCACCGCCCCCCGGGTCGTCGCGCCGTCGAGGGTGAGCTCCATCGCCAGCGGGAAGAACTGCCGGGCCGTGTGGAAGTCGAGCGACACGAAGCCCGGCAGGCCCAGCTCCTCGCGGAGCGCCATCGCGCGCCGGTTCGGCGCCCAGCCGTCGTACTTGCGGTTCCACACCTCGACCGCCGTCAGGTGCTTGGCCCACTGCGGATCGAACCGCCGCCAGGCGTCGCGGCGCCACGGGTGCGCGAAGACGGCGATCCCCTGCTCCGCCTCGGCCCGCGCCAGCACCTCGCCGATCTCCGGCGTCTCGCCCAGGAACGGCACCTCGCCCCAGACGGGGACGTGCACCACGTTGTCGGCGTCGTTGTACTCCAGACCCGGCACGACCAGCACGTCCGAGGTGCTCGCGCGGGCGCACGCCTCGACGTAGCGCGACCAGCGCGCGTCGCTGAACCCGTGGCTGTGCTCGCACATCAGCAGCACGTCCACCCGGCGGCGGCGAAAGGACTCGACCAGCTTCTCCAGCGGCCAGGCCGCGTCGTCGGACCACTCGGAGTGGATGTGGGCGGCGGCGCGGACGCGGTTCATGTACGGCTCCTGATCTGACCGGCGACCGTCTCGTACGTGTCGCGGAGGAAGACGCCGGCCTCGCCGCGGCGCCAGTTGTACCAGCGGTCGCCGCGCCGGGGGAGCATCGCCCGCAGCGTCTCGCCCCGCCCGGGCCAGCGTCCCGCGTCCGCGCCCGAGGCGCCGCGCAGCACCGCGAGCAGGTGCACCAGCTCGCGGCCGAGGTGACGGCAGAGCAGCTCCGGCGGGCCCTCGGGCGGCTCGGGGGCGAAGGCCGGGTCGAGAGCCTGGCGCACGGCCCAGACCGGGTAGGGGTAGCCGCGGCGGACCGCCAGTGCCATGCTGCCCCAGGCCCGGCCGTTGACCTCCATGAACCAGGCCGTGCCGTCCTGATCGCGCAGCAGCTCCACCATGAACAGTCCGCGCCAGCCGATCCCCTCCATGAGCCGCTCGGCGGCGTCACGCAGCTCGTCCGGCACGGGGACGGACCGGCAGGCGCTCGACCCCGAGCCGCGCGGGTTCATCATCCGGATCCGCCGGTGACCGCTGAAGGCGCCCACACCAGAGGCGGTCGCGAACCCGAAGACCCCCTCGCCGACCCCGCTGACGACCCGCTGGACCAGCACCGGGCCGTCGATCCGCGCCGTGAGCGCCTCGATCTCGTCCTCGTCGCGGGCGAGGGCGCCGGTCGGCCGTAGCAGCCTGCCCTCGTGTTCGACCACGGCGAGCGCGGGTTTCACGAACCAGGGCCCCGCGCCCTCGCCTCCCGGTACGGCCAAACCCGCCGCCAGCGCGGCGGCGATCTGGTCGCGCTTGTCGAGCGCGAAGCGCGCCCTTTCGCCGGTCGGCCCGGCGAGCGGCACCGGGAGGTCCTTGCGGCTGCATGCCCACAGCGCGTGGTCGTCGAGCGGCAACACGGCGACAGGCCGGTGCCGCTCCACCGCGTCGGCGATGTCGCGCACGCACGCGTCGGCGTCGTCCTCGGGCGCGGTCACCTCGACCACCTCGACGCGCCGACTGGCCGCGAGCGCGGGCCTGCTGCCCCGCCGCGTGAACGCCACGACCCGATACCCGTGCTCGGCCAGACAGAACGCGGCTTCCGGCGCAGCCAGCGCCTCCGCGAACCCGACCAGCACAGGCCCGCTCCCCGCCCCGCCCGCCCCGACCCCCGCCCGGTCGGCGCCAGGCGCCCGCTTTGTCCCGCCCCCAGTGGCCTCCGGCCGGTCGGCGCCAGGCGCCCGCTTTGTCCCGCCCCGCTCGGCCTCCGGCCGGGTGGCGCCGGAGGCGGCAGAGCCGGCGTGCGAATCGGGCGCGCCGCCCGCCCTGGCCTCCGGCCGGGTGACGTCCGGGGGAACAGGCACCCGCGTTGTCCC
>NZ_JBGCCA010000076.1:0-6876 GCF_041261265.1 Streptacidiphilus sp. MAP12-33
CTGTAGGGATCAGGAATGAGTGAGCACTGTACAGCCCAAGTGGTCACTGTCCGGGCAAATCCAGGGTACTTGGGCAGTCGTTACGCTCTGTTTCCTAGCGTCCAGTCTATGACTTCATCTGGTGGCCGGGCGAGGCCGCGGCGTGTGCTTGAAGATCCGTTGGTCTCGATTCGCCGTGAGGACGGGTCGCTGAATGAACTTCGCCTGGCTGATGCCAGGTTGAGCGACTTCACGGGCTCGGAGCCGTGGCGGAAGGTCCGGTCGGTGCACGGGCAGGCTCACTACTCGGGGACGTACGCGTCGTCGACGATGCGTGGTCCGGTCGTCTATGAGAGTCGGCTGGAGCTGGCGCGCCTCCTGCTTGCGGACTTCGATCCGGAGATCAAGGCGATCTACGCCCAGCCGTGCCTGCTCATGGCACGGATCGAGGGCCGGGCACGCCGGCATGTGCCCGACTTCCTGTTGGTGACGCGGGCGGACGTGGTGCGAGTGGTGAACGTCAAGCCGGCCGACCGGCTGGAGGATCCGAAGGTCCGCGAGGCCCTGGCCTGGGCGGGCGATGTGTTCTCGCAACGCGGTTGGGACTACGAGATCTGGTCGGGTGCGGATCCGGTCGTCCTGGCGAATGTCCGGTTTCTGGCCGCGTACCGGCGTGCTGGCGTGGTGCCGCTGGAGGAGGTCGAACGAGCTTGGGAGACCGTGCACGACGGTGAGCGTCTTGCCGAAGCCGAGCGGCGCCTCGCGGGCGGCAATCCCCCGCATGTGGCCCGGCCTGCGGTGTTGTCGCTGCTGTGGTCGGGCCGACTGATCACTGATCTCTCCCGTCCGCTGGGCGGGGACAGCGTGCTTCGGAGGTCTGCATGAGCGGGTGGACGACGACGCTGCACGTGGGGCTCACGCTGTGGTTCGAGGGCGAGCTGTGCACGGTCACAGAGATCGACGGCCGTCGCATCGGGCTGAGGCAGCGGTCGGCCGACGGTCGGGTCCGCTGGCGGCAGGTGGATCTGTCGGTGCTGCTCACCCACCCGGGCACGAGGTTCCTGACTGATGAGGGTGAGCCGGGTCCGGCGGCCGCGGCCGTGCTCGGATCGCTGACACCGGACGAGGAGGACGCGGTGACGGTCCGCTTCCGCCACATCCAGGAGGTGCTCACCGGCTTCCAACTCGGCTGCGCGGAACTTGCCTTGGAGGGCGAGCCGCGCCCGGACTACGCGCCGGGGACCGCATTGATGCACCGCTACCGGGCGAAGGCGACCGAACTCGGCGTCGGTGTGACCACGCTGCGCCGGTGGATCGGCAAGGTGGAGGGGAGCGGTCCGGCGGGACTACTGGACAAGCGGGCTGGCAGCAGCGTGCTGGACCGCATCGATTCGCGCTGGGTCGACATGGCCCGTTCGGTCCTGGCCGCCAAGGTCCCCAAGAGCCGGCCAGTCCGGAGCCTGGTCCTGATCGAGATCGAGGAACGGCTGGCCGAGAAGTTCAAGGAGGAGGCCCCGGTGCCAATCCCGGCCAGGACCCGCGCCTATGCGGCGCTGGCGGAGCTGAGCCGGGGCACCAACGCGTTCGAGGGCAGCACGAAGGGCAAGCGGTCGATCGCCAACCGGCCGAAGGGGACCTACGGGCGACTGCGGGCCACGCGTCCGGGCGAGTACGCGGTGCTGGACACGAACCGGCTGGACGTGTTCGCGATGGAGCCGGTGACCTGCCGCTGGGTGCAGTGCGAGCTCACGGTCTCCATGGATCTCTACAGCCGCTGCATCACCGGGCTGCGGCTGACGCCGGTCTCGACGAAGTCGGTGGACGTGGCAGGCGTCTTGTTCGAGACCGTCCGCCCCCGTGACCTGCCGGGCGAGGCGGCCGGGCCGTTGCCCTACTGCGGGGTCCCCTCCACGGTCGTCGTCGACGCCGACAGCCTGGTCGATCAGCACGGGATGCCGCTGCTGCCAACGGCAGCAGCGGAGACGATCATCTACGACCACGGCAAGGTCTTCCTGTCGAACCACATCCGCAGTGTCTGCGCCAGGCTGGAGATCAGCCTGCAGCCAGCCCGTCCCTACACCCCGACCGACAAGCCGGTCGAGCGGTGGTTCAAGACCTTGAACCAGGGACTGCTGGCCGCCCTGCCCGGCTACAAGGGCGCCGACGTGCACAGCCGCGGCGAGAACGTCGAACAGGAGGCGTTCTTCTTCCTCGACGAGCTCGAAATGATCATCCGGGAGTGGATCGACCGGATCTACCACCGGCGGCCGCACAGGGGGCTGACCGTCCCGGAGGTCCCAGGGCTGAAGATGAGCCCGCTGGAGATGTTCGAGCACGGCGTTCACCGCGCGGGACCGCTGCGGATCCCGACCCGCCCGAACCTGGCCCTGGAGTTCCTGGATCAGGTCCGCACGACGATCCAGCACTACGGGGTGGAGATCGGGGGCCTGCGCTACAACGGCGACGCGCTGGATGAGTTCCGCGGTCAACGCAGCGACTGGCAGGGGGTGGATGCGGGGAAGTGGCCCATCGCGGTCGACCCCGGCGACATTCGCCAGGTCTACTTCCAGCACCCGCGCGATCACGACTGGCACCCGTTGGCCTGGGAGCACGCTCCCGCGCTGGGCGGTCCGGTCAGCCGGGAGGCCGTGGCCTACGCGCGCCGCCTCGCGACCCGCACCCACCGGTTCCCCGACACCAAGCGCGCCCTGGTCGACCTGCTGGACCGCTGGGGCGCCGGCCTGGCCGCCGACCGGGTCGAGCGGCGAATGGCGGTCAGGATCTCCCAGGAGCGGCTGCTGCTCGTCGGGCCGGACGAGATCGCGCAGCCGCAGGACGGACCGGCCCAGATCGCCGACCTGCCCTCCTTGAAGAAGCTCGCTGCCCTGCAGGATCCCCTCCCGGCAGGCTCCGATGCCGTCGCCGAGTTGGCGCTGGGCGGGGACGACGACGAGGACGACGAGTGCGAGGCGGTCTTTCCTGGCGAGCTTGAACCGGGCGCGCGGGACGAGGACGACTTCTACGCCGATGTGTGGGAGAGCCGGTGACCCAGACAATCAACACGGTCTTCGAAGGTGAGGACCGCCAGTACTCCCCGACCCGTCTCGGCGGATGGCTCCATATCGTCGACGGTCCCGGACGGACCCGCCCACCGGTGCTCACTCGCGCCCAGATGGCGGCCCTGACGGCGCTTGAGCTGCGGCGCTACAACGACCAGCGAGCCGTCTGGCACGCCAACATCGGCCCGATCAAGACTCCTCAGCTGCGCCGGGTCTGCCGCCAGCTGCGGGAGATCGTGGACTCCAACCGCCAGGACGGCGACAAGGCCAAGCCTGCGGCACTGGTGGACGCCTATCCCGGGCTCGGGAAGTCCACCGCGGTCCGCGAGTTCGGCCGCCAGTACTACCGAGACCAAATCGAGCTTCGGGGCGAGACCACGCCGGACGGCCACCGCCGGGTCCCGGTGATCTACATCGCGCTGACCGGCAACACCCACATCCGCGGCCTGAACGCATCGATCTGCCGCTTCTACGGACTGCCGACCTCCGGCGACGCCGACACCCTGGCCGAGCGCGCAGTAGACGCAGTACTCAGCCTTCGCACCAGCGTCTTCCTGATCGACGACATCCACTTCCTCGCCAGTTCCACCGGCAACTCGGTCCGCATGGCCAACCAGTTGAAGTTCCTGTCGAACGTGTTCCCAGTCACGCTGGTCTATGTCGGAGTCGGCGTCCGCCAGCGGGGCCTGCTTCGGGAGGGCTTCTCCCCGAAACAGGCCCTTCTCGCCCAGTTCGGGCGCCGCACCACCGAGTTGTCCATGCGCCCGTTCCACATCCAGGACGAGGCCGGCCGCCGCGAGTGGCGCACACTCCTGCTGACGATCGAGCAGCAGATCGTCCTGGCGGACGCCTACCCCGGCATGCTCGCCGACGATCTCTCCGACACGCTCTACGCGCGCTCGACCGGCCACTTCGCATCACTGATGGCGCTGATCAACCGCGGGTGCCTGCGCGCCGTCAGCACCGGGCACGAACGCCTCGACCGCCACCTGATGGACAAGGTCACCAACGACGCCGCAGCCGAGGAGGCCCGCAAGGAACTCACCGCCGCCCTCGAAGCCGGCCTGATCACCTCGCGACCCACCGTCGCAGTCGACGAGCCGGAGGGGCCGGCATGATGAACTGGTCCGGAGGCGAGCTCCCGATCTTCCTCGCGCCACAGCCCGGGGAAGCACTCGACAGTTGGCTGGAGGCCTACGCACGGCGGCTGCGCACCACGACACACTCACTGACCAGCTTCGTGGGACTGCTCGGCTCCCGTCCCGGGGCCATGACGCACCGGCTCACCGACCACGAGCGCCTCGCACTGCAGCGCGCAACCGGTCTTCCTGATTCGGCGTTGGTGTCGATGACGTTGGAGCCGTTCAACGGTCTGACCGTCGCGTTCGACAAGAACCGACCTGGAGCTTTGCGCAGGCCGCCGCACTGGCGCGCGTTCGGCGCTTTCCCGCGATTCTGCCCGAACTGCCTGCGCGAATCCCAGGGTCGATGGCCTTTGGTCTGGCGCCAGCCCTGGGTGTTCGCCTGCCCCCGCCACCACTGCATGCTTCTCGAACAGTGCCCAGCCTGCGAGCGTCCGGTCCGAGCCAGCGGCACCCGGACCGGCGGCCCGAGCCGACCCGCTTCTTGCACCCGCGGCACACACCGTCAGCATGGCGAGCGCCGAAGCCGTGTGACCTGCGGCTACCCACTCGACCAGGCCAATGCCACCCCGCTGCCCGCGGACGGCGTGATCATTGCGGCTCAGCACCACGTCGACCACGTCCTCGAACAGATCAGCACGGACCCTGGGGCGGCAAGCCAGCACCTCGCCGACCTCTACGCGCTGGGATCCCGGGGCCTGGCCGCCTTCGATATCGACCCTGCCGGGGCTCCTGAGCCGGCACTGCGGATCCTGGCCGAAGTCGGCGGCGCCCTGCCCGCGCAGACGAACTCGCTGGACGCCACCGATGTCCGCAGCATCGCGATCGGCACGGCGATCGCAATCCAAGCACTGCCTGATCCCGAACCGCGCGAGCAGGAACTTCTGGATTGGGCCGTCGCCTGCAACCACCGACGAAGCGCTGAAGACGGCCAGAACGAAGCACTCAGAAACATCAACCAGATCGCTGCTGGCTGGTCCAAGTCCAGTCCTCATCTGGCCGGGACCGCTCTACGCAGCCTCGACGCGTCCATCTCGTTTATCGCGCGCCTGCGTTACGGCACCAGCGCCCCCACGCCCTACTGGCGGCGTCTGAGTAAAGACGAGGTGGAACAGCGGGCGTCGTCTGTCCCGGCTCAACTCTGGCCATCCTGGGCCCTGCGGCTCCTCCCGTCAGGCCCCGGCGCCGGACTGAACGCCGAGCTGCTACGCGCGGCGACATGCCCCCTCCTCCTCATCCCGGGCACCGCCGTCGACTACAAGAGCGCCATCCGTATGCTCACCGACCCGGGCCTGGGGAGGCGATCGCCCAAGCAGCTCAAACTGCCGGCCAACATTGACCCGGGCCAGATCTCCGCAATCCTGACCCAACTTGCGTGGGCACTGGACCAGTTCGGGTCCCCGATCGACTACGCCCGCCGACGCCGCATCTTCCAACCCGGCAGCATCCACATCGACAAGGCCGCGTTCATCGGCTTCTGCACGGATCACGGCCTGCGCTCCCCCTCTCCCAGACGCGAATCTCTGCTGACCTGGATCGTCTGGTCCTTGCTGCTGGGATCGGACGCCCCGACCCCAGAGCACCGATCACCGCGGCACCACAGCCGCCATCTGTCACCGTTCCTCAAGGAGTTCGCCTCCCAGCAGGCCGAGGCGCATTTGCGGGACGCCGGGATCGACGAGCCTGTTCGATGGGAACCTCCGGCGCACTGGGTGACGGGGATCACCTGGCCAGGAGTAGACCCGGCCAGCATTCCCACGGACCACGTGAACAAGCTCGCCACGCAGGCACCCCGGGAGCGGGAACTCGCTGTCCAGCTCGGTCTGACCCGAGATCAGCTCGATCTCTACTGCGAGATCCATGACATCGACTTCCCCAAGCGCGCCCCGATGCCACTTCCGCGACCCCCGAGGGAGCCTCGATCAGACCGAGGCATTCGAAGGCCTCAGATTCACCGCACCGGTGATCTGTCCCGAGACCGGCTCCGGCAGCTCTACCTCGACGGAGGAGAGACGCTGGACCAGATCGCGGCCCGCGCCAACTGCAGCAAATCCACAGTCAGACGAGCATTGCAAGACTTCGAGATTCCCATGCGGACCCGGCGACGGCCCGGCACCCTCGAACGGACGATCTCCCGGGCCTGGCTCGAAGACGAATACACGCGCAAGGGACGCAGCACCCCCGACATCGCACGCGAAATGGGTCTGACGAAGAACAACATCATGCGTTTGCTGCGGCGATGGGACATCCCCAGGCGCCACCAAGTCCACAGCAACGTCTTCGCCGCCCTGCCGGTCGAACTGTCACCTGCCATGGCGAGGCTCAGTCAGACCCGAAACATCCTCCCTCGCCTGCGCAACCTCACAGCACTGCCCGGCCACCAGACACTCCAGGCCGCCGCCAATGCTCTCGGGATTCGCCGCGGGGCTCTCGACTACCAACTCCAGCATGTCGAAGCCACGGCTGGCATCACCCTCATCAACCGCTCCCGCCCGCTCTCAGCCACCGGCAGCGGCCAGCTCCTCATCGCCGAAGCGCGACAACTCCTCGGACTACTCGATGAACACACGCAGTCACCCGCAGCAGCAACTCACACAGCGGATTGCCCATGAAGCCCGGACAACACCAGTTCCCACTTCCCACGAATCCCAACATTCCTGCAGGCAACGATGTCCACGAAATCGCGGACCCTACAG
>NZ_JBGCCA010000077.1:0-6361 GCF_041261265.1 Streptacidiphilus sp. MAP12-33
CGGCCCGTTCCGACGAGTGAAACTCTAGCTGATTTCTTCGGTCGGAACCAAATCCACCAGCCATTCTCGAAAATGGCAGCACGAATGAACCATTCATACGATCAGATTCGAGGGGGGTTCGTCGTCCACACACGCTCGCCATGCAGGCGCCGCGGGGACAACTCGAAGGACTCTACACGTCTCCGTGGGTCGGGTCAACACCCGGCGGATGGGCCGCCCTCGGGGCTAGCGTGCCCGGCATGAGCGCCGATGGCTGGCTGGCCGACACCAGGACCTCGTACGACACCCTCGCCACGACCTACGTGGACTGGGTGCGCGACCTCCTCGACCGAACGCCCTACGAGCGCGCGGCACTGGCGCTCTTCGCCGACCAGGTACGCGCCGGCGGCCAAGGGCCGGTCGCGGACGTGGGGTGTGGAACCGGCAGGATGACCGCACACCTGAACAAGCTGGGGCTGGACGTGTTCGGGATCGACCTCTCGCCCGCGATGGTCGAGGTCGCGCGGCGGGAGCATCCGGGTCTGCGGTTCGAGGTCGGTTCCATGACCGAGCTCGATCTCCCCGAGGCCTCGCTGGCCGGCCTGCTCGCCTGGTACTCGCTCATCCACATCCCCGACGACGTGCTCGGCCCGGTCCTCGCGCGTTTCCAGCGGATGGTGCGGCCCGGCGGTCCGCTCCTGGTGGCCTTCCACGTCGGTGAAGGATCGGAGCTGAAGACCCAGGGGTACGGCGGACTTCCCATCAAGGCCTACATCCACCGGCGCAAGCCGGACGAGCTGGCCGAGCGACTCGACGACGCGGGCTTCGAGGTCGAGGCGCAGATGACGCTCCGCTCGGCCGAGAGCAGCCTCGGCGGAATGCTGTTCGCACACCGCCGTCGCTGACATCGCTCGACCGGTAGGCGAATCAGGCCGCCGCCTCGGCAGGTGTGACCGCCGAGGGCACCTCCTGGCCGACGACGACACGACGGCGCCGGGTCGGCATCCCGAGCAGCGGGTGGGCGACGCTCCAGGCGGCGATCTTGCAGATCAGTTCCTTGTACACGGCGGCGAGCCGCCCGGTCAGGGCCGCGTTCTTTGCGCGGTCGTCGGCCGTGACGTACTGGATCAGGCCGTCCTTGCGGCCGAGCGAGATGCACTGGTTGAAGTACCTGATCGGCACGGTCAGGACGGTGCCGCCGGCCAGGCGTGCGGCGATGGCGTCGGCGGCCTGCCAGGCGGTCGGCACGCCCGAGGCGCAGGACATGCGCAGGGGCTTGTCGCCGGGGCCGGTGACCATGGCCGCGTCGCCGATCGCGTACACCTCCGGGTGGGAGAGCGAGCGCATGGTCGCGTCGACCACGATCTGGCCGGCGTCGGTGACGTCGAGCGTCGTGGCCCGGGCGATCGGGTGGACCCCGAAGCCGACGGTCCACACGGTGACCGCCGCCGGGATGGCGGTTCCGTTCGCCGTGGTGACGTGGTCCGCCTCGACCGCCGCGACGGAGGTCTGCTCGTGCACGGTGATGCCGAGCCGGTCGAAGGTGTTCCGCAGGTGCTGCCGGCCCTTCGGTGCCAGCCAGTCGCCGAGGCCGCCGCGGGCGGCCAGGGCGACGTCCAGGTCGGGACGCGCCTCGGCGATCTCGGTCGCGGCCTCGATGCCGGTCAGTCCGCCGCCGACGACGACCACGGGCTGTCCGGCGCCGAGGGCCGCAAGGGCCTCGCGTAGCCGCTGCGCACCGGGACGGCCGGCGATCTCGTGGGCGTACTCGGCAGTGCCCGGCACGCCCTGGGTGTTCCAGCCGCTACCGAGGGCGTAGACGAGGGTGTCGTACTCCAGCTCGGCGGCGGCGCCGTTCGCGTGCGTGACGGCGACGGACCTTCGGTCGACGTCCACGCCGGTGACCTTCGCGAGCTTCAGTTCGACGCCGGTGCCTTCGAGCATCGTGCCGAACGCCCGGGGCTTGAGGTCCTGGCCCGCGGCCAGCTGGTGCAGACGGACCCGCTCGACGAAGTCGGGCTCGGCGTTGACGAGGGTGATGGAGATGTCCTCCCGGTGCAGGCGCCTGGCGAGGCGTCCGGCAGCGGTCGCTCCGGCGTAGCCGGCTCCGAGGACGATGACGCGGTGCTGCATGTCCCTGCTCCTGTCTGGGGCCCAGTGGTCTGGGGCGCTGTCGTGCCTGCACCCCTTTGACCGGGCAGCCCGTCGATACCTGACAGGAACGTGGTGTGAAGCAGGTCACATCCTCAGAAGGCGGCGACCAGCGGCTCCCCGTGCTCGGAGGCGGCCCACCGCTCCGTCGCCCGCTGGAGCTTGTCGGGGTTGACCTGGTTGCGGAACGTCGCGATGCCCTCGTCCGTCACCTCCAGGGACATGACGCCGACCACCCGCCCGTCGACCACCGCCACGAGGGCGGGCGCACCGTTGGCCACCGCCGTGTAGATGTCGGCCGACCCACCGACGAGCGCGCGCTTGGCCTTGCCGGGTGTGAACAGGCCCCGCATGAACTTCGCGACCGCCAGGGCACCCTCGACGGACTTCGAACGGACGGGGATCGTCCCCCCGCCGTCGCCGACGGCGACAACGTCCTGCGTCAGCAGGCGCACCAGTGGCTCGGTCCGGCACTGGTCGCGGCGGCCAGGAACTCCTCGACGACGCGCCGGGCGGCCGCCTCCTCGACCTCGGTGCGGACCTTGCCCTCGGCGACACGCTTCCTGGCGCGGTGGAAGATCTGCTGGCTGGCCGCCTCGGTGAGGTCGAGGATCTCGGCGATCTCCCGGTGCGGGTAGTCGAAGGCCTCGCGCAGCACGTACACGGCCCGCTCGTTGGGAGAGAGCCGTTCCATGAGGGTGAGGACGGCGTATGACACCGACTCGCGCTGCTCGGCGCTGTCCATCGGGCCCAGCATGGGGTCCCCGGCGAACAGCGGCTCGGGCAGCCACTCCCCCACGTAGGTCTCTCGGCGCGCGCGAGCCGAACCGAGCTGGTTCAGGCAGATGTTGGTGATGACCTTGGTCAACCACGCCTCGGGGACCTCGACGCGCTCGGCGTCGGTGGACTGCCACCGCAGGTAGGTCTCCTGGGCGGCGTCCTCGGCCTCGCTCGCCGACCCGAGGAGACGGTAGGCGATGGCCTCCAGGCGGGGCCTGAAGGCCTCGAACCGCTCCACGTCCCCCGCGCTCAGAAGCATGGCCCGATCGTAGACGAGCCCTCCGCATCCGGTCCGCCGGAAATTCTCGCGCGATCGTGTCGATCGGCGGCGGCGCCGTTCGACCTGGGATAGAGAGGGTCGGACAGCGACCCCGAGCTACCCGAACAAGGAGCCGAAGATGGCGAAGTACATGCTGATCATGCGCGGCACGGACGAGTCCGTCGCCAAGATGATGGAGACGCCCTTCGAGGAGATGCTCGAGACGGTGGGCCGCTTCAACGAGACACTGATCCGGGCGGGTGTGCTCGTCGCCGCCGAGGGTCTGGACGACCCGTCCCAGGGCGTGGTGGTCGACTACAGCGGGGAGACCCCCGTGGTCACCGACGGCCCGTACGGGGAGACGAAGGAACTCTTCGGGGGCTTCTACCTGCTCGACGTGGCGTCGAAGGAGGAGGCGGTGGAGTGGGCCAAGCGGATGCCCGCCATCAGCGGGTCGAAGTGCGAGATCCGTCGGGTGCCGGGCATCGAGGAGTTCCCGCAGGACAACGAGTGGATCGTCAAGGAGCGCGCGTGGCGCGAGCAGACCGGCCAGGTCTGACACCTGCCGACGCCGACGGCCCGCCGAGCGCCGAGGAGGCGCGGCGGGCCGTCGAGGCCGTCTGGCGGATCGAGTCCCCGCGCATCGTCGGCGCCCTGGCCCGCTACACCGGGGACTTCGCCCTGGCCGAGGACGTCGCCCAGGAGGCGCTCGCCGAGGCACTGGTCAGCTGGTCGCGCGAGGGGACGCCGGCCAGCGCCGTGGGCTGGCTGCTGGCGACCGCCCGACGACGGGCCATCGACGCCTTCCGGCGCAGGTCCGCCCTCGACGAGCGCTACGCGCTGCTCGCCGGCCCGCTGACCGAGGGCGACTTCGCCACGGGTGTGGGCGTGGGCAGGCCGGCCGGGTCCGCGGCGGACGCGGCGGCGGACGGGCTGCCCTGGGATCCCGACCGGGTTGACGACGACGTCCTGGCGCTGATGTTCACCGCCTGCCACCCCGTGCTCTCGCGCGAGGCCCAGGTGGCCCTCACCCTGCGCGTGGTGGGCGGCCTCACCAGTGAGGAGATCGCGCGAGCCTTCCTCGTCCCGACGGCGACCGTCCAGGCGCGGATCACCCGGGCCAAGAAGACCATCGCTGCCGCGCGCGTGCCCTTCGAACTGCCTCCCGCCGAGGAACGAGGTGCGCGGCTCGGCGGCGTGCTCGGCGTGCTGTACGTGATCTTCACCGAGGGGTCGACCGCCACCGGCGGCGATCAGCTGCTGCGTCCTGATCTCGCCTACGAGGCCGTCCGGTTGGCCCGGACCCTCGCCGCGCTGTTGTCGGCCTCCCGGCCCGACGCGGAGGTCTACGAGCTGCTCGCCCTGATGGAACTCACCGCCGCGCGCTTCCCGGCTCGCACCGGCCCGGACGGGGAGGCGGTACTCCTGGAGGACCAGGACCGACGCCTGTGGGACCGGTCCGCGGTCCGCCGCGGTCTGGCCACACTCGGAAAGGCGACGGCCACCGGCCGCGGCCTCGGCCCGTACGGCCTGCAGGCCGCCATCGCGGCCTGCCATGCGACGGCACCCTCCGTGTCGGAGACCGACTGGGAGAGCATCGTCCTCCTCTACGAGGCCCTCGGCCGGGTGGCGCCCTCACCCGTGGTGGAGCTCAACCGGGCCGTCGCCGTCGCCATGGCGAGCGGACCGGACGACGCGCTGCGCCTGGTCGACGAACTGGCGGTCTCAGGACGCCTGTCGGGCTCGCACCTGCTCCCCACCGTCCGCGGCGAACTCCTGCTCCGGCTCGGCCGGAACGCGGAGGCCCGCGCCGAACTGGAGCTCGCCGCCCGCCTGTGCGGCAACGCGCGTGAACGAGCCGTGCTGCTGCGGAAGGCCGCCGGCGTGCGGTGACGACGATGACCGTCGACCGTAGGATCCGCTTGCGACGGAAGGCTCGTGAAGCCACGTCAGGAAGGCACGGGATATGCCGAACCGCTGGGTCGGAGTGACCATCGACTGCGTCGATGTGGAGCGCGTCGCCGCGTTCTGGGGCGCGCTGCTGGACCGTCCGAAGGGACCGTCCATGCCTGGCTGGATCTACCTCGGGGAGTTGGACGACCCCCAGCCCCGACTCGTCTTCCAGCCGGTGAACGAACCCAAATCCGGCAAGGTACGACTGCACATCGACGTGAAGGTCGACGACATCGACCAGGGCATCGCCCAGGTCCTCGCTCTCGGCGGTCGGCACACCGGCGAACGCCACGAGTACGAGGAGGGTGTCGTCGTGGTGATGGCCGACCCGGAGGACCACGAGTTCTGCATCGCCCAGCACTACTGACGCCTCAGACCCCTCCGCTTCGAGGGTTGGACAGCTCGAGGGTCGGACCGTCAGACCGACAGGACGCTCACTCGGCTGCCGCACAGCCGGCCCAGGTCGTCGACGTCCGAGGTCAGGACCGCGGTCGGCCGCTGCTGCCGCAGGGCCAGCTCGGCGACGGTGGCGTCCAGGGCGTACTTGTGCCCGTGGAGGCCGGCCTCCCTCAGGAGTGCGGAGGCAGCGCGTGCGCTCTGCTCCGTCACCGGCTCGACGCGGGTCTGGGAGAGCACCCAGTTGAGGCGGGCCTGGTTCGTTCGGTCATGCGTAGCCTCGATGATCGTGTTCGCACACACCACGAGGTCGGCATCCGACTCGCGCAGGACGGCGAGCTTCGCCAGCATCCTGCGGTTCTGGCCCACCCAGGCGGAGAGCGCCTCACAGTCCAGGACGACGGACGCGAACGCGGCGCTCACGCCGCATCGGCCCCCGGACGCGCCTCGCCGGCACCCAGTTCGGCTCGCGCCTCGGCCAGCTCCTCCTCGGTGAAGGCGCCGAACTCCTGCTGGTACTGCTCCAACTCGGTGGCGAGCAGCTCCCGCCTGATCTGACGGGCGACGGCCTCGGCCACGTAGCCCGAGACGTTGTCCGTGTGCCGCTTGATCTCCTCGACCAGTTCGGTCGGCAGAGTGACCGTGATTCGTGTCGTGGACGCCATGGATCGAGCATACTGCGGTATGCATCTTCGGGCACCGATAACGCAGTGAAGCCCCCTGACCGGAGGTCAGGGGGCTTCACTGGAATAGTTGTTCGGCGGCGTCCTACTCTCCCACAGGGTCCCCCCTGCAGTACCATCGGCGCTGTGAGGCTTAGCTTCCGGGTTCGGAATGTAACCG
>NZ_JBGCCA010000078.1:0-5989 GCF_041261265.1 Streptacidiphilus sp. MAP12-33
CCCGTCGCCGCCGAGGCTGAAGCCGAGCAGCTCGCCACAACCGCGCCCGAGGCGCAGGACACCGACGCTCACACGGAGCCGGTCACCGAAGCCGAAGCCGAAGCCGAGCCGGTCGCCACGACCGCGGTCGAGGAGGCCCCCGCGCCGGAGGCCGACGCCGACCTGGACGCCGAGGACGCGACCGAAAGCGGCGACGAGACGGCCGCCCACGCCGAGCCGAGCGGCGCGGTCCGGGTCGAGTCGATCCCCGCGCCTCGGGCCGAGGCCGTGCCGGTCGCGGAGGTCACCGTCGAAGCCGACGCCAACGCCGAGGCCGACGCCGACGCCGACGCCGACGCCGAGCAGAGCGTCGAGGCGGTCGAGGCCGAGCCGGCCGCGAAGGTCACCGTCGAGGCCGAGCAGGTCGTCGTCACCGAGCCCGCCGTCGCGGCGGAGGCCGGCGCGGAGACGGCGGTCGCCGAGGTCGAGGCCCCGGTCGCCGCCGAGGTGGCTCAGACGGTCGCCGGGAAGCCGGAGTTCACGCCTGGGCGGCCCGTTACCGCGTACACCGCGGAGCAGTTGGAGGCCGTGGTGCGGTGGATCGACGCCGACGGGACCGCGCGCTCCGAAGAGGAGCTGCTGCGGGCCGCGATGAAGGAGCTGGGCTTCTCCCGGCTCGGGCCGCGGATCAAGGAGGCGCTCGGCGCCGCCATCTCCGCCGCGCGGGGCTGAGCGACACACGGGGGCGGGGGGGGGGCCCGGGGGGGGGGGGGCCCCCCCCCCGGGGGGGGGGCCCCCCCCCCCGCCCCCCCCCCCGCCCCCCCGGGGCCCCCCCCCCCCCGGGGGGGGGGGCGGGGCCCCCCCCCGCGGCCCCCCCCCCCCCCCCCCCGCCGGGGGGGGGGGCCCCCCCCCCGGGGGGGGGGGGCGCCCCGGGGGCCCCCCCCCCCGCCCCCGTGGCGCGTCAGCGCATCGACGCGCCGGCCTCCGCGCGTCTCAGGCCACCGCGCCGTCGAGGTCCATGGACCTGGCCACCGCCTCCATCGCCAGCGACTCCCGCGGCGTCCGCGGCCGCGCGCCGAGGCCGAAGAAGCCGCCCTCGTTGTTGGCCTCGGCGACGACCTCCGCCAGACCGGCGAGGAAGGCCCGGAACCCGTCCAGTTCCCCGGGTGCGACCCGGGCGATGACGAGGGCCGCCGCGTGGATCGTGTGGAGGGCCGGCTTCTCGTAGTCGGCGTAGCGGGTGTCCGCGCGCAGGCCGGTGTCGAAGGAGGACGCCGCCGCCAACTCACGGATCAGCCGCCGGGGGTGGGAGATGCTCGCCTCCCGCAGGAACTGCACCATCGCGACGATCTCGTCGGCGTCGACCTCGCCCTCGGCGAGGGCGACCAGCACACCGGAAGCGGTCGACGCCCGCTGAAGCACCGCCCAGTCCTCGGGGGTGAAGTCCAACTCCCCCACCCCGTCCGCCGCTCCGCCGGTCCGCACCACCTGGAAGCCGACGTCGGCGAGCACGGTCGGCAGGTAGCGGACCGCGTCGACCGCCTGCGCCCGGGCCCGGTCGGACAGTTCGTCCCACGGCACCACGCGCTGCACGGGGACACCGAGCAACTGGTGCTCGTGCTCCAGCCGGGCGAGCACCCGCGCCTCGTGTTCCTCGAAGGCGACGAGCGTGCCGTCCTCCACCTCCCCGTCCGCCTCGGCGGTCGGGAACATCAGGCAGCCGATCGCGGCCAGGCTCTCGCCGACGCGGCGAGCGTGCAGACGGCTCGCCTCCCGCGACGCCTCTGGCAGCTCGTGCCACGGGGGCACCGCCGGACCACCGAGCGTGCCCGCCTCGCGCCCCGCGTCGAGCGCGGCCTGCATCCGGCTCTGGTGCAGCGCCTGCGCCAGATGCTCGGCGACCTGCGCGGAGGTGTAGTCGGACAGACTCTCCACGACGCGGTCCTGCGCCACCAGGCGCGCCTTCATGCGGCGGCACTCGTGCAGGATGGCCTCGGCGTCGAGGAACGTCTGCTCGGAGCGGCGGTCGCCGGCCAGGCTCAGCACCTTCTGACCCACCATGATCACGATCATGAACACCAGCTGCGCGAAGGTCGACAGGAACGACATGAACGCGAACGGATACGGGTCGAACCGCTGCACCCCGAGCTCGGCCATCCCGATCCAGAGCACCTGCGTCCCGGCCGCGATGTAGAACGCGCCCATGCTGCCGAGGCGTTGGGTCAGCCACGCGGCGATCCTGCCGTTGACGCCCACGACCTGGTCGATCGCCTGGGGTGGCGGCTGCACCCGGTGCCGCCGGATCCAGGGGTGCGGGGTCGAGTCGAGCAGGCTGGCCCCACGGCCCAGCACCCGGTCGTGGCGGTCGAGATGGGCCTGGAGATCGGCGACCTGGGCGAAGATGGCCTCGGCGTTCTCGTACGTCTGGACCGCACGACGGTCGGCGGCGACGCCCAGCACCCGCTGTCCGACCAGGATCACCGCGCAGAGCACCAACTGCACGACGTTGTTCAGGAACAGCAGGAACGAGAACGGGTACGGGTCGACCCCGTGCAGCGGTCCCCAGGTGGCGAGCGCCATCCAGCCGCAGCAGAGGACCAGGGTGAGGTAGAGCGCGGGCATGGAGCCGACGCCCTGGGTCAGCGCCGCCGCGATGGCCCCGTTGACGCCGACCCGCTCGTCGGAGATCGTCACCGGCTGCTTGGGCGGGACGGTCGCCGTGCCGGCTTCGCTCACACGTGCTCCCAGGACGGACGGGCCGCGACAGTTACCGCGCTTCCCCGCAATCTATCCGCACGCGACCGGTCACACTGCGTCTGCTGCCGCACCGCCCGACCACCCCGGAACAACCGATGCGGGGGTTGCGCTCCGGTTCTGTTAAGGTGAACTCACCGACGCGGGGTGGAGCAGCTCGGTAGCTCGCTGGGCTCATAACCCAGAGGTCGCAGGTTCAAATCCTGTCCCCGCTACCAAAGCCCTGTGGGCCCGGCCTTCCGGCCGGGCCCACAGGGCTTTTCCATGCCCGCTCAGTGCGCGCGCACGGTCCAGATGAAGCTGACGCGGGTGAACGCGCCCGTCTCGTCCTTGGCCTGGACGGTCACGTGGAACGTGCCGCTGCGGGTCGGACGGCCGGTGATCGCGCCGGTACGGGCGTCGATGCGCAGACCCGCGGGCAGACCCACGACCGTGTAGGTGAGGTGCGACGACGCGGAGCTGTCGTGACCGACGACGACGAGACGCACGCTGCGACCCACCACGCCGGACTGGTTCGCCACGTGGCCGATCGTCACGGCGTGCCCGTTGGTGACGATCGCGTGCGCACCGAGGCAGCCGCCGGCGCCGTTGTTGGCGTCGTTCGCCCAGGTCGTCTGGACCGGGAAGGAACCGGTGGACAGACCGAGGTCGAAAGCGACGCCGGGACCGGTGCGGACCCAGGCGCACTTGTCGCCGTTCTCGCCGCCGGAGCCGTCGTTGTCGGTGATCCAGCCACCGCTGGTGAGCACCGGGGAGCTGGGGTTCGCCGAGTAGGGGAACTGGTCGGTGATGGTCTCGGCGTACTCGTGACCGCCGACGATCGTGACACCGTCCAGCGCGCCCGCCGCGCCGTTGACGAAGCCGGCGCCGCAGCTCTTGCCGGCGTCGGGCAGGTACGGCATGTTCGTGAACGCGACCGGACCCACCGGGGAGGTGACCGCGCCGCCGCCGTCCAGCGACGAGTCGCCGCTGAAGTCGTGCCAGGCGCAGAAGTCGCCGCTGGCGGTGTTGAAGCCGTCCGGCGTGGTGCCGGTCGGCGAGGTGATCACGTACTGGACGTTCCGGTTGGCCGCGGCCGACAGGTTGTTGAAGTGCTGGGCGGCCTTGACGGCCTCCTGCGCAAGCTGGTTGCCGGTCGCCGCGCCCGGGGCGGCGGCGGAGTTGTCGTACCAGACGCCGGCGAGCGCGCCGCCCGTCGGGTAGCCGACATGGGCGCTATTGGCCGGGCAGCTCTTGGCGCCGCTCGGAATGCCCTGGCAGTACTGGGTCATCACGCCGGACCACTTCTCGCCCTTGGTGCCGAGGCCCTTGAAGAAGGCCTGCTGGCGGGGGGCCATGCCGGCGGTGTCGCCGGACAGGGTGGTGTAGCCGTTGGCGTCCTTGGCGGCCGTGCCCCACTGGGAACCCCAGTAGATCACGTAGACCTTGGGCGCGCCGGTGGTGACGCCGACGCCGCCGGTGCCGCCGTGGTAGGTCATCGGCTTGGTCTCGTTGGCCTTGCCGCCGCCGGCACCCATCGGCGCGGTGGCGTGCGTGGCCAGGTGCCCGGCCCCGGCCTGCGGGAAGGCGCCGTGGCGGTAGGCGTGGCCGCCGACCGGCGCGGTGATCGTGGCGCCGGCGACGTTGGCCGACGCGGTGGCGGGCAGCACCGCCACGGCGGTGGCCGCGGCTATCGCTGCCGCGGCGGACCCGGCCATGAGGGTCTGGGTACGGGTGAACGCCATGCAGGTGTTCCTCTCGCTTCGTTTCGTCAGGAGTGACGAGGAGTCCTGCACGCCGTCAGCCGGCCGAGGACCCCGGACGCGCGGGGGCGGGCCGAGGGCCTGTCCGGGAAGGTCCGGTGATCCGCGCGTCAGTGGAACACCCTCTCGAAAACCGCACACCGCACGCACCCCCGCACTGGCGGCCGTCCCTCCCCCGAACCGGCTGGATTCCTCCCCCCAACGGGGGGTGGCCCGCAGGTGACGTACGCGGAACGCGCACGGCCCCCTCCCCGCGGACGGGGAGGGGGCCGCTTGCCGGTGCGGTGGTTCGGGGTCGATCAGGAGGCGCTCGATCAGGAGGCGGTCATCGCGGTGTCGTCGACGACGAAGCTGGTCTGCAGGCTCGCGTCCTCGCTACCGGTGAACTTCAGGGTGACCGTCTGCCCGGCGTAGCTCGCCAGGCTGAAGGAGTGCTGGGCGTAGCCACTGATGTGGTTCAGGTTGGAGTACGTCGCCAGCGTGCCCAGGACGGCGCCGGTGCTGCTGAGCACCTGCACCTTGAGGGTGTCGTAGGCCGTGGTGGTGGTCGTCTCCGAGGTGTCGATGTGGAGCCAGAAGGAGAAGGTGTCGGTGCAGCCCGCCGGGACGGCGACCTTCTGGGACAGGGTGTCGGTGTGGGTGGTGCCGTAGCCGTCCAGCCACGCGTTCCAACTACCGGAGTGAGCCGGCTCGCTGGGGCCGTTCTGGCCGATCACGCCGGCCGTGGCGGACCAGGAGGCGCTGCCGGACTCGAAGCCCGGGTTGGCGAGCTTCTGGCCGGGGCTGGTGCAGCCGCCGCTGCTCGGGTTGACCGTCCAGCTGAAGGACGCCGAGCCGGACGCGGTGCCGGAGCTGGCGGTGACCGTCACGCTGGAGGTGGCCGCCGTGGTCGGGGTGCCGGAGATCAGGCCCGCCGAGGAGATGGACAGACCCGCCGGGAGACCGGTGGCGGAGTAGGTCAGCGACTTGCCGGCCGAGTCGGAGCCGGAGACCTGCAGCGAGACGGCGGTGCCGACCGTGCCGGTCTGGTTACCGGGGTTGGTCACCGACACGGTCTCGTTGCCGCCGCTGGGGTTGACCGTCCAGGTGAAGGAGGTCGAGCCGGAGGCGCCCGTGGAGTCGGTCGCGGTGACCGACACGCTGGAGCTGCCCGAGGCGGACGGGGTGCCGGAGATCAGGCCCGAGGAGGAGATGCTCAGGCCCGCCGGGAGACCGGTGGCGGAGTAGGTCAGGGACGCGCCGCCGGAGTCGGAGCCGCTGATCTGCAGCGAGACCGCCGTGCCGACCGTGCCCGACTGGTTGCCCGGGTTCGTCACGGTGACGGTGTTCCCGCCGTGGTTGACGATCGGGTGCGAGATGGCGCAGGCGTTGGTGTCGTTGGACCAGCTGGCCTGCTCGGTGAAGGTGCCGGTGCCCATTGCGACGTTGGACGCGCCGCCGGCCTGGCCGGCCGCGATCCAGGCGCACTCGTCGGAGTTCTCCTCACCGGAGGAGGAGTTGGTCCAGCCGCCCGC
>NZ_JBGCCA010000079.1:0-3534 GCF_041261265.1 Streptacidiphilus sp. MAP12-33
GCCGGGGCGCCGCCCCTGACGCCGGCGGGGGCGGGGTCGTCCGCGGCCCCCCCCGCGGGGGGGGCGGGGCCGCGCCCCGCCACCCCTCTCGCCTGTTCTGAGCTCCCCTGTTCCCGGGCTAACGCCGCCTGGTCCGGCGCAGCCGTGCCCAGAGCCAGGTGACCGGGACGACCAGGGCCTGCACGCCCAGGGCGGCGCCGACGATCGGCTGGTTGACGGAGAGGTCGTCGGCGACGTCCGCCCGGGCGCCGTCGTAGGGGGCGACGTGGCCCTGCGGGTCGACGATCGCCCCGAAGGTGTCGCCGACGCCCTCGCTCAGGCAGTTGCGGAAGGTGCCGGGGATCGCGCGGCCGGTGGCGGCATCGCGGGCGTGGCAGTCCTGCTGGTTGCCGGTCTTGCCGTAGCCGACCGAGGTGACCTGGGCCTGGACGGTGGCACCCCGGGCCAGCAGGACCCGGTCGCCGACCGCGTCGGCCATGGCCACGAGCGCCGGGATGCCGCAGAGAACCGCCAGCGCGAGGGCAAGGAACCGGCCGCCCAGCAGCATCACGCAGACGGGAACAGCCAGCAGGGTGAGCATGCCGACGACCAGGACCGGCCAGAACTGCTGCCCGAACCAGAGCGCGGCCGCGGCCGTGGCACCCCAGCCGGTCAGGAATACGGTCACGGTCAGCAGCAGTCTGCGCACCGTGGGTCGACCCAGTGGCTCGTTCATGACCTGCCCCCCGCGTGAGAACGACCGACGGAGCGTAGCGCGCCGACCGCGGCGTGCAAGATCCCGGGTGACCTGCGCCACACGGAATCGCGGCCTACTACCGGGAATAGGAGTACGGGCCCGTCTGGCTTGGCGTCAGAGTGGTGATAAGTCCGATTTGTCCACTATGGGGCATCGTAATTGGGGTCCTTGCGCCGTTTGGGCCAGTTCCGGCACGGTGGTTGATGTCAGGCCGCACCGGCTGGGTCAAACCCCGGAGCCCCGGTTCACCGGGTGTCTGACGACCTGCCCCCGAGATCAGAGGTTCTGCTTCTTCATGGCTTTCCACATTCGCTCGCTGCGCACCCTGTCCGCCTCGATCGCCGGCGCCGGCATCCTCGCCTCCGCCGCCGTGGTCGGCATCGGCGGCGCCGCCCACGCCGACACGGCCGTCGCGCCGACCGAGGCGCAGGCGCTCGCCGCGTCGATCGTGCCGGCCGACCAGATCGCCTCGTTCGACCAGATCATCTCCCACGAGAGCGGCTGGAACATCACCGCGACCAATGCCTCGTCCGGCGCCTACGGCCTGGGCCAGGCCCTGCCGGCCAGCAAGATGGCGTCCGCCGGTGCCGACTGGCAGACCAACCCCAGCACCCAGATCAAGTGGGCGCTGGACTACATGAACTCCACCTACGGCAGCCCGAACGCCGCCTGGTCCTTCTGGCAGGCGAACGGCTGGTACTGAGCCGCCACCACGCAGACGTGAAGCAGGGCCCGTCCTTCCGGACGGGCCCTGCCTGTCTCTGTCTCCGCAGCTCTCACTTGTCCTGAGCTCTCACTTGTCCAGGGCCCTCGTTCGTCCTGGGCGCTCACTCGTCCTCGGCGCAGATCGCCGACACGAACTCCGCGACGCGGGCCTGCGGCATGTGACGCGCCACGTCCGCCTCGCTGATCATCCCGATCAGCTTGTGGGCGGGGTGGTCGATCACCGGCAGCCGCCGGACCCGGTGCTGCTCCATCACCCGCAGCACCTGCTCGATGTCGTCCTCGCCCTCGATGGTGAGCGGGCGGCCCTCGGCCATCTCCCCGGCGGTGGTCGCCGAGGGGTCCAGGCCGGCGGCGATGCACTTCACCACGATGTCACGGTCGGTGATGATGCCGATCAGCTTGTCGTCGTCCCCGCAGATGGGCAGCGCGCCCACACCACGGTCCCGCATGAGCTTGGCCGCCGTCGCCAGCGACTCGTGCTCGGTGACGCACTGGGCGCCTGAGTGCATGATCTCCTGGGCTGTGGTCATGATGCGGCCTCCTCGGTGCGTGGCCAGCAGTCCAGACCATCGTAGGCTTCCTCCGGTGAACCCACGCCTTCCGATACTGAGTACCGCGCGGCTGCATCTGCTCCGGCTCGCGGCCGATGACCTCGACGCCGTCGCCGCGATCCACGGGGATCCGGAGACCAACCGCTACAACCCCGACGGGGCCGCCTCGTTCGAGACGTGCGCGCGCTGGCTGGCGAGGTGGACCGGCGACTGGGAGCGGGAGGGCTTCGGCTACCTCGGCGTCGTCACGCGGGAGGCGCCGGACCACGTGATCGGCGTGGCCGGACTCAAGGTCGCGAGCATCGCGATGCCGCACGACACATCCTTCGACGCGCTCAACCTCTACTACCGGTTCCGGCCGACGGCCTGGGGCCAGGGCTACGCCGCCGAGGCGGCGGAGGCGGCGCTCGCCCACGCCCGGCCGCTCCGCCCCGACCTGCCGGTCTGCGCGCTGATCCGCGCGGACAACGCGCCCTCGCGGCGACTGGCCGCACGGCTGGGCCTGCGGGAAAGCGGAGAGGTGGACGCGGCCGGTCGCCGCGTCCACCTCCTGGCTCACTGAGCCAGCCCTACTGACCTACCGTCAGACGGACTTTCCGTCGGACTGCGCTGCTTTCAGGACGTCGTGATGTCGTCGTAGTAGGTGTAGGTCGGGTCGCCCGGGTAGTTGTCGTCCTTGTTGGTCAGGGTCAGCGTGTAGCTGTCGCCGGCGATGATGCTCGCCGACTTCAGCACCCAGCCGGAGGTCGGGTTCACGCAGGTCTTGGCCAGCACGGTGGTGGTGGTCCCCGTGGTGTTGTTCTTCAGGCTGACCGTGGCCCAGTCGTAGGTGACGGTGTCCGGGCAGGTCACGTCGTAGTAGAAGGACAGCTTGGTCGTGCCGGTCGGCGCGGTGAAGGTCTGTGCCGCGGTCGAGGTGGTGCTCGGGTTGGTCGAGCCGAGCATCGCGCCGTAGCTGCCGGAGTGCTTCGCGGCCGTGGTCACCGTGGCGATGCCGGTGGTGGTCCAGTTGGAGAAGCTGCCGGTCTCGAACCCGCCGTTGAGGACACCGTTGCCGCCGCCACCGCCGCTGGAGGCGATGGTGAAGGTGAAGGACGCGGAGCCGGAGGCGCCGGTGGAGTCGGTGGCGGTGACCGACACGGACGAGGTGCCCGCGGTGGTCGGGGTGCCGGAGATCAGGCCGGAGGAGGAGATGCTCAGGCCCGCCGGGAGACCGGTGGCGGAGTAGGTCAGGCTTGCGCCGCCGGAGTCGGAGCCGCTGATCTGCAGCGAGACGGCGGTGCCGACCGTGCCCGACTGGTTACCGGGGCTGGTCACCGTGACCGTGTTGCCGCTGCCGCCGTGGTTGACGATCGGGTGCGAGATGGCGCAGGCGTTGGTGTCGTTGGACCAGCTGGCCTGCTCGGTGAAGGTGCCGGTGCCCATGGCGACGTTGGACGCGCCGCCGGCCTGGCCGGCCGCGATCCAGGCGCACTCGTCGGAGTTCTCCTCACCGGAGGAGGAGTTGGTCCAGCCGCCCGC
>NZ_JBGCCA010000080.1:0-3482 GCF_041261265.1 Streptacidiphilus sp. MAP12-33
CGGGGCCCTAAAGGGCCTAGGGAATTCCTTACGGAATTCCCCGCAACGTGGATTCCCCTTCGGGGAATCCGTGCGTGGTGCTGTCGAATTCCCTTCGGGAATTCTTGGTTTGGCGTTTTTGAATTTCGTTCCGAAATTCGGGGTGGTGGGTTTTTTGGTTTGGGGTGACTCCCTTTCGGGAGTCGTGGTGTTGGGTTTGGCTCCCCGCGTTGCGGGGAGCTGGGCCGCCTTCGGCGGCTTGGTGGTGTGGTGGGGTGTCAGGCCCGTTGGGCCTATGGTGTGTTGGTTTGTGGCTTGCAAGCTGGGAAGGTTCGGCTGCGGGGTGGTGCCGGCCGGAGTGGGCCGCCTTTCGGCGGCGTGGTTTCCGGGTGCGCCTTCGGCACTGTTGCTTGCATTCACCCGGCTATTTCACGGGTGCGCTGACCCGGCATTTCCATGCCGAGCCCTGGGTGCGTGAACCAGTTTATCACGCGCCATTGATCGGGCATTATAGGGGCGCATTCTGCCGGGGCCGATCGGCCTTTCAGGCCGCTCCTCAACGTGTGCGCTCCACTCGCTGATCTGACATCACGTCAGAGAATTTATGGAATGCGAATTCCCGACACGAAAACCACCACCAGATATCCCCCACACCCCCAAGGGGCGCCTACGGCACCCCAACCGACACCACCCCAACAACCACCAACACCACACCGACACACACCACCTGAACCACCACCAGAACCAGGCCTGGCCGGCCGGGCGGCAGGCCAGAACGGCCGGCAGGAACGGCGGGGCCAGCAGGGCTGGAAGGCAGCCACGCAGATGCGCCGACGCAAGGAGCTGACGAGGCGCCGCGGCACGGAAGCTGAGGAGAGCAGGCGATCTAGGATGCTGGTCGTCCTACCCGGAGCGATCAGCTCCATCTGGCAACGGAGGCAGGGGTCATGAGGGTTCATTCGATAGCTGCACGAGACTTCCTCTCCTTCGCTGCCCTCAATCTCCCCCTTCGCCCAGGCACAACGATCATCACCGGACCGAACGGGGCCGGGAAGTCGAACCTCGGAGCCGCTCTGGCCCTCCCCCTTGTGCTGCTCGCGCACGGACTGCGCGGCCCCCAGAACTCAGACGCTCTGGATCTGTTCCAGCAGGCAGGACGGGACGGAGCGGGGGCCTTCACCGTCAGTCTCGACATCGAACTCGACCAGCCCTGGGAGCAGGAACTGGTCCGACTGTTCGTCGAGGCGGCCATCGCGACCGCGGCCTTGGAGAACTCGTCCGACGTTTCGAGCGTCCCGCAGCACGTGGCCCTCAGCCTGTTCGCGCAGCTTGGCGTGCCGGCTGACTCCGTGAGCTCCTTGCTCCGAGGCAAGCTGGAGGTTGCCTACAGTGCCCGTCATCCCGGTCTGTGGTGGGCCGCGTGGAACTTCGAACACAACGGGCAGCAGATGCAGCTGGGCCTCAAGGGGCCAGCTGCGGGACGACTTCAGTGGGGCCACATGGCCCCGTGGATCGACAATGCCGTTGCATCAGCCCGACGAGCCGTCCCACCGCTGGGTTACAACCCCAGCGACGCTGCCAGGGTGCCTGCCATGCAGGTGCTTCAGTCGATCCTGCGGGAGGAGTACTCCCCGCTGGCGGATAAGCCCCAGCCGTCCGCGGTGGACTTCAGCCTCATGCTCAACACGCTCGATGAGACCGGCGCATTCACCATGGAGGTTTCAGGCGTCACCAACGGCAATGCCGTCGAGCCGGACAGCCTCGGTGCCCTGGCCCGGGCCCTGAACCTCGAGCAGCAGAGCCGTGAAGGACGGACTCGCTTCGACTTCCGCTTCATCCTGGCGGAGGTGCTACGTCGATCCCTCGTCCTGACGGACAACCGCCGGCTGCCCTTGCAACGCCACTTCCCGCTGGCTGACCTGGCCTCACCGGTCGATCTGCGCGACGGCAGCGCGGTGGCCGGAGAGTTGTACCGGCTCAAAAATGGCAGCCCAAACGAGCAGCAGCGTTTCGAACATGCGCGACGGCTCTTCACAGAGATCACCGATCTGCCGTTGCGGCTGAGGAGCAACCCAGCCGACGAAACATCCCTCACGATCGACATCCTGGTCGGGCCCGACGAGCATGCCCGAGTCGCCCAATTCGCCGGAGCCGGCATCCAGGAAGCGCTGTTGCTGGCCACCTTGATCGCCGGAGAACCCGGCCGCGTAGTCGTCCTCGACGAGCCCGCGGTGAACCTGCACCCAACCATGCAGCGGAGGCTCTCCCGCCACCTCACCGATGTCCAAGGGCTCGTGATCACCCACAGCCCAGACCTGATCCCGTGCTCCAACATCGACGACCTGGACAGGGTGGTCCGGCTCACTGGACACGCCACCGGCACCCAAGTCGCCTCCCTGCCGGCACAGAACAGGAAGGGCCTGAACAACTGGCTCCAGAACCTGCTGCTCACCGACGTACGGGCCCTGCTCTTCGCCTCCGGCGTCATCCTGTGCGAAGGCGCCACCGACCTGGGCGCCCTCGGGCGGTGGTGGGCTGACGGGTCAGCCGGCCACGGCGACCCCGAGGGCGCCAACATCGCGCTGGTGGACGTCGGCGGCGACAACAACTTTGGCGGGTACATCAACTACCTCGAGGCCTTCCAGATCCCCTGGGCGGCAGTCGCCGACGGCCCCGCCTTCTGGCCGCCCAGCGGGCTGAACAAGCAGCTCACCAAGCTCGGCCTGGCCCCCGACGAACGGCCCGGCAACGACGCCGTCTTCGACGTCTGGCTCGGATACCTGAACCGCGCCGGGATCTTCACCGTCGCTACCTCCTTCGGGAAGGACCCAGAGAAGTCCGGAGAGTTCGAGGCCTTCCTGAAGCGGCTGGACGAACAGCTCCTTGAGCGAGCACAGCAAGAACAGGGCAACAGCAAGCCACGTGTGGGCGCCGCGTTCGCTGCGGCGCACACCGATATCCCCCAGGAAGTCGCCGCCCTGTACAAGCAGATCCGCGCCCACCTGAGCGCCAAGGGGACCAGGCAAGCCGATCAGAGCGGGTAGCCCCGCCCAAGTCAGCTGTCCTCCAGCCAGGGGGCGCGCCCGTTGGGCAGGGGTGCGCTCCACTCGCGGATCTGCGTGCTCGCCAGCCTCCAGGTGAAGTCTCCCCGGAGGCCGTCCCAGCAGTTCCGTTCGCCGAACGGTCACGGTGACCTGTTCGGCGAACGCTTCCGCGAATCTCCCATTTCGGACAGTCAAGGGTGACCTGCGGTCTTGGGATTGGAAACAGGTAGTCAGTCAGCCTGCTCTCCCGTCAGCTTTTGTCGTTTGGGCTTGTCAGGACCTGTCGTACGACAAACCAGACGTCCAGACTGAACCGCAAGCATCGATCCATCACGGCCCGCCGCCACAAGGTGGGGGATGAGGTGCATCCTGAACCGCACCGGTTCGAATGGAGACTCGATTCTCTGAGAGGATTGAGTCATGGCACGTCCCTCCCCTTACCCCGCTGAGCTGCGGCGT
>NZ_JBGCCA010000081.1:0-2084 GCF_041261265.1 Streptacidiphilus sp. MAP12-33
GCCCGAAGGGCTGAGCCGGGTATGTGACGAGCCCGGTCGGCCCGAAGGGCTGAGCCGGGTATGTGACGAGCCCGGTCGGCCCGAAGGGCTGAGCCGGGTATGTGACGAGCCCGGTCGGCCCGAAGGGCTGAGCCAAGACCCGGCGGCGTGTCCGGGGCGGGAACACACTCCCGCCCTGGGACGCTGATCGGGTTATGGAGAACTACCGGATCGAGCACGACTCGATGGGCGAGGTGCGTGTCCCCGCCGAGGCCAAGTGGGGCGCGCAGACGCAGCGCGCGGTGGAGAACTTCCCCATCTCCGGGCAGCGCCTGGAGCGCGCCCACATCGCGGCGCTGGCGCAGGTCAAGGCCGCCGCGGCGAAGGTGAACGCGAAGCTCGGCGTGCTGGACCAGGAGACCGCCACGGCGATCCGCAGCGCGGCCAAGGAGGTCGTCGCCGGGCAGTGGGACGACCAGTTCCCGATCGACGTGTTCCAGACCGGGTCCGGCACCTCCTCCAACATGAACGTGAACGAGGTCGTCGCGACGCTCGCCACCGAGCGGCTCGGTCGGCCGGTCCATCCGAACGACCACGTCAACGCGAGCCAGTCGTCGAACGACGTCTTCCCGAGCTCGATCCACATCGCGGCCACGGCCGCCGTGACGCACGACCTGATCCCGGCCCTGAACCACCTCGCGGACGCGCTCGCGCGCAAGGCCGAGGAGTTCGCGACGGTCGTCAAGTCGGGCCGAACCCACCTGATGGACGCCACGCCGGTGACCTTGGGCCAGGAGTTCGGCGGCTACGCCGCGCAGGTCCGCGGCGGTGTGGAGCGGCTCCGGGCGACGCTGCCGCGGGTGGCCGAACTGCCGCTCGGCGGAACGGCCGTGGGGACGGGGATCAACACCCCGCCCGGCTTCTCCGCTGCGGTGATCTCCGAGGTGGCCCACGCCACCGGGCTGCCGCTGACCGAGGCACGTGACCACTTCGAGGCGCAGGGCGCCCGTGACGGCCTGGTGGAGCTGAGTGGTCAGCTGCGCACGATCGCGGTCGGGTTCACCAAGATCTCCAATGATCTGCGCTGGATGGGCTCCGGGCCGTGCACGGGTCTGGGCGAGATCAACCTGCCGGACCTGCAGCCGGGTTCGTCGATCATGCCGGGCAAGGTCAACCCGGTGATCCCGGAGGCGACACTGATGGTCGCCGCCCAGGTCATCGGCAATGACGCGACCGTCACCCTGGCCGGCGCGAGCGGCAGCTTCGAGCTGAACGTGATGCTGCCGGTGCTGGCCCGCAACGTGCTGGAGTCGGTGCGCCTGCTGGCCAACGTCGCCCGGCTGCTGGCGGACCGGACCGTGGACGGGGTGACGGCCAACGTGGAGCGGCTGCGCGAGTACGCGGAGTCGTCCCCCTCGATCGTCACCCCGCTGAACCGGTACCTCGGCTACGAGGAGGCCGCGAAAATCGCGAAGCAGGCCCTGGCGGAGCGCAAGACGATCCGCCAGGTCGTGCTCGAACGCGGTCATGTGGCGGCGGGGCGGATCACCGAGGAGCAGCTCGACCAGGCTCTGGACGTGCTGCGGATGACCCGCCCCTGAACGACCTCAGTTCACAGCGAAGTCGTCGGCGTTGACGTTCCCCTGTCCGTACCAGCCGTGGACGTAGACGGTCACCGTGCCGCTGGCGCCGGTGGTGAACGGAACCGTCAGCTTGTTCCAGCTGGTGGTGCTGGACCAGGTGCTGGCCGTCGCACCGCCGTTGACGCCGATGTAGGCGTACGGGCCCAGTACCCAGCCGGTCAGCGTGTAGCTGTGGTTGGGCAGGAGGGTGACGGTCTGGTCGCACTCGCCGGTGGTGGAGCTGGACGGGGCGACCAGCGCCGCGTAGCTACCGGAGTGCACCGGGCTGCTCACCACGGAGCTACCGGACTGGCAGGTCCACGGGCTCAGGCTGCCGCTCTCGAAACCGCCGTTGGCCAGCGCCCCGGACCCGCCGCTCGCGTTGACCGTCCAGGTGAAGGAGGTCGAGCCGGACGCGGTACCGGAGGAGGCGGTCACCGTCACGCTGGAGGTGCCCGCCGCGCTGGGCGTACCGGAGATCAG
>NZ_JBGCCA010000082.1:0-1770 GCF_041261265.1 Streptacidiphilus sp. MAP12-33
TACGCCTAATGGGACGCGAAGGGCGGCGAGCAAGTACTGCGCCCCGGCGTTCACTTCGAGTGGGTCCGGGGGCCGATCTTCAGGGCGCGAGCCGAGCCTTTGAGTATGCCCGGACCACGGAGTCCTATGACAAGACGAGGCCGGCTCCGCGCCCATCACGAGTAGGCCTTCGACGGACAAGATGGGACGCCGCCTCGTCGAGAGCCGACCAGAACGGTCGAGGACGCGCAACGGAAGATACCTCCTTCGCTCGCGCTGGCTCTGCCGGCCGTGGCGCGATTCGCTGTCCGCAGTCCGAGCCAGTTGTGCGGATCACCTCTCACCACTGCCTGAGCTCCCAGCTCTGACGCAGACCGAGGGCCGCACCTCTCGCTGGGGTTGCGAACGGCTGGTGGGATGACGTGCCTTGAGCACTTCCATTAGGGAGCACGCGCACCCTGCAAGGCTCCGACCTGGGCAAACATCGAAGGAGGAGGCCATGGAGATCACCGGATTACCAACGCGGGTGTTCTGCGGAGTCGACTGGGCTGAGGACCACCACGACATTGCGATCGTCGATGCCGGCGGAACGCAACTCGCCAAAGAACGGATCGGTGACGACGCCGCCGGGTTCGCGCAGCTCACCGCCCTACTGCTGGAGCACGGCGACCATGCCGATGCCCCGATCCCAGTCGCGATCGAGACTTCCCGCGGGCTCCTCGTCGCTTGCCTGCGCGCCACCGGCCGCCCGGTCTACGCGATCAATCCACTGGCGGTCGCCCGCTACCGGGACCGGCACTCAGTCGCCCGGAAGAAGTCCGATGCCGTCGACGCCGCGGCCCTGGCGAACATCCTGCGGACCGACATGGCCGCGCACCGGCCGCTACCTGCGGATTCCGAGCTTGTGCAAGCCATCGCCGTCCTCGCCCGAGCCCAACAGGACGCGGTGTGGGACCGCGGCCAGGCCCACAACAAGCTCCGGTCCCAACTGCGGGAGTTCTACCCCGCCATCCTCGAGGCGTTCGCCAACCACAAGCACGGCCTGTGCTCACGGGAGGCCCGCACGATCCTGGCTGCGGCTCCCACCCCAGCCGCCGCCGCGAGCCTGACCCGCCGCAGACTGCAGTCCCTGCTCAAACAGTCCGGTCGGGTCCGCGGCATCCAGGCCGAGGCCGACCGGCTCCACGAAGTCTTCCACCGCGAGTACCTCCACCAGCTCCCACAGGTCGAAGCGGCACTGGGCCAGCAGACATCCGCCCTGCTCCGGCAGCTGAACACCGCCTGCCTCAACGCTGACCAGCTTGAAGAGGCCACCGCTGCGGCCTTCGAGGGGCATCCCGATGCGCCGATCATCCGCAGCTTTCCCGGACTCGGCTCCTTAACCGGAGCCCGCGTCCTCGCGGAGATCGGCGACGATCGAACCCGGTTCGCGAACGCCGGCTCGCTGAAGGCATACGCCGGCAGTGCCCCCGTCACCCGGGCCAGCGGCAAGAGCTGCACAGTGATGAGCCGACGGGTCAAGAACCAGCGCCTGGCCGCCGTGGGCTATGTGTGGGCCTTCGTCTCCCTCACCAAGTCGCCGGGCGCCAGAGCCCACTACGACCGCCGCAGACAAGCCGGCGACCGCCACGTCGCCGCGCAGAGGAACCTGTTCAACCGCTTCATGGGCATGCTCTTCCACTGCCTCCAGCACGGCCAGCCCTACGACGAGACGAAGGCCTTCGCAACTCCGCTATCGGAAGATCAACCTGCCGCAGTGGCTTGACGCTTATCCGCGTGGGATGTCTTGTC
>NZ_JBGCCA010000083.1:0-1670 GCF_041261265.1 Streptacidiphilus sp. MAP12-33
GTCCGAAGACTCCGGGGCGGCTTCACGGCCTTAGCATTCAGAGGTTCGCCGTTGGCGCTTCAAAGCGGGTACGGGAATATCAACCCGTTGTCCATCGACTACGCCTGTCGGCCTCGCCTTAGGTCCCGACTTACCCTGGGCAGATCAGCTTGACCCAGGAACCCTTGGTCAATCGGCGCAGGAGTTTCCCACTCCTGTATCGCTACTCATGCCTGCATTCTCACTCGTGAACCGTCCACCACTCGATTCCTCGGCGGCTTCACCCGGCACACGACGCTCCCCTACCCATCCATACCCTCGTTGGAGGTATCTGTATGAATGACACGGCTTCGGCGGTGTACTTGAGCCCCGCTACATTGTCGGCGCGGAATCACTTGACCAGTGAGCTATTACGCACTCTTTAAAGGGTGGCTGCTTCTAAGCCAACCTCCTGGTTGTCTCTGCGACTCCACATCCTTTCCCACTTAGCACACGCTTAGGGGCCTTAGCCGGTGTTCTGGGCTGTTTCCCTCTCGACCATGGAGCTTATCCCCCACAGTCTCACTGCCGCGCTCTCACTTACCGGCATTCGGAGTTTGGCTAAGGTCAGTAACCCGGTGGGGCCCATCGCCTATCCAGTGCTCTACCTCCGGCAAGAAACACGCGACGCTGCACCTAAATGCATTTCGGGGAGAACCAGCTATCACGGAGTTTGATTGGCCTTTCACCCCTAACCACAGGTCATCCCCCAGGTTTTCAACCCTGGTGGGTTCGGTCCTCCACACGGTCTTACCCGCGCTTCAACCTGCCCATGGCTAGATCACTCCGCTTCGGGTCTTGGGCGCGCGACTGATTCGCCCTATTCGGACTCGCTTTCGCTACGGCTACCCCACACGGGTTAACCTCGCCACACACCGCAAACTCGCAGGCTCATTCTTCAAAAGGCACGCAGTCACCCCTAAAGGCTCCCACGGCTTGTAGGCACACGGTTTCAGGTACTATTTCACTCCGCTCCCGCGGTACTTTTCACCATTCCCTCACGGTACTATCCGCTATCGGTCACCAGGGAATATTTAGGCTTAGCGGGTGGTCCCGCCAGATTCACACGGGATTTCTCGGGCCCCGTGCTACTTGGGAGTTGCATAAGCGAGCCGCACAGATTTCGTCTACGGGGGTCTTACCCTCTACGCCGGACCTTTCGCATGTCCTTCGACTACCTGTACGGTTTCTGACTCGCCCAGCCGCCGGCAGACGACTGCAACACAATCCCACGACCCCACAATGGCAACCCCTGCCGGGTCTCACACCACCATGGTTTAGCCTCATCCGGTTTCGCTCGCCACTACTCCCGGAATCACGGTTGTTTTCTCTTCCTGCGGGTACTGAGATGTTTCACTTCCCCGCGTTCCCTCCACATACCCTATGTGTTCAGGTATGGGTGACAGCCCATGACGACTGCCGGGTTTCCCCATTCGGACACCCCCGGATCAAAGCTCGGTTGACAGCTCCCCGGGGCCTATCGTGGCCTCCCACGTCCTTCATCGGTTCCTGGTGCCAAGGCATCCACCGTGCGCCCTTAATAACTTGGCCATAGATGCTCGCGTCCACTGTGCAGTTCTCAAACAACGACCAGAAGGTCCAGCTGCTCACACAGCCGTTCCCTCAGGACCCAACAACGTGCCCGACACACA
>NZ_JBGCCA010000084.1:0-1446 GCF_041261265.1 Streptacidiphilus sp. MAP12-33
CAGGTGGGCGGAGCGCAAGCGCGAACTGACTGCTGCCTCGTCGTCGCGGTGGGCCGGTTCGGTGACCTCGAACACCCACGACCAGTGGGGACTTGCCCGGCGCGCCCAGCACGCGCACCTGCGGTCGCTCGAAGCCGCAATTCGTACCGTGAGGCATCGTCTGTCGCTGCCGGTCGGCGAGAAGGGAAGCAAAGGGACGCCCGGTGGTTACCGCTCGCGGCACGAGTGGTTTGCCAAGTCACGCCGCCTGGCGATCCTCGAAGCCACGCACGAGCACGTCCGGTCCGAGCGTGAGGCCGGACGCGTGTCCATCGTCCGGGGCGGGCGGCGGCGGCTCAAACAACGCCACCATCTCACCGCCGCGAACAGGACCCAGGCACAGTGGCGGGCCGAATGGGAGGCAGCCCGCTGGTTCCTGACCGCCGACGGCGAATCCGGCAAGCGCCTGGGTAACGAGACCATCCGCGTCACCTCGCAGGGCGAGGTGAGCGTCAAACTGCCCGCCCCGCTCACCCACCTGGCCAACACCGCACACGGCCGCTACACCCTCACCACCCAGGTGACCTTCCCCTACCGGGGCGAGGAATGGCGCGACCGGATCGAAGCGCACCGGGCGGTCGCCTACCGCATCCACCTCAACACCGCCTCGGGACGCTGGTACCTGGACGCGTCCTGGAAGCGCGCCGCGCCGCCTGTCGTCCCACTCGACGGTCTGCGTGCGCACGGCGTGGTCGGCGTGGACACCAACGCCGACCACCTGGCCGCATGGCTGCTGGACGAGCACGGCAACCCGGTCGGCAGGCCGCGTCGCTTCGACTACGACCTGACCGGCACCTCCGGCCGGCGCGACGCGCAACTGCGCCACGCCCTGACCCGCCTGCTGCACTGGGCCAAGTCCACCCAGGTCCAGGCGATCGCGATCGAGGACCTGGACTTCACCGACTCCACCACCCGTGAGAAGCACGGCCGCAGGAAGAAATTCCGGCAGCTCGTCTCCGGCATCCCCACCAGCAGACTCCGCGCACGGCTGGTGTCGATGTGCGCCGAGGCCGGAATCGGCGTCATCGCCGTCGACCCCGCCTACACCAGCCTGTGGGGCGCACAACACTGGCACAAGCCGCTGACCGACAAGAACCGTAAGACCAGCCGACACGCCGCCGCCGCGGTGGCCATCGGCAGGCGCGCCCTCGGGCACCGCGTCCGGCGACGGACGGCACCGCCCCCGCACCACCAGAGCGATGGTGCGGGGCACCGGACCGCCCAGGCCGAACACGGGACCCGAGGGCGTGAGGGAACCCGCCCCCGCATCCCCGGACCACGGACACGATCCGTGTCGCCGGACGCGGAGCGAACGCGGACGACCAGCGCATCCAAAACCGTTCGGAATGCGCCAGTGAACCAGGATCGGGCCCAAAGCTCACTCCTGCACACTGAATAGGAACGGTT
>NZ_JBGCCA010000085.1:0-1382 GCF_041261265.1 Streptacidiphilus sp. MAP12-33
CTGTGAGTCTTTTGGGTGGCTGGTCCGGGACCGGCTGGCAGGGTTGGCGTCGGTCGCTCCACCGCAGTCGTGACTCGTGACAACGATGGCCCCCATGGGTGCCTTGCGAATGAACTGTCCGACTGCGGCGGGTGGCCGGCGCCGACCCGGCCCACCTCGGTGGCCTGATAGAAGCCCGCCCGACCCCAAGGGGTCGTGGCCCGTCACAGTTCTGCCTCGAAGTGACCTCTCCCGGGCACGGCACCGGTCCACGGCGACCGGGATCACCGTCTCACGGAGAGGAATCCTGATCGCGTGAACACCATTGTCGGCCACACGCGTTCGTTCGTCATCGGCGTCGACACCCACGCCAGGACCCACACCTACGCCGTTCTCACCGGTAACGGCGAGCACCTGGGCACGGAGACCTTCCCCAACACCCACGCCGGCAGAGCCCGTGCGATCGCCTGGGCCGGACGCCGAACCGGCGGGGACCTTGGTGCCCTGTGGGTCATCGAGGGCGTCGGCAGCTACGGGGCCCAGATCGCCCGCCAGACGGCACTCGCCGGCTACCAGGTGGCCGAAGCCGCCCACATGGGCCGCACCGGCCGGCGTGGAGTCGGTAAGTCCGACCCGATCGACGCCCGACGCATCGCCGCAGCTGTACTTCCGCTCAACGAAGAGCAGCTGCGCACTCCTCGGATGGATGAGGGGGTCCGAGCAGCGGCCCAGATCCTCCTCACAGCCCGGGACGAGCTCACCGGCGAGCGGACCCGGGCCGTGAACGCCCTGACCGCCCTCGTACGCGTCACCGACCTCGGCATCGATGCCCGGCGTCCCCTCGGCGCAAAGAAAATCGGCGAGATCGCCCGCTGGCGCCCCCGCGAGGAAGACCTCGCGACCACCACCGCCCGCACCGAGGCTGTCCGGCTGGCCAAGAGGATCCTCACCCTCGACGCCGAGATCTCGGACAACATGCGCCGGACCGGCGAGCTCGTCGAGGCCAGCCCCGCCGCCGACCTCCTCCGAGAAACCGGCATCGGCCCCGTCACCGCCGCCACCGTTCTGGTTGCCTGGTCCCACCCGGGGCGGGTCCGTGACGAGGCCGCGTTCGCCGCCCTCGCCGGCGTGAATCCCATACCCGCGTCCTCGGGCAACACCACCCGCCACCGGCTCAACCGCGGCGGCGACAGGCGCCTCAACCGCGCACTGAACGTCATCGCCATGGTCCGCATGGTCCATCACCCCCAGACCCGCTCCTACGTTGACCGGCGACGCACTGAAGGCAAGACAGACCGAGAAATCCGCCGCTGCATCAAGCGCTACCTCGCCCGACGCCTCTACCGCCACCTCAACAACGCCGCCGCAACGACACCAGGGGTTGACGAGACATAGAAGCTTCA
>NZ_JBGCCA010000086.1:0-1335 GCF_041261265.1 Streptacidiphilus sp. MAP12-33
GCATCCTGAACCGCACCGGTTCGAATGGAGACTCGATTCTCTGAGAGGATTGAGTCATGGCACGTCCCTCCCCTTACCCCGCTGAGCTGCGGCGTCGTGCGGTGCGCATGGTCGCTGAGGTCCGTCCGGACTACGACACCGAGTGGGCCGCGATGAAGGCCGTCGCGTCCAAGCTCGGCGTCGGATCGGCCGAGACCGTGCGGCAGTGGGTCCGGCGGGACCAGGTCGACTCCGGGCAGCGTCCGGGCACGACCACCGAGGAGTCCGCGCAGGTCAAGGCCCTGAAGAAGGAGGTCGCCGAGTTGAAGAGGGCGAACGAGATCCTCAAGGCCGCGGCGAGTTTCTTCGCGGCCGAGCTCGACCGGCCACATCTGCGCTCGTAGCCTTCATCGACGAGCACCGGGACCGCTTCGGCGGCGTCGAGCCGATCTGCCGCGTGCTGGCCCAGCACGACTGCAGCATCGCCCCGTCCACCTACTACGCCCACAAGAAGCGGCAGACGTCACCGTCCGCCCGGCAGGTCCGCGACGCTGGCCTCAGGGAGCTGATCACCGAGGTCCACGAGGCCAACTACCGTGTTTACGGCGCCCGGAAGGTCTGGCGCGAACTGAACCCGCAGGGCCACGCGGTGGCCCGTTGCACCGTGGAACGGCTGATGCGGGAGCTGGGCATCACCGGCGCGGTGCGGGGCAGGAAGGTCGTCACCACCGTGCCGGACCCCGCCGCCGCGCGGGCACCCGACCTGGTCGAACGCGCTTCGTCGCCCTGGCACCGAACCGGACCTGGGTCGCGGACTTCACCCACGTCGCGGCCTGGGCTGGCACCGTCTACGTCGCGTTCGTGGTGGACACCTTCTCGCGCCGCATCGTCGGCTGGTCCGCGGCCACCACCAAGCACACCGAGCTCGTCCTGGCCGCGCTGGAGATGGCCCTGTGGCAGCGCGACCGCTCCGGAACACGCCCGGTGGCAGGCGAGTTGACGCACCATTCGGACGCGGGGTCGCAATACACCTCTTTCGCGCTCGCCCAGCACCTGGACCGGGCCGGCATCGCCGCTTCCATCGGCTCGGTCGGCGACGCGCTGGACAACGCACTCATGGAGTCGACGATCGGCCTGTACAAGACCGAGCTGATCAAGCCCCAACGGCCCTGGCGCACGCTGTCCGAGGTCGAGCTCGCCACCGCCGAGTGGGTGGACTGGTACAACCACCGCCGTCTCCACGGTGAGATAGGCCACGTCCCGCCTGCTGAATACGAAGCCGCCTACTACCTGACAGCCACGAAACCGCAGGTCACATTCACAACCTAGAGTCTCCGACCAAGCCGGTGCGGTTCA
>NZ_JBGCCA010000088.1:0-1290 GCF_041261265.1 Streptacidiphilus sp. MAP12-33
ACCTCAGCAGCACGGGCCTCGAACAACCCCGCCACCGTCCCGGCAGACACAGCACCGGCCGTCGCGTTCCAACCCGCCACCACCGACTCACGCTCGACCGTGTCGAGCACGTCCACCGCGCTGAGAGCCAGCTGCGGCTGTGCCGAGACCACGTCCAGGACGCGGGCCCAGCGCTCCGCCAGCAGGCGGACCGACTCCGGGTCGAACAGGTCGGCGGCGGCGGTCACGTTGCCGAGGACGCCCGCCGGGCGGCCGTCGGCGTCGAAGTCCTCGCCGATCATCACGTCGAGGTCGAACTTGGCTGCCGGGCGCTCCGTCCGCAGGCGCTCGACCTCGAGGCCGGGGATCTCCAGGGAGTTCTCGCCGGTGTTGTGCATCGTGAGGACGATCTGGAAGAGCGGCTGGCGGGCGAGGGAACGGCTCGGGGCCAGCTCCTCGACCAGGCGCTCGAAGGGAACATCCTGGTTCGCGAACGCGCCCAGACCAGCCTCACGGACGCGGCCCAGCAGTTGGCGGAAGGTCGGGTCGCCGGACAGGTCCGTACGCACGACCAGGGTGTTGACGAAGCAACCGACCAACTCGTCCAGCGCCTCGTCGGTGCGACCCGCGACGGCGGAGCCGATCGGGATGTCGGTGCCGGCCCCGAGGCGGGACAGCAGGACCGCGAGGGCAGCCTGCAGCAGCATGAAGAGCGTGACGCCCTCGGCCTTGGCCAGCTCCAGCAGGCGGGCGTGCACGTCGCCGGAGACCTGGAGCTGCACGCTGTGCCCGCGGCGGCTGGCGACCGCCGGGCGCGGGTGGTCGAAGGGAAGCTCGAGCTCCTCCGGTGAGCCGGTCAGCATCTGGCGCCAGTAGGCGACCTGACGCGACATGAGGCTGTCCGGGTCCGTGTCGTCGCCCAGCAGCTCACGCTGCCAGATCGCGTAGTCCGCGTACTGCACCGGCAGCTCGGTCCACTGCGGCGCCCGACCCTCACGACGGGCGGCATAGGCGGTGGCCAGGTCGCGGCCCAGAGGCGCGATCGACCAGCCGTCGCCCGCGATGTGGTGGATCAGGATCACCAGGACCGCCGGCTCCCCCACCCCGGCGAGGAACAGCCACGCCTTGATCGGGATCTCGGTCGACAGGTCGAACGCGTACTGCGTCGCCCGCGTAGCCGCGCCGGTCAGTTCGACCGGGGCGACCCGGGCGGTCTTGAGCTGCCAGTCGAGCTGGTCGGTGGGGATGATCTGCTGGTAGGGCTCGCCGTCGGTGGTGGGGAAGACGGTGCGCAGGGCTTCGTGGCGGTCG
>NZ_JBGCCA010000089.1:0-1128 GCF_041261265.1 Streptacidiphilus sp. MAP12-33
ACGGTCTGGAAGAGCGGGTGACGGGCGAGGGAACGGCTCGGGGCCAGCTCCTCGACCAGGCGCTCGAAGGGGACGTCCTGGTTCGCGAACGCGCCCAGACCGGCCTCACGAACCCGGCCCAGCACCTCACGGAAGGTCGGGTCGCCGGACAGGTCCGTGCGCACGACCAGGGTGTTGACGAAGCAGCCGACCAACTCGTCCAGCGCCTCGTCGGTGCGGCCCGCGATCGCGGAACCGATCGGGATGTCCGTCCCCGCGCCGAGGCGGGCGAACAGCACCGACAGTGCCGTCTGCAGCACCATGAACAGGGTGACGCCCTCGGCCTTCGCCAGCTCCATCAGGCGCTGGTGCGCCTCGGCCGACAGCGCGAAGCCCGCGGAGTGGCCCTGGTGGCTGGCCACGGTCGGGCGGCTGCGGTCGAAGGGAAGCTCAAGCTCCTCCGGGGAGCCGGTCAGCGCCTCGCGCCAGTAGGCGACCTGACGCGACATGAGGCTGTCCGGGTCCGCGTCGTCACCCAGCAGCTCGCGCTGCCAGATCGCGTAGTCCGCGTACTGCACCGGCAGCTCGGTCCACTGCGGCGCCCGACCCTCACGACGGGCCGTGTAGGCGGTGGAGACGTCGCGGGTGAGGGGCCCGGTGGACCAGCCATCGCCCGCGATGTGATGGATGACGAGGACCAGCACGTGATCGTCCTGGCCGGCGTCGAAGAGCACGGCCTTGATCGGCACCTCGGTGGAGAGGTCGAACGAGTGGCGGGCGGCACGCGCGAGGGCGGCCGCGAAGTCGTCGCCGTCCGGGTCGACCGCTTCCAGGTCCAGCGTCTCGCCCCACGTGCGGGACTGGAGGTCGAGGGCCTGAAGGGCCTCCTCGACGGACTCCCGCGCCACGTCCGGCGCCACCGAGGTGAGCTGCCAGTCGAGCTGGTCGGTGGGGATGATCTGCTGGTAGGGCTCGCCGTCGGTGGTGGGGAAGACGGTGCGCAGGGCTTCGTGGCGGTCGATGACGTCGCGCAGGGCGTCGCCGAGGGCAGCGGTGTCCAGGTCGCCGGTCAGGCGCAGCACGATGGGGCTGTTGTAGGTGGCGCTGGGACCCTCGAGCTGGCCGATGAACCACAGGCGGCGCTGCGCG